>NZ_JAEMVA010000014.1 GCF_029215955.1 Sulfurimonas sp. SAG-AH-194-I05
CAGTGACAGCGATTCAGACTCAGATTCAGACAGAGATTCAGACAGCGACAGCGATTCAGACTCAGACAGTGATTCAGACTCAGATGATGATACAGTAACAGTAGAATCAATTACATCAGACACGCAAACAGAGGGAACTGAAGATAATGATTTAGTTCACAATGTAGTTATGAGTGGGGCATCTGCAAGTGCTGAGACATATGCATTTAGCGTTACAAATGATACCACTGAAAATGCGGATTACTCAGACTTAGAATTTAGTAATGGTGTGACATTAAGTAATGGGGAAATCACAGTACCAGTAGGTGTAACAAGCTTTACAGTTACACATAAAGTAACAGATGATGCCTTAGCTGATAATAATGAGTCTTATGATTTAGCGATTGGTGGACAAACAGCAACAGGAACAATTCTTGATGAGACAGGTGAGCATACTCCAGATACACCAGACACTCCAAACGAAAAAGATGCAGGAACAGAACTAAGTATTAGTGGAACAGCATCAGTAGTTGAGGGTGAATCAGCAAAATATAAAGTATCTGTTACAAACGCAGTTGTAGAAGATATGGTTGTAGATGTTAAAATCTCAAACGTTTCAACAAACGGAGACGTAGTTGTTGAAACAATCCAAGTTACAATTCTACAAGGTCAAACAGAGTCTGCAGAATTTACTATCACAAATGTAGAAGATAGTATTAATGAACTTGATGAAGATTATAAAGTAGCAATAACTGATAATACAAATGGTGGTTTCGAAGCAGTAACTCTAGGAACAACAGAAGTAACAACAACAATTACAGATGATGATATTAACACAGTAACAGCAGTAGATGACTACGGTCAAGCTGAAACAGCACAAGGTGAATTCGCAGTAACTGGTTTTATAGAAGGAAGTGCACAATCAGTTCCAGATACAGCAGCACTTAAAGATGGCGGTTATGTAGTAGCATGGACAGAAGAGAGTGGATCTTCGTATACAGGTGCAGAAGTTAATGATGCAAATAATAATGGAGAAAATGATAGTGGCGAAGTAGTTTGGGATACGAGACAAAATTATGATGTATTTGTTCAAAGATATGATGTAGATGGTGAAAAAGTTGGAGATGCAACACGGGTTAATACATTTGTAACAAATGTAAACGAAGAAGGTGGAAGAGCACAGCATGATGTAAATGTTGTTGGACTTGAAAATGGAAATTATTTAGTGACGTGGACATCTGATGATCAGAACATTGACACAGATAATTGGGACAATGGTTCACGCTATATACAAGGTCAAGTTTTTGATGCTAATGGAACTTCTCAATGTGATGAATTTACAGTGGCACGTGCAGAATACGATCCAATTGTTGCTTTAGAAGATGGTGGATTTATAGTAACGTACTCAGCAGATGCAAGACTAGACAACACAGACCATGGTGCAATTGATAATCCAATTTATAGTGATGTTCATGATGATAGTGGCTTTGCAGTTGTTGCACAAAGATTTGATGCTTTAGGAAATGAAGTTGGTGATAGAGTTATTGTAAATACAACAACAGAAAATGACCAAATAGATTCAGATATAGTAATGTTAGCTGATGGAACAGCACTTATGACATGGCAATCACAAAACGGTACAGATGGTGACTATGATGTATATGCGCAAAAACTTGTACTTACTGAAAATGGACTAGAAAAATCTGGTGCAGAGATTGCAGTAAGTGTAACAGGCTCAAATGAAACAGATCCTGAAATTACAGCATTAGCTGATGGTTCAGCTGTTATAACATATGAAAGTAATGGTTCTGTTGTTATGCAAACAGTATCAAGTACAGGTGTTGTTGGTAGTGCAAGTGTTGTTACTGACTCTGGAGAAAATCCAGTTATTACACCGTTTGGTGCAGGGTTTATAGTTGTTTATGAAGATGATGGAGCAATCTACTCTCAAACATTCGATGGAACAACATTGTCAGACGCTGTACAAATAAGTGATGAACAAAGTGGACAAACGCAGCCTGCCGTTACAACACTTGAAGATGGAAGTTATGTTGTCACATGGCAAAATGAAGATGGGATTTCAGGTCACAGATTTAATGAAGATGGTACAGAATACGTTCAAAATGATTTTGATATGAATGAAGATACTTCGATTACGATTGATGTTTCAAGATTACTTGAAAATGACTCAGATGCAGAAGGTCATAGCTTCACATTAGTGTCTGTTCAAGATTCTGTAAATGGAACAGTTACATTAAGTGATGATGGCTTAAGTGTTACTTTTACGCCAGATGAAGACTATACAGGACCAGCAACATTTGATTATACGATTAGAGATGAACTTTTTGCACTCGATACTGCAACAGTTCACATGAATGTAAAACCAATAGGTGAGCCAAGTATATTTGTTGGAACAATGTGTGATGCAGATATTACTGGAAACGATATAGTAGTTAACGAAGGCGAAGAAGCAGTTCTTGCAGTGAAAATAAGTGGAGCAGAAGCTAATTCTACAGTTACACTTACACTTGCAGATGGAACAGCATTAGTAACAGATGATTATGCTGCTACATTCTCTTATAGCTTTGATGGAACAAACTGGACAGAATATGATTCAAGTACTCCAATAGATGTACCAGAAGGTGCAAGTAAATTTGCAGTGAAAATGGATACAGTAGAAGATAGTACACATGAAGAAAATGAGAACTTTACATTAAGTGCAACATTGAGTACAGGAGAAAGTGATACTGGAAAAGTAACTATCATAGATGACGATGTAGCTATTCCAAATTCAGTAAATGCAAATGATGATGTAAATAGCATTGATGAAGATACAGTTTCAGTAGAAGGTAATGTTAAAACAAATGACACTGATCCTGAAAGTCATGACTTTAGCGTTACAACAACAGGTACATACCAAGGAACATACGGTTCACTAGAACTTAACTCAGATGGTTCATACACATATACCCTTGACAATACTTTAGATGCAGTTCAAGCACTCGGTGTTGGAGCTACTTTAGCAGAAACATTTACATACGATATAAAAGACTCAGAAGGTGCAACAGATTCAGCAGACTTAGTAATAACAATAAACGGTACAAATGATGCACCAGTGATTGATTGTTCTACTTCTGATGAGGGATCAACTGAAGGTCTAGCGCTAGGTACACATGATGCAACTGGAACACTTGAAGAATGGGGAACTATAGACAGTGATGGTGTTCTTCGCTCTAACGATGGAACTGTGACAATAACTGCATATTCTGATGGAAATCAAGGTGTTGTAGGCTTTAATGGAACTGATGATAATGCTACACATGATGGAATTGGTTTAGGTGTTGTAGGTTCAAGTGATGATGAGCAAATAGAATCAAATAATGATGAAAAAATTGTTATTGAATTTGAAAATGATGTTACATCTGCAACATTTGGTTTAGCTTCGTTAGGTGGACATTTTGATCCATCATATACTGATTCAAACGGAGTAACACCAGATGCAAAAGCACATTGGGAAGCATACAAAGATGGAGAAGTTGTTGCAACGGGAGATGTACAACAAGAACTCGATGGTATAGGTGGAGAAGATGGATTAATTACGACAAATTCATTTACAGTTGACACAACATTTGACATGATTGTTTTTACAACAGATGCAGCTAAAAATTCTAACTTTAGTATTCAGTATATAGACGCAACAAGTGAAGCAGAGAACACTTGTGTTCTTTCAGCATGTGAAGATACAGAGCTTATTATAGATGAAGCATCTATTCTTGCAAATGTAACTGATGTAGACGGTAATGATGTAAGTGTTTCAAGTATTACGGTAACAAACGGTACTATGACAAACAACAATGATGGAACGTGGACATTCTCTCCAGCATTAAACTCAGATGCAGACGCAGTTATGACAATAACAGTACAAGACGAACATGGTGCAACGAATTCTATTGAAGTTCCTGTAAATGTTGGGGCTGTTGCGGACGTTCCTACTGTAAGTATAGAAGTGAATGAAGAGCGTTCTATTGTTCAAACTATTGATGTTTCAAATGCTGATAGCACTACGGATGGTTACACAATAACAACATTTAATGAAGATGGAACACCATCTACGATTAGTTCTATTAGTGGTACAAATCATGATGGCTTTGGTGTAAGTGGCTCTGTTGAAGAGGGCCAAAATGTTACAGGAGCAGAAGCAGAACTTGGTTATGACACACAAGAAGGAGCATCAGAATCTTTAGTAATAGACTTTGCTAATGATGTTTCAAGTATAGATGTTTCTTTTGCATGGAAACACAGTGTAGATAACGCACCAAATACAGACTATGTTGGTGAACGTGCAGTTATAGAGTTCTTTAACGATGGAGAACTTGTTGGAAGTGCACAACATACGGGTGGAACAGACACAGTGGATGGTCCATTTACTTTTGCTCCAACAAATGGTGTTTCTTTTGATGAAGTGAGATTCTCAGCATATGGAGAGGGTGATGACTTCTTAATTAATGAAATTTCTTATGAGCGAGTACTTAACGAGGGTGATACAGTACCTAATGCAACAGAAGTAACGAGTACTTATACAGTAGATATCGAAGCAGCATTAAGCGATACTGACGGAAGTGAGAGCTTGAGTGTTGTTATTACAAATGTACCAACAGGTGCAACATTAAGCCAAGGTACAGATAACGGTGATGGTACATGGACAATTGATGTTCCAAATGGTGCTTTAAGTATTTCAGAAGCATTGACTTTAACAGTTCCAGATGGAACTGCCGACTTTGAACTTGGGATTACCGCAACATCTACTGAAACAAATGCAAGTGATGCTTGTTTAGTCTCAGCAGATGCTTCAGATAAAGATGGAGTTACGATAATCACAGATACACAACCGAGTAGTATAGATGAAGTACAAACATTAACATTTGAAAGTAACGCGACAACGAATGTAACATTCTTAGTAGATATATCAAGTAGTATGGAAGATGATGACCTTACTCTTACAGAAAA
The DNA here is from genome assembly GCF_029215955.1 of Sulfurimonas sp. SAG-AH-194-I05. Taxonomy (GTDB): domain Bacteria; phylum Campylobacterota; class Campylobacteria; order Campylobacterales; family Sulfurimonadaceae; genus Sulfurimonas. The sequence continues at coordinate 4,987 of NZ_JAEMVA010000014.1, forward strand.
TGCGATTGAAAATATTATTGCTCAATATGAAGCTCTTGGTAATGTTAATGTCAACGTAATTCAAACTTGGGGTGGTGATGGAAGTAATGGTTCAGGTCTTATTGCTTCAGATTGGCAAGATTCGAGTTTTGAAATTACAAACTTGCTAGCAACTGACAAAGATGGAACAGACTTTAACCAAGGTCTTGAAGCAACAGTTGCTGCACATGATACAGCACCAGATGCAGATAACAATGTTGTATTTTTCTTTGCAGATGGTAATACGTATGATGATTACAGAACAGATTTTGATGCGTATATAGAAACATGGAATGATTTTGTGCTAGATTCAAATATTGAAGTACATACAATCGGTATTAACAATGATGAAACAGAAAATCAACTACATAACCTAGAAGCAGTTGGAGCACCTAGTGGAATTCCAACTATCTATGTAAATAGTACAAGTGAACTTGATGGTGTTGTGTCAAATTCTGTAGCAATAACTACAGCATCAGTATCTGGTAACGCACTTGATAACATTGACTTTAATACAGATGGAGCAGGTGCTATTACGTCTATTACAGTTAATGGTACAGAATTTACTTCCACTCCTACTGGGGGAATTACAACCGCAGATGGTGGTACATTAGTATTTGACTTTACTACGGGTGATTATACGTACAGTCTTTCAAGTAACGCTCTTACAACAGATATAAGAGAAGACTTTACTATAACAGCTGCTGACGCTGATGACGATACGACTTCTTTTCATGTATATATAGATGTAGAAGCTCCAGCAACGACTGTTTCACAAGATAATAGTTATGTTTATAACAGTTCAATTGATGGAGATTTTGCATTGCATTCTGGTAATGGTTCTGATGATGTTACTTTAGATGGCTCATTTAAAGGTGATGCTAGTATAAATATGGGTGCAGGCGATGATACTGTAGCAATAGAGCAAACTCTTAAAGGAAATGCTTCTGTTTCTATGGGTGCAGGTGATGATATATTGAACGCTAGTAGCTTGTCAGAAAATGCAAGTATTACTATGGGCTTAGGAAATGATACGATAGCACTGGATAAAATATCTAGTGATTATGAGGGTGATATTTCTACTGGCGAAGGTAATGATACACTTACAAGCACGGGTAATCTTTATGGAAATAGCATTGACATGGGTAGTGGAGATGATACTCTAAGTGCAGGTAAACTACAAGGTGATGTAAATATCAACATGGGTGATGGAAATGATACAGTAGAACTCGGAGATGTTTCAAGTAGTTTTACGGGAACAGTTGATTTAGGTGCCGGTGATGATACGATAGAGTTTAATGAAGGTTTTGCAGTAGATGGTGGAGAGGGCTCTGATACGCTAAATATTACAGGTGAGGTTTCACTTGATTTCTCTGATGCAAGAATGGAAAATATTTCTAATATTGAAACACTTAATTTAAATGTAGATGAAGCACAAAGTATAGAAATAACCTTAGATGATGTTTTAGATATGACTACAACAACGCAAAATTCTGAAGGTGAAAATATTAACTTACTTAACATCACAGGTGATGATGAAGATGAAGTAGAAATAGATACAACTGGTTGGAATAAAGAAAGCGAAACAGATAATGAAGATGGAACACATACAACTGAATACTCAAAAGGCGATGATAGTATTTCATTAACTATCACCGATACAATTGACCAAACAATAATGTAAGGAATAGATTTTAGATACAATACGAAAAACTTTAAAGGTTACTAATTAATGCGTATAGCTTTTATAGGAGACATAGTCGGCAGTCCCGGCCGACTTATGTTAAAAACTTACTTACAGAAAATCAAACAAGAATATAAAATAGACTTTGTCATTGCAAACTATGAAAATGCTTCGCATGGCTTTGGACTAACTGCTAAAAATGCAAATGAATTAGTAGCATGTGGTATAGATGTTATGAGTGGTGGCAATCACACATGGGATAAAAAAGACATTATTCCATTGTTTGATACACATGAACTTTTACGCCCTCATAACTACCCTAAGGAAGTTCCAGGAACTGGTTGTAAAACATATGAAATAAATGGTGAAAAATTAGCAGTTATTAATTTGATGGGTCATTTTTCTATGCCTTATACTGATAATGCTTTTAGGTGTGCTCAATCTACGGTTACAAGCTTAAAAGAAGAGGGAGTTGAAAATATTTTTATAGACTTCCATGCAGAAGCTACAAGTGAAAAAAGAGCTATGCTTATGTTACTTCAAGGTGAAGTGAGTGGTATTATTGGTACGCATACACATGTGGGAACTGATGATCTACAAATTAGCCAAGGAACAGCATATCTTACTGATATTGGGTTAACTGGTTGCCGTGATAATGTCATAGGTATGGATGCAAAAGTCCCACTAAAGCAGTTCTTAACAGGAATGAAAGGGCATTACGATATTCCTAAGAAATGCAAAAAAATTCTTCAAATAGCTGTTATGGATTTTAAGAATGGAGCATGTGAAAATGCTTTTAAATTAAAATATTTTGATGATGAGAGGGTACTAAAAACAGATGCTTGGAGAGAAGACTACGCTGTTACTTTAAAGTAGTTATCATTTGAAATGTACGTATTTACCATTTTATAACGCATATTACGTTCAATGATCTCTTTTGGTTCCTGTGGTAAACTTTTTTCTAAAGAGGGCGTTTGGTTTAATGGAGCATGTGGCATTCTGAAGTTTAAACGTATTTGAGCGTTTTCCTCATAGGCATTTTTTGCATTTAATACAGTATTTGAAGCTGTGAACTTATTAAGACTTTTTTCTGTTTGTGCACCAGCTGACTTTTTTTGATTTTGAATTGAAACTTTATTATAAGTATTGCTAGTATTTAAAATTTCTGATTGTAATGCAGTAGAGAGTTTTTTTTGTGTAGGAGAAGTTAAGGACTTTGCTATTTTAGAACTAAATGACTCGTTTTCAATTTTTCTTTGTTTTTCATTTGTTTTTTCATTTGATTTAGTTTGAATGTAAGTATTATATGATGAAACAAACATAAACATTCCTTATGAAAATATATTTTATATAGTTAAATTATAGTATAACTTTAATTAAAAAAAGTTGAATGAAAGTATTCGAGTAACATAATTTAATTTCATAATTATTTTTAATAAAAAACATACACTTTGTCTATGCATTTAGTTATAATGCAATGAGAAATAAGGAGTTTACATGTTTCAAAAAAGATTTTTTACCTTCTTGGCTATTCCTATACTGTACATAACAACTTTATCAGGCTATACATTGCAAGAAGAAATGGTAGAAGTTTTAAATACAAATCCCATTATTCAAGAAAGATTAAAAAACTATAGAGCTACGCAGCAAGATCTAGATATTGCAGAATCAGAGTACTATCCAAGTATTGATTTATCTGCGAGTATAGGTCATACAGAAGCTGGTAGACTTAAAACTGGTACTCCAGGAAACAATGATGACTTTGACCATAATGTTAATAAAACATCCTATAACGATTATGAAACATCACTCACTTTAACGCAAAACTTATTTGATGGGTTTGGAACAATGCATAAAGTCGATTTTGAAGAAGCTAGAATTCTTGCTGCTGCATACAAATACTTAGAAGTTTCAAATGAGCAAGCATTTCGAATGGTGGAAGTTTATGTAAACGTATTAAGTACACAAGAACTTGTGAAAACTGCCCAACAAAATGTACAAATTAATGAAGATATTTATAATAAAGTAAATGACTTATTTGATTCAGGGTTAACAACTGAATCAGAAGTGAAAAAAATCCAAGCAACACTTTCTTTGTCCCGTTCAAACTTAACTGTGCAAAAAAATAATGCAAGAGATGCTGGTTTCCAATACAGAAGAGTTTTAGGTAGATTACCTGATATTAGTACAATGATAAAACCAATTGTTACGCTTAGAATGCCAGAAAGTATTGAGAGAGCTGCCTTGTATGCTATAGAAAATAATCCTTCTATTATTGTTGCAAGGTATGATATTAAAGGTGCTGAATCTTTAATGAAGCAAAGAAAAAAAGATTTTTATCCTAAAGTTGATTTAGAATTAAGCCAAGCATTTAATGATCATGATGAATTGAATAATGGTTTTTCTCAACCCGACGATCGTTTTAAGGCACGAATTATACTTACGTATAATCTATTTAGAGGTGGAGCTGATGTTGCAACAGAGCAGCAAAATATTAGTAAAATAAGCCAAGAAATAGAGATTAGAAGAGATTTAAGAAGACAAATTATAGAAGGTCTTGACTTGTCTTGGAGTGCGTATGAAATGCTAGGGACCCAACTTAATGATTTAAAAGATTATAGTCAGTATTCTGAAAAAACACTTGAGCTTTATAAAGAAGAGTATGACTTAGGTAGAAGATCACTTCTTGATTTACTTTCAGCACAAAATGATGTTATTAACTCTCGTTCACAAATTATTCAAGCGGAGTATGATTACTTATTTGCTAAGTATAGAATTCTTGATGCATTAGGTCTTCTGGTTGTTGGAATCAATGGAACCGCGGATGAGTTTACATCAAAAGTAAATCTTTTTACAGATGATGAAGCACACCAAATTTTAGATACTTTACCTATTACGTTTGATTTAGATAACGATAAAATAGCTGATAATATTGACTTGTGTGACAACTCACGTAAGGGAAATAATATTATGCCTTATGGATGTAAAAAACATTCTAAGCCTATGGATTTAAAAATAATTGCTGATGTGATAGAAGAACCTATGGTAGAAGAAGAACCATTGATGGAAGAAGAACCTGAAGTAATCCTTGATGGTGATGAAGATGGAGTAATAGATGCAGATGACAAATGTCCTACAACACCGGCAGGTTATAATGTAGATACTGTTGGTTGTACAGTTTCAATGACAATGCGCATTAATTTTCCAAACAACAGTTCTATAATGCCAGATAGTGGTAAAGAAAAAGTTCATGAGTTTGCAAATTATTTAAGAAAGAATCCTTCTTATAATATAAACATTGTGGGATACACAAATAATATAGGCTCTTACGATTATAACAAGTGGCTCTCAGGAAGAAGAGCAAATCGTATTATGTTTGCTTTACGTGATGATGGAATATCGGGAGAGAGAATGCGTAGCGAAGGCAGAGGAGAAGACAATCCTGTCGCTGATAATAATACCCAAGAAGGTATAGTTGAAAATAGAAGAGCTGAAATTGAAATTATTAAAAATGCTAGAGGATTTTAGATGAAAAAGTATTTAGGGCAATTATTACTCGTTAGTTCATTGTTAGCAGGCACATATGATGATGTATATACTGTAGCAGACCAAACAAATATGGCTCAAGATATGGACCAGTTTATGTATGGTGATTTCTCAGAGATTATCCGTTTTGAAATGTTGTCATTTCAAAATGGATACTTAGACGATGATTCAGATGAAATACTTCATCGTATTGTTAAAAAAATAAAAAGTTATAGAGATAATAATCAAGAAATAAAAATAAAAATTATAGGTCACGCTCGTGAAGCTACGGATGATCAAGGTGAAGTTTCTATTGACTCGAATACATATGCAAATCATATGCAAAACTGGTGGCGAGATTCAGTAAGTACGCAAGAAACACGGAATGATTCTAAAGATTATGCAAATACTATATTTACGTATTTAAAAGATAATGAAGTAAATGAAAATATAATCTTTGTTGAACACCGTGGTGCAGAAGATGTTCTTTTTACAACTGCTTCAGAGGAAGGAATTCGTCTTTCTAATCGTGTTATGGTAACTATTTATGTACCAGCGTTAGGTGATAAAGATGGTGATAATGATGGAGTACTTGATTCTATAGATGAATGTCCTACAACTCCAGCAGGTGAAGAAGTGAACGAAAAAGGATGTCCATTAGATAGCGATGAAGATGGAGTATATGACTCGGTTGATGAATGTCCCCAGACACCTCTAGGAGAAGAAGTGAATGAAAAGGGATGTCCATTAGATAGTGATAAAGATGGAGTATATGACGCAGTTGATGAATGTCCCCAAACTCCTATTGGTATATCTGTTAACGATGTTGGGTGTCCAATTGCTATAACTTTACGTTTAAATTTTAAATCAGATTCTTCTGAAATTCAATCATTTGAGCGACATAAAATAGATGAATTTTCGAGTTTTATGAAAAGTAATCCAACATATAATGCAGTAATTATTGGTCACACAGATAGTACTTCAAGTGATAGTTATAATATGACACTCTCACGCAATCGTGCAGAGGCAGTAAAACAAACATTAATTTATGATGGCATAAGTGCGCGTCGTCTTGAAGCACAGGGACGCGGTGAAGGCAGTCCAATTGCTTCAAATACTACAGCAGAAGGTCGTGCTGAAAATCGTCGCATTGAAGTTGAACTTATTCGTTAAAATAAACTTCAGAAGTGGGCTGAAAAGCCGATATTTATAGTAGAATTGTAAACAAAGGAATAGATTGAATAATAAACTAATTTTCATAAAACAAGATTCTTTATTAGACTCTCTCGTCCTTTACACAAAACTATTTCATAAACCATTTACAGCGGAAGCTTTAATGGCTGGTTTACCTGTTCATAACTCGCAAGAATCTCAAGAACTTTTTTCAGTTGGAAGTTCGAAATCTCTTTTTTCTCGAGTAGCTGGTCGTGCAGGGTTAAAGTCAACTATAGTACAACGCCCAATTAACAAAATGCTCCAACTTCAACTTCCTATGATTTTACTTCTAAGTAATGATTACACATGTATTTTAGAAAATTTTTCACAAGATAGAAAAAAAGTTAAAATAATTTACCCCGATGGTGATGGGGTAGAGGAATGGATGAGTGTAGAAGAACTGGAAAGTGAGTATTTAGGTTTTGCCTTTATGCTTAAAAAAGAGTTTCAGTATTCTGAGAAAAACAGTAGAACGCTTCAGTTAAAACAAAAGCATTGGTTTTGGAGTACGATTAAACTCTCTAAAGGAATTTATGTAGATGTTTTATGGGCATCTTTTCTTATTAATATTTTTGTTTTAGCGACGCCTTTATTTACTATGAATGTATACGATAGAGTTATTCCAAATAATGCGGAAGAAACTTTGATGGTTTTTACAATAGGAATTATTTCAGTTTATATATTAGACTTATTTTTAAAGTTTACACGTGGCTATATGTTGGAGTTAGCTGGTAAAAAAAGTGATATTATTATGTCCTCAATCATTTTTGAAAAAGTGATTGATCTTAAAATGTCTTCGCATCCTGACTCAGTAGGTTCTTTTGCAAATAATTTAAAAAACTTTGAATCAGTACGTGCATTTTTTACAGCTGCGACTATGACAGCAGTTATAGACCTTCCTTTTGCTATTATATTTTTATTTGTAATTTATTATATTGCAGGAAATTTAGTTTTCATTCCCATTACAACCGTTGTCTTGATGTTTCTTTATGCATCTTTAATAAAAGGACCACTCAAAGGAAGTATTGAAGCTTCACATGAAGCATCCGCTAAAAAGAATGGTATTTTGATTGAAGCTTTACAAAATATTGAAACGATTAAAACGATGAGTCTTGCAGGAAAGATGCAATGGGAATGGGAAGAATCAACCGGTGAAATAGCTGAGAAGAACTTAAGTTCACGACTATTATCAGCCTCTATTCCAAATATAACTAATTTTTTAATTCAACTTAATACTGTATTTATTGTTGTTTTTGGTGTTTTTATGATTCAAGAGTTTGAGCTGACTATGGGTGGATTAATCGCTACGATTATTTTAACTTCAAGATCTGTTGCCCCTATGGGACAAGCAACGGCATTAATTACAAACTATGCAGATGCAAAATCTTCTTATGAAACACTTAACGATATTATATCGAGACCGACTGAGAGAGCAGCAGGACAACAGTTTTTAGAAAGACCAGATATCAGTGGGCAAATAGAATTTCAAAATGTTACTTTTACATATCCTGGTGGGGATATACCGGCTTTAGATAATGTAAGTTTTAAGATTAATGATGGTGAAAAAATCGCAATTATTGGACGAATAGGATCAGGTAAAAGCACAATTACTAAACTTATTTTAAAACTCTATGAACCAGACAGTGGAACTATTTTAATTGATGGAATTGATATCTCTCAAATTGATCCTGCCGATTTACGAAGAAATATGGGATTTGTACCTCAAGATGTTAACTTATTTAAAGGGACACTTAAAGATAATATTATTTCTTCAGAAAGACATCCTAGTGACGAAGATGTTATTCGTGCATCTATTGTAAGTGGAACATACGAGTTTGTTCATACCCATCCTAAAGGTTATGACATGCCTATTGGTGAACGTGGAGCAGGTCTTTCAGGTGGACAAAGACAAAGTGTAGGTATTGCAAGGGCATTATTAGGTGGTACAAATATAATGTTAATGGACGAACCAAGTAACTCTATGGATCAAACATCAGAAGCAAATTTAATTGGACAACTAAAAGATGAACTACACAATAGCACAATGATACTTGTAACGCAAAAGTTGGCCTTACTTGATTTAGCAGATAGAGTAATGGTTATGCACAAAGCTAAGCTGATTATAGATGGTCCAAAATCAGAAGTAACACAAAAATTAAGAGCAGGCGAAAATGTCTAATAAATTAGAAAAGAAACTCACAGAAAAAGACTATGAGTTTATGCATTCACTCAGCTCTGCTGTGCTGGTATCGACTCCTAGAAAAATACGTACAGTGATGTATTTTTGGCTTATAGCTGTGGGTATATTTTTTGTGTGGGCATATTTTGCAGAAATAGATGAAATAGCTAGAGGTGATGGGGATATTGTTCCTAGTGGTGAAAACCAGATGGTTCAAAATCTTGAAGGTGGAATTATAAAAGAAATTTTAGTAAAAGAGGGTGAAACTGTTTATAAAGGGCAACTTTTAGTAAAAATAGATAACTTAAAATCAAAGTCCTCCTTTAGTACAAATGCAATTAAAGCCGATGCCTTAGATGCAAAAATCGTTCGTTTAAAAGCAGAATCAAGTGGAAAACCTTTTAATGTATCATTAGAAATGAAAGAAAAAATTCCACGTTTAATTGAAAATGAAAAAAGTCTTTACTATACAAATAAGCAACAATTAAATTCAAAATTAAGTGCATTACGCTCACAACTTTCTCAACGTGCACAAGAGCTGTCTGAGGCTAAAAGTACAAAAAATAGTTTAAAGGCATCGCTGAGATTTATAGAAGAAGAAGTGAGTATGACACGACCTATGGTTGTAAAAGGTGTCCGTTCAAAAATTGAATTTTTACAACTACAAAGGGAAGCGAATGAGGCTAAAGAAAGGTATGACTCAGTTCGTCTTTCTATCCCTAGGTTAAAGTCAGCAATAAATGAAGTAGCAAGTACAATTAAAGAAACAAAACTATTAGCCCAAAGTGCTGCAAAGCTAAAGCTAAATGAAGCAATATCAGAACTTAAGGGCTACCGAGCAAATTCAAGCGCATTAAAAGACCAAGTAAAAAGAACATTGGTTCGTGCACCTATGAAAGGGATAGTACAAGAGTTATTTTTTCATACTATAGGTGGTGTAATTAAGCCTGGTGCGGACATTATGGAGATTGTACCAACCGACTCGACCTTGCTTGTAGTAGTGAAAATAAAACCATCAGATATTGCCTTTATATATTTTGGGCAAAAAGCAATTGTTAAGTTTTCAGCGTATGACTTTTCAATTTATGGTGGATTAACAGGTCAAGTTATTCATATTAGCGCAGATACCATTACAGATCAAAAAGAAAATGTTTTTTATACTGTTAGAATTAAGACAGATAAAAAATTTCTTGAAAAGCAGGGAAGAAAATTAAAAATTATTCCAGGTATGACAGTAAATGTTGATATTATTACTGGTAGAAAGAGTGTATTGGATTACATTTTAAAACCTATTTTAAAAACAAAACAATACACCTTTACGGAGAGATAGCATGAATATTGTATTACATAGTGATGACTTATTACTTATTGAACATTGGGAAAAAGCACTTAATGAAAAATACACATTAGTAGATGATATTGATGATTTATTAGATGTTGAAAATAGTATTATTATTATGAATTATTCTTCTTGTAGTGGAAAATGCGAAAGTATTATGCAACGATTAGTAGTAAAAAATAAAGTCTTAATGCTTCATCGTACTCCAAGTATAGAGACAGCAAAAATTGTTTTAAAGTATGGAGCGAAGGGTTATGGAAATGCTTTAATGAGAGATCATTTTATTGTTGCTGCTATTGCAACAATAAAAGAAAATATGGTGTGGCTTTACCCTGAGTTTATTACTAGTCTTATTGAAGATATCCCAATGAAAGAAGTAAGTGATTCTTTAAATTTAGATGTTCTAAGTAGTAGGGAAAAATCGGTAGCTCTTTTACTAAAAGATGGGAAAACATATAAAGAGATAGCTAATAGTTTAAGTATAACACCTCGAACAGTAAAAGCACATGCTTCGCATGTATATAAGAAACTAGGCGTTAAAGATAGATTGGCTTTAGCATTACTACTTAAATAATAGCTTATGAAAATTATTTTATTTATTTCTATTCTTCTTGTATCTATGATAGAAGCTTCTTGGAAAAAAGAACGAGAAAGTTTGGATAAAATACATCAAGTAAATGAATTTCGTATTTTTTATACACTCCATGGGGTGAATGCCCTTGAAGATAATACAGATTTAAATAATAATAATATTCCTGATATAATAGAAAATATTGGATTACAATTAGATACAGCAAATCAATTATTTCATAATATTTTTGAATTTGAAAGACCTCTAGTTAGATCACGGTATAAGAATACTGTGAAATATATTGATGTACATATTCTTTCTTTGGGCTACAACGGGAATTCTGGTGATGCTGTTATCCTATATGATTATAAAATAATAAAGGAAAATACAAAATCACTTTCTATTGCAATATCAAATAAAATACAATTTGATAATCTAACACCTGCTCATGAACTTTTTCATGTTTATCAAAATGCATACACGATGTTTAAAAACCGTTGGTTCACTGAAGGTACTGCAAGGTGGAGTGAATATGCTTTTAAAAAGAGAACTGGTAAACAACATAATTTGCCATCAACTATTTCGCAGCTTGAGACTCTTTTAAATCAAACGTATGAGGCAAAGTATTTTTGGAATAGACTCTTATTTTTATGTGCAAAAGATGATAAAGGATTTCAACTTCCTCTTTATTTAAAAGAAAGAGTTTACATTGGAACAAAGATAAAAATTATTGAAGATGATACTTTATTTGGATATAAATTTCTTTATTCTTTATTTGAAAATCTTGATAAAATGGATAATATTGTAACGAAAGATAGAAATTTAAAAATGTTTAAGTGGAAAGAAAAAGAGCAAAAATCATTTATAAATAATAAATATATTTTACGAGCATTACAACAAACTATTCTTGCAAATAGTTGTACTAATGTAGAGGTTCAAAATTTTCTCACACTAATTGATTTATATTTAGCGTTGAATAAGAATTTAAAAAATGTAACGAAAGCTATGAAAACAATAGGAATTCCATATAAGAATAAATATAAAGATGGAGAAAATATTTATGCTCGTAATGTTTGGGATATGCAATTTTTTAACGATGCACTTTATATAGCTGCTGGAAATAGTAGTAATTCTCATCCAGCTCCAAATGCAGGTCCTGTACCAATTATTAGTTACAGCCCCTCTCGTAATATCTTTATAGAAAAGATAAAAGTACATGATGAACAAATAGATGTTTTTAGAGTTTTAAATGATTTTCTTTATATACCAGGACATGATTCTACAGAAAATCGAAGATTTGGGCACCTTTATCGTAAAAGTAAGAATACTCCTTGGGAAAGTTTTTATAATATTCCAGATGCCTTACATGTTTTTGATATTATTAGTTATAAAAATGAATTAATAGCAGGAATTTCAACTCCCAAAGGTGCGGCTGTTGCCGTTTCAAATACGAATGCTAAAGACTGGAAAATTAAACTACTAGGGGCAAGGCAAAGAACATACTCTTTGTTAGAAGTAAACACTAAGCTGTATGCAGTTAAACAGTCTTTATCTAAGAGAAAAAAAGTAAAATTATCACAAAATGAATTAGATAATTACAGTCTAGTTTTTGAGTATAAAGATGGAGATTTTATCCCAAGAAAAGATATAACAAGGGAGATGTTATTCCCACATGCAAAGGCTAATAAAACAATACGCATTAGCAAAAGTGAGCGTGTAGGAAAGACATCCCTTTATATATCTGCATGGAGTTATATTAACCCATTTGGAATATTTAGAATAAAAGAATTAAAGAATAAAAGTCTTGAAATTAAACAAATAAAGATACCTAAAGAATATACTCCACGAGATATTTTAGTGAGAAATAAAAAAGTTTACTTTTTGTGTACACAAAAAAGTGGAAATAGATTTAAGAATGTAGTTTTTGAAAGTGATTTAGTGGATGTATTAAAACCAAAGAAACTATTTTATTTTGAATCAACAGCTTTTGCGAGAAGTTTTGAAAAAGATGATTATGCCTTTTACTTTGGACTTGGTTGTGATGTTAAAAATAAAAAGAAGTGGAGACAAAAAGAGCTTAAAGTGAACACTGGTATGATAATAAAAGTTGAGATAAAGGATATTTAATGGCTAGTATAGAATATTTAAAACAATTTGATAAAAAACAACTTTTTCGTTTTTTTGTAGATGGAAGGTTTCATAAAAAATATGATGGTTGGGTTAAATATGATGAAAGGGAAAAAGGTTCTGTTCAAGCTATGATGAATGGTTTTTCATTTATGATGGATAACTTCCATGGAGAAGAATGTGGTCTTAATGCTATGTATCTTTTACAATTACATCGTGTTTGTATGCTTCATGTAGAGACAACAAACCCAAAGAGTGCTCCAGGTGATATACGATACCTACGAAATGCAATGCCTTTTTTTGTAAAAACAACTACTATTGAGCATATTCAAGAAGTTTTAGAGATGCGTATGGGTGATGAGACCTTCGTGTTTAATGACAAAAAAATCCGTAAAACAGCAACGAATCTTCAAGTAAAAGAGGTTTTTTCTTTACTCCAAAAACTTGGTAAATTAAGTTACCGTCCTTGGTATCCAAATTTAGATTTTAAGACACAAAGAGCTATTGACGGAAAAGAATTATTGAGTGATTTTTATGATGCTAAAGCTTATGTGCAAAAGCTAACAGTTCAAAAAATTGAAGAGATTGTAAAAAGATATAATCTAAGTATAACTATTGCAAAAAATAACGATACAAAATTACGAGCCATAGCACTTATAGTTAGAGAACTCGAAATGCTTCATCCTTTTTCAGATGGAAACTGTAGAACCTTTGCAGGAGTACTTTTAAATCAACTTCTTCTTTATAATAATTTTCATCCTACAATGCCATATAATCCAAATTTAGATGGAGAATATTCTCTTAATCAATGGATAGGTGAAATTAAAAATGGTATGGAACAAACCAAGGTACTATTAAAAGATGCAGATGCTGAGGTGTATGGCTATAGTATTACCGAGATGTCTTTAGAGAATCAAAAAACATTTCTTTCAATGGCATCAGAATTTATTAAAAAGATAGAGACTTATAAAGAGGTGTTTATAACACCTATGAAGATACAAAAGTATACAAAAGGAACATGGCATAATTGTGAAAAAAATATGCGTTTTACTGGTGTTGGAAATTCATTTGGAAACCTTGCTTTTTTTACAGCAAAACAAGACTTGCAAAAAGCGAATAAAAGTATAAATAAAGAGTTAACTAGACTTATTAAAAATGGAGTACGAGCCTTTGTTGTTGATGATACTTCATGTATAGATAACTTGCAAACACCGGTATACCTTGTCTCAGATGTACTTGAAGCATATGAAGAAGTATCTTCATCCATTCGTCAAGAGGTAAATCCCAAGACCTTGTTAATAACGGGAACAGAAGGAAAAACGGGAACAAAAATTCAAGTCCATCACCTTCTTGAGCAACAGACAAAATCACATGCGATATTAAATAGTGCTAATGCGAAAATACCAGTTTTAAGAACTCTTGCAAACTTAGAAAAAAATACTGAATACGAAATAGTAGAATTTTCAGTAGATGCAAACGAAGAAAAAACGATAAAAGGTGCGAAAATAGTAAACCCTGATATATGTTTTTTTACAAATATTGGTAAAGAGCATATGCATAACCATAAAGAGATAGATGGTGTTATAAAAGCAAAATCTTCGGTAGTTTTAGGACTACGAGAGGGTGGAACTTGTATTGTAAACTCTTCTATGGATACGTATAATCAATTTGTAGAAGCACTTCATAAGAGAAAGAAAGGACTGCGTGTTCTAAATTATGGTGTAAATGATTCAGATACTGCAAGATTAATAAATGCAGAGTTTGATATAGAAGCCTTAGTATGGAATATAACAGCAAATATTGATGGAGTTAGAGTTCGATATACCCTTCCTTTAGTTCAAAATCATGCACCACTCATGAGTGTGGGAGTATTATTGTCTGTAAAAGAATGTGGCTTAGATGTTGTACAAGCGGCAAAAGATTATAGTAGTATAAAAGCTTTTGAATCTATGGGACTCATTCATAAAATTAATCTTGATAATAAGAATATTTTATTTTATGATCAAAGTAGACGAGCCTCAATATCTGGTGTTCGTTCAGCTTTTAAAGATTTGCAAAATTTTAATTCCAAAGGTAAAATAGTTGCTCTTCTTGGAAGTATATCTTCTGTGAATGAGAATGAGTGGACACAAGAATACCATGAAGAGTTAGCAGAACTTATAAATAATGAGACAAAACTTGTGAAGCTTTATACAACTGGTTCAAATATGCAATTCACACACGCTAATTTGATAGATAAACAGATACATATTAAACATAGTGACGACTATGAGCTTTTGTATCAATATATAAGAAGTGAATTACAAGAGGGTGATTTACTTTTTGTTATGGGCTATATGCGACTACAGTTAGATAAATTCGCAGAGTTAGTGTTACAAAACCAGTCTCATACACTCTTTGATAAAAGTATTTATAACTATGATTTATCCCCACAATCTATAGATAAATATAAAAAAGTAGTTGCAGGTGCTTCTTTAGATAAAAAAATGTTGCCATATGTAATTGCTAACTATACTGATTTAACTGAAAGTAATGTAAAAGTAATGAAAGAAAATAAGGCACTATTTTTGGAGTCTAGAACAAACTTATTAGTTTCATTTTTTGAAAATATTGATACTGTTTTACAACAAAATTTACAGATGTCCTCTATGGTAAAAGATTTGCGTGGGGGTGGACATGAATCGTTTCTTTTTAATGAAGTATTTTGCAAACAATGGTTTAATAACTTTGATAAAATAAAGAACAAACCAAAAAAACAGTTGTTTGGAGTGTTTTATAAGGTTGATGGGTATGAAGATTATTTTTTATTTTTACTTGTAGGTACAGTGAATATTCACATTGGAATAGGAAAATATAAAGATGAAGAGGTTATGCAACTTAGTAGTTCTGACCAAGAGGAGATTAAAAATATTTTTGGAAGAAATTTACCTAAAGATATTAAATTTGAATCTAGAAGTTGGGGTAAAAAATGGGTAACTATTGATGCTGGAAATTGTATTGATTTTACTAAGGCAAAAACATTTGCAACTATGGTAGATGTAAAAAATAGTTATTTATATAAAAAGTGTTTATTGCCATTAGTTAAAAGTGTAAAGGACTCAACGAATGTATAGTGTATATTTGTCAAAGCTTTACAGACCCCCACTAGAAAAGTCAAAAACAAAAGACTTTCTTTGTTTAGATAAAAATGAACCACCATTTAGTGCTTTTGATTCTCTTGATGATTTATTTACAACAGAAGATATTTTAAATTTAAGAGAGTATCCAAACTTGTATGAAGTATATGAAAAGTTAGCGACTTTTGTGGGTGTAAAAATCGAGAACTTGTTGTTAACGCAAGGAAGCGAACAAGCACTTAAAAGTGTTTTTGAAGTATTTGTAGAAGAAGGTGATGAGGTTGTTTATTATTACCCTAGTTTTGCAATGTATGATGTATATAGCTATCAAAAAAAAGCAAATGTAGTTCATTTAGATTTTCGTGATGATGGTACTATGAATGTAGATGATATTTGTCTCAAAGTGACAGAGAAGACAACATTGTTTTCTCTTATCAGTCCACATAACTTTACTGGTACTGCGCTTAGTTTTGAAGAGATAAAAAGAATCACAGAGCATACAAAAAAAACAAAGACACTCTTTCTTCTTGATGAAGCGTATTATCATTATGAAAATATAAATACAATAAAGTTACTCGATAATAATACACATGTAATTATTACACGGACATTTTCTAAGGCTTTGGGAATACCTGGAGCTAGAGTAGGGTATGCCATCTCAAATAGAGAGAATATAGAACTCTTACGAAAAGTAAAGCCCATAGATGAAATAGACTATTTAGCTGGTGTTATTGCTAGTAAAACATTAGATAAATCGGAAGAGATACTTTTTAGAAATGTAGGTCAGGTTAAAAAATGGCAAAGTATTTTTAAGAGTACAGAACTTATGAATATTACTTACTTAGATACAAAAGCAAATTTTATATTACTGAGATCAAAAAATTATGATTATCATAAAGACTTGTTATTAAAAAATAAAATAATTGCAAAAGTAAAATTTGATGTAAAATGTTTAGAAAACTGTATACGATTTTCGGTTGTAGATGATGAAAATATGCAAATGATTTTAGATTTATTTAAACAAGCAAACTAAAGGAAAAAGATGAAAGTATTAATGTTAGCAGCAGGTGTAGGAACACGAATTAGTAGATACTTAGGCGATCATCCTAAGTGTTGTGTAGAAGTTGGTTCTAAGCCTCTTATTAGACGTACTATGGAGCTTTTATATCGACATAATATTACAGATATTGCTATTGTTGTTGGGTATCAGGAAAAGTATATACATGAAGCATTAAAGGGCTTTGACTATACGACATATAAAAACCCATTCTATAAGGTTACAAATTCTATTGCTTCTATGTGGTTTGCGAAAGATTTTATGGACTCAGAAGAAGACTTCTTGATTTTAAATGCTGACTTATTTATAGAAGACTCCATGCTTGAGAGATTAATTGTAACTAAGAAATCACCAATATTTTTGTCAGATAGTACACGAATAGAAGATGCTGACTATCGTTTTAACTGGGAAGGTGATAGATTATTACGTTTTGGAAAAGAGTTAACAAATGAAGAAACAACTGGTGAGTATGTAGGGATTGCTAAAATTGCTAAAGAAGATATAAAAACGATGAAAGCACAGTTAGAATATCTTGTTGATCAAGGTGAGTATAACATGTGGTGGGAAGATGTTTTTTACTCACTTGTTGAGACAGGTAAACCCATTTATGTTGAAGATATAAAAGGTTCGTTTTGGGCAGAGGTTGATTTTATAGAAGACTATAATAGAATCTTGGATTATATCGCTAAAAAAGAATAAGTTTCTTGAACGCCTACAAACAACTTTTTAAACAACTTGTTGATAATTTTGAACATAGTATCACTTTTGTAAAACGCGATATTAAATATGCAAGGGTAGATACAAAGCTGGGGTTGTTTTGGGTGATATTTCCTCCTTTAGTTCCTTTGACTGTGTTTATAGGTTTAGCGGCGCTTGGAATCATTCGTCGTTCGGCTGATATTCCTTTTGTTATGTATATTGTTATTGGGATAACTCTTTATCGTTTTATGACACAGTTCATTACAACAACTGTAAATGTATTTCGGACTGAGAGAAATGCTTTAAAGAACTATAATGTACCTCTCATTGTTCTCATTGTATCGCAAAATGCAATGACCTTTTTTCATTTACTCTTACGTTTGGTTTTAGTTGCTTGTGTTGTTTTATATTATGGTGTGGAAGCGAGAATAGATTGGCTTTTGTTACCTGTTGTATTTATATTTATGGTGATGTTTTCTTTTGGAATAGGGACTATTTTAGCTTTTAAAAATTTACTCTATAGGGATTATTCTAAGGGACTAAACCTCTTAGTGCTTTATATGATGTTTGTTAGTTCTGTTATTTTTCCTTTTCCAAAAGATGGAATTATAGGGTTTATAAATCATTTTAATCCATTAAATACTTATGTAGATTTTACCCGCTCTCTTTTTTACCATGGAGTTGAAAATAGTAATTATATAGTTTTATGTATTACTGCTTTTATCTCTTTTTTATTATTTCTTTATGCTTGTAATCTTATTTATTACTCTGAGAAAAAAGTGAAAATGGTGTTGTAAATGCGTGAGGTAATTTTAGAAGTTAAAAAAGTATATAAAAAATATTATAATGATGATGAAACAAAATACAAATATACAAAAAAGAATCTGAAGAGTTTGTTTCAAGATACCAGAGAAGATACACCGACATTAGATAAAGGGGAGACATGGAGTTTAGAAAATATTAGTTTTTCACTAAACAAGGGTGATTCTTTAGCAATACTTGGTGATAGAAACTCTGGAAAGAGTATATTAATTCGTCTTTTGTCCGAAACCTTGTACTCGGACTATGGAAGTATAAAATCACCACAAAAAAGAACAGTCTTAAAAGACTTACGTTTAGGCATAAGTGGTCATTTAAATGTTATAGATAATCTCTACTTAAAAGCTGCTCTTGTATCTATTTCAAAAAAAAGTCTTGATTCTAATATACATAGTTTATTGGATTTCGCAGAGTTAGATAATGAGATATTGACAACACCATGGAAGTATTTAACTACGGATATTAAAAACCGAATAATGTATTCTTTTTTTGTGACATGCAGGCGAGACTTTTTTATTGTAGATGGAATTACTCATGTGGGAGATGCTGAGTTTGCAAAGAAATGTAAAAAAGAAATAGTAAAAATAAGTGAAAGCAGTACTTTTATAATTGCAACAAGAAAAGCTTCAAAAGTAAAAAATATTTGTAATAAAGTCTTGATTTTAGAGAAAGGAAAAATGATTTTCTTTGGTTCTTTAAAAGATGGACTTACTATGTATGAAAAATAGCTATAATAAAAGTATATATAAAGGGTGGAATAAAATATGAATGAATTACTTCGTAGTATTAGAGATGGATTGTATAATCAAGAAGAATTTAAATTACCTCAGAACATAAATTTACCTTTTGATGCATCAATCTCTCAAGTGTATATTACTTTATTTCAGAGTAATACAAAAGCCTTACGTTGGGGTTCAAAAAAAGACACTTTAGAAAACACCTTGCGTCGTATTATTCTTAAGTTAAGAGCAAATCCTAAATTTCTTCATTTTAATATATCTGATTCAAATGATTGTAGAATTATGTTTGAAATGGTTACGAAAGAATCTCCTTGTAGTATTCGAAATCTTACTGCTATGAAAATGGACTCACCAAATAGGTTTGAGTCTGGTGTGAATGGACTAAAGTATACGTATGAAGGCGAAACACGCTTTTTTATGCCAACGGATGGATATACGAAGTCTATTATGAGTGTAAATCAACTCCTTAACCACATGTCAAAGCAATGTGGTATAGCAAAAATGACAGATAAAATTAGTGAACGTGTGCATCTTATGCGAAGAGAAGATATAGAGTACACCTTGATTGAATCTATTGCTTATGTAACATTTAAAGATGAAGTTTTAGACCTTGAACGTGGATACCCTACATGTGAGTTAGAGTCTTCAAAAGACATACTTTATGACAAGACTATGAAAAGTATAGACTGGCTTGTTGATAACATGAATGATGATGGAAGCTTTTTGTATTACTATGATCCTTATTTAAATACTATAGTTGATGACATGCATCCTAAAATGCTTGATCCACTTTATAACAATATTTTAAGACATAGCGGTGGTACTGTTACTCTTATTCGAGGGTATGCGTTAAGTGGTGACAAACGCTACTTAGAAAAGGCTAAAGATTCTATAGACTTTTTTCTTACAACGTTTAGGTCGCATACATATAAAGATGCATTTGCCTGTTACCCATTTTTTAATAAAAAGTCTAAACTCGGTGGTGCTGGAATAGGGCTTGTTGCTATGATGCACTACTATATTCAAACAAAAGATGAGTGTTATAGAAAAGAACTTGATGGTTTAGTGCGACATATTTTAAGTCGTGTTGATAATGAAGGGGAAATGTTAGGGTATTACATTCATCCGAAATTTAATGATGGAAAAGCTCTCCTTAACCCTAGTGACGAGGTGAAAAAAGAGTTATTTTCATTTTATTACCCAGGGGAGGCTTTACTAGGTCTGGCTCTTTATCTTCAGCATGTGGAGAATATAGATAAGGACTTAGCAGAAGACATTAAGGCGAAGTCTTTACTCTCGTTAGATTTTTTAGTAGATGTACGACCAATAAAATATGACTATATGTTTGACCCACTTCCAGCAGATGCGTGGCTTATGCAAGCAATAGAAGAATGGGTAAAAGTAGATGGTTTTAAAAAGCAATCTTACATTGACTTTGTTTTTAATGACACAAAAGCGATGTTTGAACACATGTACACAAATGAAAATACATCACAAACAACACTAGATTATATAGGTGGCTTCTTTTACGAATACGGTGACCATGTATACCATGATGCTTCTCGGTGCGAAGGTGTTGTAAGTGCGTACTATTTGGCAAAATACTTAAAAGATGAAAACAAAGCTTCATGGATTATGGAAAATATGTTACTCAGTGCAAAAGGCTTAATGAAAACGTTTCATAGCGAGAAATCTACCTATGCACATAAAGAACCACAAAAAGCATTACATAGTTTTAGGTTTAAGCTCACACGTCAATGGGTTCGAGTAGACAGCGTTCAGCATGCAGCTTGTTTTTTTGCGAGACTGATTAAAGTCGTATGAAAAAAAAGATAATTGATTCTTATAAGATTATTCGAAGCATCGATAAAGGTGGTTTCGCTCAGGTATATTTAGTGACTGATGTAAAAAAAGAATATGCTTTAAAACTTATAAATAGCCCAAGGTACATAAATAGAATTAGGCAAGAAGCTAAAGCATTATATGTATTAAATGAATATCCTAACGGACTTCATTTTTTCAAAGAAAAAAAATTAGGTGAAGAGTATTACTTTTTATTTGAATATGCCGAGGGTGGTAATTTAAAAAAGCATATAGATACTTATGGAGTATTGAGTGAGAATGAAACACTTGTTTTTTTAAGTAAAATTATAGATATTTTGAAGTTTGCAAAATCAAAAGGTCTTTTACACTTAGATATTAAACCAGCAAATATTTTACTCCATGATGGAAGTTATTGGCTTGCTGACTGGGGACTTGCAGAATTCAAAGAAGAAGTTGATACTTTATATATAAAAGGGAATCCTATATTCTTAGCCCCTGAGACATATAAGGGAAAGAGAACCTTTGCATCAGAAGTTTATGCTTTAGGATGTACCCTTTATTTTGTTATTACAGGACGTAACCCATTTGACTTACGTAACAGCATGGAATTAGAATTGAAAATGTTTTTACATACATACTGTGAAGTAGAAACTATTGGTATTGAGTCAAACAAAATAGTTTATTTACTACAAAGAATGTTAGATAAAAATCCTCAAAACAGAGCTACTATTAAAGAACTTGAAGAAATTATAAATAATGATGAAGTAATCAAGGTTCAGCGTAAAGAAAATAACTACCCTCAAAATATTGCCAAAATAGATGTATATGAACGCATGGCAAAAGACGGTATTGGCTATGCCCAAAATGCTCTTGGTTCACTGTATGCTAAAGGAGAAGAAGTTAGCCAAGATATTGAAAAAGCATTAGAACTTTTTAATGCATCAGCAAATAATTCTTTAGCATGTGGAGAATGCAGTTTGGGGAGATTTTACCGTAATCCAAAAGCTAAAATTAAAGATTATGAGAAGGCTTTTTTCTATTTAGAACGTGCATCGATAAAGGGATACAACAATGCACAGTATTTTCTTGGGCTTATGTATGAAGAAGGTATGTATGTAGCCTCAAGTAAAGAGAAAAGTCTTTTTTGGTATATTGAGTCAGCAAAAAATGGTTCTAGAAAGGCATATTCAAAATTAAAAACTTATAATTACGTATTGCAAAATGAAGAAGTATAAGAGATGAGAATTTTTATTATATTTTTACTTCTTTTCACGACCCTTTATTCTAGTTCAAAGAGAGAGAAAGAGAACCTTAGCTATATGTACAAGATAGATGAATTTCGTATTTTTTATGATAAAAAAGGAAAAAATAAACTTTTAAAAAAAAATAAAGATGATTGTAATAATAATAATATTCCTGACTATATTGAAAATATAGGTTTAAAGTTACAAGTAACATCAAAAATACTACAAGAAAGTTTCCATTTTATTTCTCCCTTGCAAAGCAATCGCTATAAAAATAAAGTCAAATATATTGATGTACATGTGCTAAATATGAAAAATAATGGAAGTGGGGGAGATGGAATAATTTATTATAAATATAAGGCTCTTTTAAAAAATGAAAGTGCTTCTTTAAGTATAAAACTCTCAAGAAACCTACGAGCAAAAACACAAACTCCTCCTCATGAGCTTTTTCATTTGTATCAAAATGGTTATACAATGTTTAAGAACAGGTGGTATACAGAAGGTACAGCAAGGTGGAGTGAATATATTTTAAAAAAGGGAACAGGTTCTCGAAAAAAACTTCCATCAACTCAAAATGAGTTAGAAAGAGTACTAAATAAAACCTATGATACGAAGTACATGTGGAGAAGATTAGCATATTTATTAGATAAAAATAATGGAAAATTTCTTTATCCTAAAGGTATTGATTATAAAATAAAAGGCTATGCTCAAGTAATAGAGGATAATCGAATATATGGATATGATTTTATGAGAATATTCTTAGAGAATTTAAGTAAGATGGATAAAATTGCATCACATGACTATGGAATACCTATATATGATTGGCCTGAAGAGTTACAAAAATCTTCTCAAAATAATAAATACATTTTAAAAGCACTTACTCAAAGCATAAGACAAATGAATAAAACCGCTAATAAAGAGCTCCTTTTATTTTTGGGCACTGTTGATAGGTATATAAAATGAACCTAAAAAGAACAAGTTTTTTAACGCTAGATGACTTAGCTAGAATTACGGGTGGATACTGGATAAATAAAAAAAATGAGATGTTATTTTGTGAGGTGACTCATGTTTATGAGTATTTGAAAGAAAATGATTTGTTTGTTATTTATGATGCTAGTTGGTACGATAGAGATAGAACAAACATACATCAGATAGCAAGAGCGATTAAAAAAGATATAACTGGAATTATCATAAAAGAGGGTACTCAAAAAGACATAAGTATTCCTGCTCTTGTTGTTGAAGATACTTTTTTCGCTTTAAAAGAAATTGCCTTGGCTAACGCCGAGTTGTCTTCTTCAAAAAGGCTTATTGTTACAGGGAGTTTTGGAAAAACTGCTTTTAAGGGTCAGTTATACCATGTGTTAAAAAAACAGTTTGTTACCTATGCTCGATTAAGTAGTGCAAATAGAGTGGTACCAATGTATTGTAATTTAGCATCCTTGAAAAAAGAAGATGAAATTCTTATAATAGAACAACCTATTGCAAAAAAAAACAAACCATCGGTAAGAGCAAAGTTTGTAAAACCAAATATTTTAGTGATAACTTCTATTGGACATGAACACATAGAAGGGTATGGAACAATAAAAAATATTGTTAAGAAAAAAATATCTATGGCAAAGGCACTTAAAAAAGGGAGTAAGATTATTATTCCAAAAGAGGACGCGTTCTATTCTCTTATTCAAGATGAATTGAAAAAATATAAAGACATAGAAGTATGTACTTTTGGAAGCACCAAAGAATGTAATGCTTATATTATTAAAAGTGAATATAAAAACTTTAACTGGTATATTACTGCTAGTATTGAAAATGTAGAAGTGTCTTATATATTACCTTTTCCTGAAGTATATGCTCCGTTAGCTTCTTTATCTGTTCTTTTGAGTGCGTATTATTTAGGGGCTGATATTGTTGAATCCTCTAAAGAGTATTGTAATGCGAGTAATTTTCCAACAAGTGGTAAGTTTTATAAAATTAAATATAATGAAAAAACATTTTATTTATATGATCAAAGTAAACGTGGAGGGATTGAAGGTTATTTAGCTTTTTTTAGAACTTTAAATTATATAAACCCTGAATATAACGGAAAAAAGATAGTACTAACGTCTGAATTTGTAGATTATAAAGATGGGGAAATGAAATATATTAATATTTCAGAATTTAGGAAAGTAATTAAGAATGCAAATATCGATATACTTTATACAGTGGAAAATTTTCAGATGCACGAAAGTGTACTTGAGTCTAGTAATCTTACTCACAAATATATTGAAAATTTAGATGCATTTCAAGAAGAATTACTCAATAGTATTGAAGAGAATGATTTACTTTGTGTAAAAGGTATTTATGAAAGTAATTTACCTGATTTTATAGACTATCTTAAATCAGTAGATGAATTTTTTTTAGAAGAATTATAAGTAGGAGAGCATTAGAAAGTTTAAAGAATAAAATTACAAATTGACATATTTTTTAAGAATGTTAAATATTTAAGTTATCTTGTCATTCTTAGGAGTAACTATGAAAGATTTTCATTCTATAGTAAAAACATTAAAAATCTATTTAGCAAAAGATAAAAATGAAAAAATATATGATAAAGAAGTTGCACTTTCACTTGGAATATCACAAATGAATTTTGCTACTTTAAAAAAGAGAAATTCGACACCTTATGTGAATATAATTGAGTTCTGTCACGAAGAAGAACTCTGTTGCAGTGAAATATTTTTTGACTAAATCTTATTTTGAATAGTTCTTTTTGTAGCTTCAAAAAGTTCTGTTGCGCGTTGTACAATAGGGTCATTTAATATATCTGCACCATCTATTTCTTTCACAGGTGTTGTCTCTCCACCACATGAAGTAACACAGCTATTGCTTCCACCTACTTCTGCTTCTTCTATCATAGAAGAGGCTTGAGCATCTTCTTGTGTTTTTTTAGGTTCAGGTATAACAGTTGGCTTTATTTCTTTGGAGCAGGCTAAACCCTTTATTTTTGTTTCAAAACCATAAATTTCTCGAACAAGTTGTTTTATAGCTGAGTAACCGTACTTTAGAGCTTTTTTACCTTCTTCGTCAGCACAACTTTCCCAAGTCAATATACTGTTTTCAAACGATACAAAATTGACAGAAGTTTCAAAGACTTCACCTAATTCATAACTTCTGTCTTTTATTTTAGCTACTAGTTCTAAAAATTTTTTATTTTCAGGTTTTACTTCTGGCTGAGGTTTTATCTCCTGTGTTGCTGTTGTAATTTGTATTTTTGGAGTTACGGTAACTTCTTCTTTTCCTGAAGTATTTGAATTTTCAATAATGCCAGGAGTTTCTACTTGTATTTCTGTTTGTGGTATTTCACTTTCATGTGTCATTTTAATAGTAGGTCTGCTTATCTCTTTTTGAAGCGACTCTATCATTTGGTCTATTTCTTTAATTCGAAGTGCTTCCATCATTTTGAAAAATATCATAGAAAGTACAAAAGAACCATCGGCATTAATACTAAAGAGGTATTTAGAATCGCTAAGAATTCGAAAGAATCTATCGATAACGAGAGTAGAAAAAAGAGCATCTTGATTATACATTTTTTCTTTTAAGTACGCTATGAGTTCATCAACTACCATTTCGGCTTCATAATCTTCTAATGCTTTTGTATGTTCTATCACAGCGTTATAATCTTTAGAAAATACAGAAGTAAAAATATCAGCTATAAATTTAGGGTCAACGAGACCTAACATATCGGTAACTGTTACAACATCCACATGACTTTTTGAAAATATAATGGCTTGGTCGAGTAGGGTAAGGGTGTCTCGCAAACTCCCACTCCCACTACGTGCTAAAATTTCTAAAGCATCCACTTCATAAGAAACATTTTCAAGCGTTAAAATGTGGATTAAGTGATCTATAATCTTTTTTGTAGCAATAGACTTGAATCTAAAGTGTTGCGTTCTACTTAAAATCGTTGCAGGGAGTTTTAAAGGATCTGTAGTTGCTAAAATGAATTTGACATATGCAGGTGGTTCTTCAAGTGTTTTTAAAAGAGCATTAAAAGCAGGAGCTGTCAGCATGTGGACTTCATCGATTATAAATATTTTAAAGCGTGCAACCGCTGGTTTGTACTTTGTCTGTTCTACTAAATCACGAATATCGTCGATTCCACGGTTCGAAGCACCATCCATTTCTATAATATCCATGTGACGATTTTCTAATGCCATAGTACAGTTTGAACATACTCCACATGGGTTATGCTTCATACCCTCTTCACAAATAAGGGCCTTTGCAAATATACGAGCAGTTGAAGTTTTTCCACTTCCTCTGAGTCCTGAAAAAAGGTAGGCATGTGAGAGTCTATTTGAATCAAGTGAAAGAGAAAGTGTTTGGGCTATAGTTTCTTGACCTATAAGCTCATCAAAGTTTGAAGGACGGTATTTTCTTGCTAATACTTCTGAAGACTCTTTCACATGTAACTCCGTTTTATTTAAATTTTATGACTCTTTGAGCCACTTTTTAGCGATTAATTTTAAAGCATCAGGATTCTCAGATGCAAAAAATTTCATTTGTGGATTTTTAAACCTTTTTTTAAAGGTAAATTCTTTTTCAAGGTACTCTACAATAGCATCGCCAGAATGAATAAGTTTTGTACTTGTTTTAAAGTATTGCGAAAGTGCATCAGAGATGAGGGGGAAATGTGTACAACCAAGAATGATGGCATCTGGTGGGGTACTATCTTTAAAGTAGTATTTAAATGTTTCTTCTAAAATAGGACCACTGTAAATTTCTTCCTCAACAAGGGGTACAAAAAGACCAGTTGCTTTTGCTTGAAGATTTGTAAAGCCTAGGTGTGCTAAACCATGTTCATACGCTTTGGAGTGAATAGTAGCCTTTGTTCCAAGAATTAAAATATTAGAATCTTTCTTTTTAAGAGAGTTTCCACATGCTAAGACACCTGCTTCGACAACACCGTAGACAGGGCATGTGGCAATTTCTCTCATTTCAGCAAGAGCATAAGCACTTACTGTATTACAAGCGACAATAATGAAGTCAAGTTCAAAGTTTTTGAAAAATTCTACAGTTTCAAGAGCGTAGCGAATGATGGTATTTTTATCTTTTATACCATAAGGTACACGGGCTGTGTCTCCATAGTAAATTATCTCTTGGAAAAGCTGGTGGGCAAGCAAGGACTTAACAACACTAAGCCCTCCAATTCCTGAGTCATATACACCAACTTTCATTTTAAATTTATGAATCCGTATTCATACTTTCAAGGAACTCTGCATTTGTAGCATTTTTCCCCATAGTATTGTAGATAAACTGAAGTGCTTTAATTTCATTGTCTTGCTTATGGAGCATTTGACGTAAAATAAATACTTTTTGTAAGTTTTCTTTCCCGATAAGAAGCTCATCTTTTCGTGTTCCTGATTTTAAAATATCAATAGCAGGGAAAATTCTTCTCTCTGCAATTTTACGGTCAAGGACAACTTCCATATTACCAGTACCTTTGAACTCTTCAAAAATAACTTCATCCATTCTACTACCAGTGTCTACAAGTGCCGTAGCAATGATAGTTAAACTTCCACCGTTTTCAATGTTTCTAGCAGCACCAAAGAAACGTTTTGGACGGTGAAGAGCATTCGCATCAACACCACCAGAAAGAACTTTACCACTTGAAGGGGTTACGGTATTGTACGCACGAGCAAGACGAGTAATAGAATCAAGAAGAATAACTACATCTTTTCCAATTTCAACACGACGTTTTGCTTTTTCGATTACCATTTCGGCTACTTTTACATGATTTTTTGCAGGCATATCAAAAGTTGAACTGTATACTTCACCTTTTACACTACGTTCCATATCTGTAACTTCTTCAGGTCTTTCATCAACAAGTAAAACCATTAAATCAACTTCAGGATGATTTTTTGAAATACCATGTGCAATCTCTTTTAAAAGTTCTGTTTTACCACTACGAGGAGGTGCAACAATAAGACCACGTTGTCCTTTTCCTATGGGTGAAAAAAGGTCAAGCATACGACCAGTTAAGCCTTTTTCACGGTACTCTAACGTAAATTGCTCTAAAGGGTATAAAGGTGTAAGGTTTTCAAAAAGAGGTCTTTTTTTACTTTCTTCAGGAGGAAGGCTGTTTACAGCCTCTATTTTAATAAGCGCATAATAGCGTTCTTGGTCTTTTGGAGGACGAACCTGACCAGTTACTACGTCTCCATTTCTTAATGCGAATCTTTTAATTTGTGTGTTTGATACGTAGGCATCATTAATACTTTCGTTAAATGATTTATCAATAGAACGAATAAAACCATAACCATCTTGCATAATTTCTAAGATACCGCTAAAAAGAATAAAACCACCCTGAGCAGTTTGTGCCTTTAGTATTTCAAAAATAATATCTTGACGTTTCATTTCATTTGGATGTTCTACCTTAAGCTCTACAGCCATAGCAACTAAAACTTCAATGTTTTGTACACGAAGTTCATCGATAGTAGCACCTTTTACGGGTGTATGAGAACGAGATTTATTGTTGTTTTTGTTTTGAGGCTTTGTGTTCTTGCGGGGTTGTTGTGAATTGTTTTCACTCATAAAGTAAGTACCTTAGTTTTTTTGATTTTGCTTATGAAGAAGATTTCATAATGTGTATTAACATTTATTTGTTGTATGCAATTTTACACAAATTGCTACTTTTAGTCAAGTTTACTTCGTGTCGAGGTTCCGAATCGTATCAATAACAGCATTAATACTCATTTTTGCCTCGTCTAAAGTATTTTGTGTTTTTTCAGCAAGTTTTCTTACTTCATCTGCTACAACAGCGAATCCACGACCATGTTCACCTGCCCGGGCTGCTTCTATTGCTGCATTAAGGGCGAGTAAATTTGTTTGGTAGGCTATAGAAGAAATAGTATCAAGAACGTTAAATATACCCTGACTTTGTTGTTGAATAATTCCTAAATCTTTGTTGAACTCTTGGCATTTACTTGCATTTTCATGAAGTACGTGTGCGTTTTCTTTACAACGTACTGAAAGTTCTTCTATCTGTATTTCTTTTTCTTTTAACAATTCTTTTACTGTATGGTGTTGTATCTGTGATTGGGCGAGGGTGTTTTTTAGGGTGCTTTGCTTGGCTTTGTATTCTTCATATTTGAGGGTAGTATTTTTTATAGCGTATTGTGATTCTTTGTTTTTTACATCTATCTGTGTTTTTAAATCTAGAATTTGTACTTCTAAAGAGCTCTTTATTTCATTGCATACTTCTTCGTCTTTTTTTTGTAAAATGCTATCTTGGAATTGTTTTTTTGTAAAATTTGATTTTAAAATATAAAAAGAAAGAGAAGCGCCAAGAAATAAACATGCTAAAGCGAGTGCAACAAAGAGAAGGTAGTTATTGTTTGATGGTACTTTTTTTGATTTTTTTTGATTTTCAATTAAAGCAAGACCATATTCTGTCATAGTTTTGTATTCTAAACGAATTTTTTCAATTTCATTCGCTTTTAAAGATTGGTTGGATTCGTGAATCTTTGAAAGGTTTTTGTAAAAGCTATTTTCTAAATCGCTGACAGTATTTATTTTCGTTGTATCTGTACTAAGTGCTGTAACAAAAGCATCATGAGTACGAAGCGTTAAATAATATAAAGAAAGTTTTTTTTCTACAGAAATCTTCATTGCTACTTTGTCTATAGTATTCATTAATGTAATGTGACTACTTTCAAAATGCGATGCAAACAGTGTAAAAGAAAAGTAAATGAATAATAATAATTTTTTCATACAAAATATAAGCATAATCTATACCAAAAATGTATATTTTAAAGTACTCTTATGCTTAATGCATATATAATGAAAGCTCTAGTATAAGGAAAAAACCATGAAAAAAATATTTGTATTATTACTCTTTTTTACTTTATGCGTACAGGCAAGTACAACTATAATTGTTTTAGAGTCATTAGAAACAAAGAAAGAAGCTTTTCGTATTTATAAAGAGATTAAAACAAAAACATCACTAATGTACGAACTCTCAAAAATAAATGATTTCTCTTTCACGGTGAAAAAAACATCTAAAAAATTTATTGTCGTAGCACAAGATTTCAAAAATGATGCATTATTAGAAGATTCATTAATAAAACTTCAAAATAGGTTTGAAGGTGCTTATATATTTAAGTATAAATCTTCCAAGAAAGTGAAAAGCAGTGATTTTTTTGGTGATGATTTTCAAAAAGTGAAAGAGGAACTTACTGAACTCTTTAGTGGTTTTAAAATCTCTTATGTACTCTTTTTTATTATTGGCTCTGTCCTACTTTACTATTTTATAAAATTTAAACGTATATACGACCAGTATTAAGTAATAGGACATAAAACTAGGCATATAAGTTTTGATTTACTTTATCAAACTCTTTGAGTGTTTTTTCTAAGAGTTTTTCCATCTCTTTAAATATTTTTTTAATATGATTTTCTTGTTTTAGTTGTATCTCTTCATCTTCTTTCTTTTTCTCTTTGACTCCATCGAGTGACTTGTCAAACATAGCGACAATATTATTTTTTACATTATTTTTATTGTTTTCGTCTCTTGGTTTTTCTGGTTGAAAAAGAGAAGCAATTTCTTTGGCTAACTTATTTACGGGTGACTTGGGTGCATCCTCTTTAAGCTCTTTCATAAAGTCGTCTATAAAAGGTTGCGCTATTTTCATAAATGCTTCAATTTCTTTTTTATCTTGTTTATCTATACCGTTTGTTTCCATACTAAAACTAAATGATTGCATGGAAGAAAAACGCATAGAAGTTTGCGAGCCATTTTCATTTTTTTGTTGAGAATATGACATTGATTTTTCATTTGCAAAGTCTAGTTTAATGACGTCACCACTGGAAGTTCTCATAGAGATATTTAAATCACGGGATTTGTAGGCATCCATTGCGTAAGAAGTGTTCATAACCAGTCCTTTAAATGTATTTGTATCAATATCGGCTAAAGTACAGAATACTAAAAGAATATATTTAATGTTTAAATAGTATTGAATATTGTTATGTTACTATAGTACCAAAGAATATAATCAAGGATGAAAAATGACAATTAAAACAAAGCTAATAGGGGTCATAAGTATTTCTCTTCTCTCTATTATTATTAATATATTTATTGTTAGTTATATGTTGAGTAAGAGTGAAGAGCTACAAAATACAAAAAATTATATCTATAAGCTGAACTCAGATATGAAAACGATTACAAAAAATAGTATGAATTTCATGCAAAGTAAAAAAGTGAAGGATGAAAAAGAATTTTTTGTTAATCATATAGCTTTAAGTGATGGTTTAAAAACTTTTAAAGACTCTCTCATTAACTTAGGCGTTGAAACTTACAGTGTAGATATCGTTACAGAATATGCAAGACAGTATAAAACAGGTTTTGAAAAGTTGTTAAAGATTCAAAAAAAGTTAGGCTATACAGAAAAGGAAGGTTTGAATTTTCTTTTAGCAGATAACGGAAAAAAAGCAGAACTAGAAGCAAAAAACTTACAAGATCAAGATATATTCTCTATGGTTTTAACATTACGAAACATAGAAAAAAGTTTTCGACTAACTAAAAATAAAAAATATCTTAAAAAGTTTAAGCGTTCGGCTCGTGCTTTAGTTTATTATATTACGCAAACAAAAACTGAAACCGAAGCAAAAAAAATTAAAGAATATTTAGGTACGTATAAAAATGCTTTTTCGTCGTACGTAACTGCTATGGAAGTGAAAGGTTTTGATGCAACACAAGGTATTTTAGGTGATATGAATAATGTAATGTATGCAAATGATGAACTGTTTTACTCTATGCTTACAGAATATTCTCCAATAGTAGACGAAAAAATTTCTTTTTTACAAAAAATATCTCTTATTGTCCAAGTGTCTTTTGGAATTCTTATTACAGTCTTACTTTTAGTAGTTATGAACTCTATTGTCTCACCTATTAAGAAGTTAATTACAGCTGCTAAAAACTTAACGGAGGGTGATGGTGACTTAACTATTCGACTTGATGCCTCAGGTTCTGATGAAATAGCAGAAGCAAATCATTATATTAATAATTTTATTCATAAGGTTCAAAGCGTTTTAAGTGGTATTATTGATTCCTCTTCTGAAAACTCGGGTATATCTGATAACTTAGCAAAAACAGCACATGAAGTGGAATTACGTTCAGAAGAAGAAAATAAAGAATTAAATGTTGTAGTAGAAGACACACACCAAATGAGAAATGATTTAACAGCAGCTATTGGTGAAGCTGAAATTGGTAGGGAAAATTTAATTCGCTCTAATGACAACCTAGAACTTACTAAAAAAGACATATTAATTCTTGTCGATAAAGTACAAGATAGTTCACATGTACAACAAGAACTTGCTGGTTCTCTTTCTCAGCTCTCAAGTGATGCAGCGCAGGTAAAAGATGTTCTTTCTGTAATTTCAGACATTGCAGACCAGACAAATCTTTTAGCTTTAAATGCGGCTATTGAAGCAGCCCGAGCAGGAGAACATGGACGTGGATTTGCTGTTGTGGCTGATGAGGTAAGAAAACTAGCGGAGCATACACAAAAGTCTCTCGCAGAGATTAATGCAACAGTAAATGTTATTGTTCAAGCTATTGCAGATAGCTCACAGCAAATGGATACAAACTCTAAAGATATGGAAGAACTCGCACAAATTTCGACACAAGTTGGAGATAAAATTAATGAAACTGTTGAAATTATGTCTGAGTCAACGAAGATGTCAGAAAATATTTTAGTTGGTTATAAAGAGAATGCATCAAAAACAGATACTATAATTGAAAAAATTAATAATATCAGCTCAATTTCAAATGAAAATATGACAAGTATTGACACTGTGGCGAAGGCTAGTAATACGCTAAGCACAATGACAATAGAACTTAATAATAAGCTGAGAGAATTCAAAGTATAAGGCACTTATATGAAGGGAGATAAATTATAATTTTTAATAAACTATTAGTTTGTCTCATGTAGAATACACGTATAAATAAAGGAGAATGTATGATTACTACATTAGGAAAAAGCGTTTTAATCGCTAGTTTATTGCTTGTGTCTTTAGAAGCAACAGAGGATATGAAAAAATGGTTACGACCAGCTGAGGTTCCTCAACCAGAGAACAACAAGTTAACACCAGAGAGAATTGAACTAGGAAAGTTTTTATACTTTGATGTAAGACTATCTTCTTCTGAAAAAATTTCGTGTGCAACATGTCATCATCCTAAAAAAGGTTGGAGCGATTTAATTCCTACACCAAAGGCTGTTGGACATGAAGGTCGTGTAGGACCAAGAAATTCACCAGTTATTTTAAATGCAGCGTATCAAAGTCGTCAGTTTTGGGATGGAAGAGCAAGAACTTTAGAAGACCAAGCTTTAGGTCCTATAGAAGCTGATGTTGAAATGAATATGCCTCTTGATGAGCTCATTCCTAAACTTAATGCTATTAAGGGATATGTAGCACTTTTTGAAAAAGCGTATCCAGGCGAGGGTTTAACGCAAGAGACTCTAGCAAAAGCAATTGCTTCATTTGAAAGAACTGTTGTTTCAACTATTTCACCTTTTGACAAATATGCATTAGGCGATAAAAATGCCCTCAGTAAACGCGCTAAAATTGGTTTTGAACTTTTTAAAGGTAAAGCGCATTGTATAGATTGTCATGATGGTTTTAACTTTACTGATGGAAGTTTTCATAATATCGGTTTACGAGATGGTGAACTTAATGGAAAAGATTTAGGACGTTACTTAAATAAACGCCGTGCTGCATGGTATGGAGTTATGAAAACACCTACTTTACGTGATGCTGCAAAATCTGCACCATATTTTCATGATGGAAGTGCTGGAACATTACATGAAGTTGTCCATGTATGTGGTAATGGTGGACGTTTTAAACATAATGTGAAAAATAAATCTACATATATAGTAGACAGAGGCTTAACTCGTAGTGAAATTAGTAAATTAGTTTCTTTTATAGGTTCGTTAACAGGTCCAGACATGAAATTAAAGGTTCCTACAAAGTTTCCACAATAAGCACACAATTATTTTGTATAATAAGTTAAATGAATTAAAGGAAGAAAATGAAAAAAATTATAGTAGCAAGTTTAGTTATTGCAAGTGCACTGTTTGGTGCTGAACATATTATTGATCAAAAAGGTAAAAGTTTTGCACCAGGTGCATTAAATGTAGCAGTAGGCGATACAATAAAGTTTAAAAACTCTGACCCTTTTGCACATAATGCATATACAGATAATGAAGCAAATGAGTTTGACACAGGTATGCAATCACCTGGAAAAGATGTAGAAATCAAAGTAAAAGCTGCGGGTACATTCAATGTTGAATGTGCTATTCACCCTAACATGATTTTAAAGGTAACAGCAAAATAGATGAAAATTTTATTAACAATACTATTCTTTATTGGGTTGTTAAATGCAGCTGATGCAAAGTATGCTATGGGTAAAGATATATATGAAACAACATGTATATCTTGTCACGGTGCCAATGGAAATGCTAAAACAAAGGTTTCATTTATTGTTAATCCTAGAGCTTTAGATAAAACGATATTAACGCAAGAACAAAGTTATAACATTATTAAGCACGGTGCACATGAACTAGGTGCAGCAGCTGACATTATGCCTTCGTTTAAGTCTGTTTATAGTGAGAAAGAACTTCAAAGTGTAGCTTACTATATTAGAAAAGCTTTTAAACCTCATTCAGAGCAAAGAATAGATGCACTGTATGCTAAGTCAGATACAATTGATGCAAGCAAAAAGAAAAAAATGCTTAAACGTGGTGCAAAAATATTTAAAAGAAACTGTTCTTGGTGTCATGGTGTTGGAGGAGATGGTGCTGGTGAAGCAACACGGAACCCTGAAATGTCAATTTTTCCATATAATTTAGTAAAGACACAGTTAAGTGAAAAACAACTTTTTCTTTACATAAAATACGGTGGTAAATACTGGGGAACACATAAGGAAGATATGCCTTCGTGGTCAAAAAAATATGATGATTTTACAATAAAATCAGTAGCGAAGTATATTCATGAAAAGATGCAGAAGAATGATTATGTTAAATAAAAAAGTCTTAAGTTTAGGTTTTTTAGTTTTCTTTTCATTGGCACAGGCAACAGACTACATGTATGAAGATGGAAAAAAATCTATAATATTACATGCGTAAGTTGTCATGGTGGAGATGGAAAAGCAAATGTAGATATGAAGCTTGTAGTAAAGGCAAGAGACTTAACAAAGACTATTTTAACACCTGAACAATCTTTTGAGATTGTAAAAGAAGGTGCGCATGCCTATGGTTCACATGCTGACTTTATGCCTACGTTTAAGTATGTATATAAAGATGAAGAGATAGAAGATGTGGTTTATTATATTTCAAAAGCTTTTAATCCAAAGAGAGATGAAAGAATAAAGAAACTTTTAGATGCATCAACGAAATTATCTCAAGAAGATGAAGCAAAAATGTTAAAGGTTGGAGCGAAGATTTTTAACAGAAATTGTAGCATGTGTCATGGAATTACTGGAAATGGAAAAAGTGACTATGTTGAGCAATCAAAAGCGCAAGATAGCTTTATTTATCCTTATGATTTGAGAAAAACACTTCTTAATGAAGATGAAATTTTTCTTTATTCAAAATTTGGTGGACATTTTTGGGGAACTTCAGCTGATGATATGCCCTCATGGAAGAAAAAGTACAATGA
>NZ_JAEMVA010000015.1 GCF_029215955.1 Sulfurimonas sp. SAG-AH-194-I05
TAAATGACGGAACAACCAAACAAAACTATGCAACTCAATGCACACCTAGAACTAGGGCTAATGAATACACTTCGTGTTGATAGAGATACAGCTCCAGGACTCTATCTCATGGCAGAGGATGAAGAAGATGTTTTACTGCCAGGGCAGTATGTAAAACAAAGCATGGTACAAGATTCACTTGTAGATGTCTTTCTTTACACGGACTCAGAAGATAGACTCGTAGCTACTACAAATAAACCACATGCTATGCTTGATGAATACGCACTCTTTGAAGTAGTAGATGTTGCCCCTTTTGGAGCTTTTATGGACTGGGGTCTTACAAAAGACTTACTTGTTCCAAATATGTTTCAAAAAACACCTTTTAAAATTGGTGAAAAAAGATTTTTAAAAGTTGTTTATGATGAGAGAACCCATAGGCTCGTTGGCACTGAGAAACTAGGAGACTTTTTTGAACGTAGAATTAAAGGTCTGATTGTAAATAGAGAGGCAAATATACTTATCATTTCACAAACACCTTTAGGTTTTAAATGTATCGTAAATGAAAAATATGAGGGTTTAATTTACCATAATGAAATTTTTGAAGATATTGCACTCGGTGATACAAAAGTTGCTTATGTTAAGACTATACGCAAAGATGGAAACATCGACCTCACACTTAGAAAACCTGGCACGCAAAAAAAAGGAGCTTCTTCGGATAAAGTTCTTGACTTACTTCTACAAAATAATGGAATTATGCCCTATAACTATAAGAGTGATGCAGAGCTTATTAAAAATACATTTGGGCTTAGTAAAAAAGAATTTAAACGTACGCTTACTTTTCTCCAAGACAATGGGAAAATAGAAGTTAAAGATACTGGTATATACATAAAGGAGTAGTCGATGGGGAAAAAAAAGAAAAAAAGTGTAGAGCTTTCTGATAAAAAGATACAATTTACTGTGGAAAAGCTTTCCTATAAAGCGATTCGATATTACCCAACTGCAATGAGCGTTGATGTAATGGAGTATGATGATAAAGGCAACAAAGTTGGAGTTAGAAATATTCCATTTGCACATGTACCAAAAGATATAAAAAAACTCATTAAACCTAATTAAAAGAAAGGACATATAGAATGAAAATTAAAACCTGTAACTCATTAGAAGAAGTACGAACAGAAATAGATGTATTAGATAACAATATTGTCAATCTGATTTCTCAAAGAAGCCATTACATTAGACAAGCTGCTGCATTTAAAGATAGTGTAGACGAAGTCAAAGCAGATGAAAGAATCGAGTTTATAAAGCAACGTGTACGCCATAAAGCTATTGAACTTGACGTCTCACCAAACATGATTTCAGAACTTTTTACAATAATGATAGATGAAATGGTTGAAACAGAAATAGCAGAATTTAGAAATAAGAAGGTATTTTAGGAATTAAAGGGATATATATCCCTTTAAAGTATTCGATTTGACAACTACTTACTTGTAACGGTACGTAATTCTACCCTTATCTAAAGAGTATGGTGTTAGTTCAAGTTTAACCTTGTCACCTGGAAGTATTTTTATATAGTGCATACGCATTTTTCCTGCGATATGGCATAAAATAATATGTCCATTTTCTAATTCAACACGAAAAGTTGCATTAGGCAAAGCTTCAATAATCTTGCCGTCAACTTCAATAACATCTGATTTAGCCATTATAAGTCCTTGTTTCTCTTAAGCAAGAGATAGTATTTCAGCTTTACCGTTGATGATTGCAACAGTATGCTCATAGTGTGAACCGCGTAAACCATCGGCACTAACAACATCCCATTTATTATCTAAAATAACAGGTCTCGATTCCTTTTGACATACCATCGGTTCTAAACAAAAAACCATTCCGTTTTTTATTTTAGGACCAGCCTTAGGATCTTTTCCATCTAAATAATTAGGGATTTCAGGTTCTTCATGTGGTTTTTTACCAATTCCATGTCCGCAGAAATTATGAAGAGGAACAAAGCCACGAGATTGAATAAATTTTTCCATGATTAAAGATAATTCTTTAAATCTCATACCCTGTCGAATCTCTCCAATTGCATGATACAGAGTATCTTTTGCACATGCTATTAAAGCGAGATCTTCATCTGTAACTATACCAACAGGCACACTCACAGCAGCATCACCAAAATAAGCATCAAGTTCAGTTCCAATATCGTAACCGATAACATCACCTTCTTGGAGCTTGTAATCAGTAGGAATACCATGAATAATAACTTCATTGAGAGAACAGCAAACAGCATTGGGAAAGCCATATAAACCTTTAAAAGAAGGTTTTGCTCCAGCTGCTCGGATATAATCCTCAGCCATAGCATCAAGATCTTTTAAAGAAGCTCCAACCCTTGTATTGGCTTGGAGTAATTCTAATGCACCACCAACAATTTTGTTGGCAGCTCTTAATTTTTTAATTTCAGCAGGTTTTCTTAGCGCAATCGCCATTGTTATAAACCGACCGCACTTAAAGTTTCGTATTTACTCATATAAAGTTGTGCTTCTATTTTTCTCATTGTGTCAAGTGCAACTTGAACAACGATAAGAACAGCAGTACCACCAAAGAAAAATGGAACACCCATACCTTTAATAATCATAAATGGTAAAGTAGCTACTAAACCTAAATAAATTGCACCAGTAAATGTTAGTCTACTCGCTGTTTCATTTAGAAATTCCATAGTTGCATTACCAGTACGAATACCAGGAATAAATCCACCTTGTTTCTTTAAGTTTTCAGAAATATCTTTTGCATTAAATGTAATCGAAGCATAAAAGAATGCAAAGAAAACAACAAACATAAAAGTTACAAAGTTAAAAAAGTATGAATTAGGATTCAAATAATCTGCAAATGCTAAGACAGTAGGGTTTGTACTACTCGACATTACAGTCATTGGAAACATTAATATCGCCGAAGCAAAAATCACTGGAATAACACCAGCTAAATTCACTTTAATAGGAATATAGTTCATAACTCTTTTATTTTGGTTTTGCATCATAGTCTTCTTAGCATATGTAATGGGAACACGACGCTCACCTAGTTCAACATAAATAATTACCGCAACAGTTCCTAAAATAAGAGCAAGAATTGCAATTACTGTTAAAAAACTCATAGCACCCGTATTTACCATAGTAATAGTTTGACCTATTGCTGAAGGAATTGCGGATACGATACCTGCGAAAATTATTAAAGAAATACCATTACCAATACCACTCTGCGTAATTTGTTCACCGATCCACATAAGTAACATTGTTCCTGCAAGCATTGAGATAGCAGCAAGTATTATAAATGTATTTTGATCGACTAAGATAGCACTGTTTCCAGTAGGTCCTGTTAAACTTTGAAGTCCAACACTCACACCAATAGCTTGAATAATTGTAATTACAATAGTCGCATAACGAATAATTTGCATATACTTAACCATACCATCACGCTCTTTTTTCATTTTACCAAGTGGTGCAAATGTAGCAGCAAGAAGTTCCATAATAATAGAAGCAGTAATATAAGGCATAATACCAAGTGAAATGATAGAGAGTCTCTCAACAGCGTTCCCACTGAACATGTTGAATAAACCTAATGCATCAGCTTGATGCGAATCAAAGAAAGAAGCAATAACTGCAGTATCAACGCCAGGTACTGGCACGTAAGCCAGTAAGCGATAGATAAATAAAAATCCGATTGTAATAAGTATCTTATTAACTAGATTTTTATTCACAGCTATTTCCCTGTTGTAGTAACGTTTTCGTCTTTAATTTTCGAAGCTAAATCTTTCGCAGTAGCTCCTACTAGTTTAACTTTAGTAACGCCAGAACCGATTTTGTGAACACTACGGATAGATTCCATAGTAATTTCAGCAAGTTGGGCAACAGCTTTAATTTTTCCAACGTTAATTACATAAGGTTTTACTAAACGTGAAGTAAAACCAATTTTAGGTAAACGTTTTGCAAGTGGTTGTTGTCCACCCTCAAAGTTTCTTTTTCTTTTGTAACCTGAACGAGACTTTTGACCTTTTTGACCACGACCAGCAGTCTTACCAGTACCAGAAGCTTGTCCACGTCCTGTACGTTTACGATTTTTCGTAGAACCCTCAGCAGGTTGTAAGTTTTCTATTGCCATTTATTATCCTTTTAAGCGGCCAAGTGCTTCAACTGTTGCGCGAACCACTGTACCTGGATTATTTGAACCAATACTCTTAGTAAGAATATCTTGTATACCTGCAAGCTCAAGAACTGGACGCATTGCGCCACCTGCAATTACACCAGTACCTTCTGATGCTGGCTTAAGTAAAACACGTGAAGCGTTATACTTATGCTCAATATCGTGAGCGATAGTTGTGCCTTTGATTTTAACTGTTGTAATGTTTTTAAATGCATTATCAACAGCTTTACGTATAGCATCAGGAACCTCTTTAGCTTTACCAACACCATAACCGATAGTACCATTTTTGTTACCAACTACAATTAATGCAGTAAAACGAAAACGACGTCCACCTTTTACAACTTTAGTAACACGACCAATATTTACAATCGACTCTTCAAAATCATCTCTGTTAATTTCCATCATGTCTCCTTAAAACTTAATTTCGTTTGCACGAAGTGAATCACCAAATGCAGCGATAACACCGTGATATTGGTAACCATTACGATCAAATACAACTTCAGAAATGTTAGCAGCTTTAAGTGTTGCAGCAAATGCCTCACCAAGTGCTTTTGCACCTTCTTTATTTGATTTATGACCAGTAGCCTTAGAGTGAATAGCACATAATGTTGTTTCAGTAACATCATCAATAGCTTGCACACTTAGGTAACGGTTTGATTTAAATACAGAAACACGAGGAAGTGAAGCACAACCAGATATTTTTGCACGAATACGACGCTTACGCTTTAAACGATTAGCTACTTTATTTTTTAATACTTTTGCATTCATTTTCTAATACCCTCCCTTACTTCTTAGCAGTTTTACCGGCTTTACGCACGATATGCTCTTCCATGTATTTAACACCTTTACCTTTGTACGGCTCTGGTGGACGGAAACTTCTAATTTTTGCAGCTGCAGAACCTAAAAGTTGTTTGTCATGACTACTTAAAGTAATAACATTTTTTTCAACCTTAGCTTCAAGACCATCAATTAAATCAAAGTTAATATCATGTGAGTGACCAAGTTGTAAATTAAGAACCTTACCTTTAACAGCAGCTCTATAACCAACACCGTTGATTTCTAGTTGCTTCGTATAACCAGTAGTTAAACCAATTACAATATTAGCAGCTAATGCTCTATACGTTCCCCAAAAAGCACGATGCGCTTTTTCTTCAGATTTAGCAGCGAAAGTTAAAACAGTTCCCTCAACAGAGAAGTCCACATTTCCACGAGTATCTAAATCAACACTATTTTTGCCTTTAGCAAAAGTTATAACATTTTCTTTTGCACTAACTTTAATGTCAGCTCCA
This sequence comes from Sulfurimonas sp. SAG-AH-194-I05, assembly GCF_029215955.1. Classification (GTDB taxonomy): domain Bacteria; phylum Campylobacterota; class Campylobacteria; order Campylobacterales; family Sulfurimonadaceae; genus Sulfurimonas. Next base: position 5,451 of record NZ_JAEMVA010000015.1, read on the forward strand.
AAATCTACCGGTTTTTTACCAATTCTTGACATGCTATCTCCCTACCAAACTGTACACATAACTTCACCACCAATGCCAAGGTCATATGCCTTGTCATTCGCGAGAACGCCATGAGATGTACTTACAATAATAGTTCCGTAACCATTTTTGAAACGTTTAATATCTTCTTTACCTTTGTAAACACGACGACCAGGCTTAGAAATTCTTTTCATTTCATTGATTACTGTTTTACCTTCATCATTGTATTTTAATACAACTTTGATAGTTTTTTTAACGCCGTTTTCGATTACATTACAAGACTCTAAGTAACCTTTTTCAACTAAGATATTTGTCATTGCTTCAACACTCTTAGAGTGTACTAAAGTAGTAACTGGTAATCTTCTCATACCCGCATTACGAACACGTGTTAACGCATCTGATACTAGATCATTAATTGCCATTTATGTTTCCTTTGTTGTAGTCACTCAAAAAAGAGTGACTGCTAATGAATAGAAGTTTCTCCTTGGATTACCAAGAAGACTTTCTAACACCTGGGATTAATCCCTCATTTGCCATTTTTCTAAAACAAATACGACAGATACCAAAATCTCTCAGTACTGAATGTGGACGACCACAGATTTGACATCTTGTGTATCCACGTACTTTGAACTTAGGTTCTCTTGCCGCTTTTGCGATCATAGACTTTTTAGCCATTAGTTACTCCCTTTTGTAAAAGGCATACCCATTTTCTCTAAAAGAGCAAAACCAGCCTTATCAGAATCTGCAGATGTAACCATAGTAATATTCATACCATGGATTTGCATGATTGAATCGTAACTAACTTCTGGGAAAATTAGTTGCTCTTGAAGACCGAAGTTATAATTACCACGACCATCAAAACCATTTCTTGGAACACCACGGAAATCTTTTACACGTGGAAGTGCAATAGATATGAGACGATCAAGAAAGTTATACATATTTTCACCACGAAGCGTAACACGGATACCAACAGGCATACCTTCACGAACTTTAAAACCAGCAACTGATTTTTTCGCGATTACTGTAGTTGCTTTTTGACCAGCAATAGTAGTAAGTGTATCTTCAATGTTTTTAATAAGCTTGTTATCTTTCATTGCAAAACCAGCACCAACAGAGATAATAATTTTCTCTACTTTTGGTGTTTGCATAGGATTTTTGATTCCTAATTCAGCTTGTAGTTCAGATGCAAGACCTAAATATTTTTCTTTAAAACGAGCCATTCTTATGCCTCCACTTTACGTACATTTGAAGCATCTATAGGCATCTCTTTATTAATATGTCCGCCTTTAGTGTTTTCTTCTGTTGGTTTAATAGCTTTTTTAGCTATTTTACAACCCTCTACAATAACCTGATTTTTCTTAGGTAATACTGCTAATACAGTAGCCTTAGTCCCACGGTCATTTCCAGCGATAATTTCAACAGTATCGCCTTTTTTAAACTTAAATTTTGCCATTAAACAACCTCCGGCGCAAGAGAAACAATTTTCATGAATCCAGCGTAACGTACTTCACGACCAACAGGTCCAAAAATACGAGTACCGATAGGTTCTCTCTTGTCATCAAGTATTACAGCTGCATTGTCATCAAAACGAATAAGAGAACCGTTTTCACGTTGAACCTCTTTATGCGTTCTAACAACAACAGCTTTAACAACTTTACCTTTTTTAACTTTAGCAGTTGGAGTCGCTTTTTTCACAGAAGCAACGATAACGTCACCTATTGAAGCATAACGACGCTTAGAACCACCAAGTACCTTAATACACATAATCTCTTTAGCACCTGTATTATCAGCTACTACTAAACGAGTAAAACCTTGGATCATTACTTAGCTCCCGATACTACTGTTTTAAGTCTAAAAGATTTAGTCTTAGAAAGTGGGCGACATTCAATTGCAATAATTTCGTCTCCAACTTTAACTTCGTTACGCTCATCATGTACTAAGTACTTTTTAAAACGTTTTACAACTTTGTGGTAACGAGGATGCATTACACGGCGTTCAACAACCATAGAGATTGTTTTGTTACCTGCAATAGTTACTACTTTACCTTGAATTTCACGTTTATGTGTCATTTATAGGCTCCTTAGTTTGCTACTGCAGTTATAGCAGTATTGATTTTTGCAATATCTTTTTTAGCGATTTTCAGTTCACTAGTATTTTGAAGTTGCATCATTTTTTGTTTAATTTTTAAAGTAAAGAGCTCAGTCTTTTTTTCTTTAAGCATCACTTGAAGTTCAGCTGAATTTTTCCCTTCTAAATCAGAATATTTCATTGCTCATCTCCTCAGTTATTATTTTACATTTGAAAGGTAACTTATGCATAGCAAGAGTTAACGCTTCACGAGCGATATCATGTGGAATACCAGCCATTTCAAAAATGATACGACCTGGCTTAATATTCATAACCCATTTATCAACTGCACCTTTACCTTTACCCATACGAGTTTCAAGAGGCTTAGCAGTTAATGGTTTAGCTGGAAATACACGAATCCAAATTTTACCACTTCTTTTAATGTGACGTGTAGCAGAGATACGAGCAGATTCAATTTGACGAGAATCAATACGACCAGCTTCTACAGCTTTAAATGCGATGTCACCAAACGCTAGTTTGTAACCAGAACGAGCATAACCACGGTTACGACCCTTCATTACCTTACGGTATTTAGTTCTTTTTGGCATTAACATAATTATTCAGCCTTATCGTTATTTTCACGTCTTGGAGCACGTTTACGTGGACGCTCTTTTTTCTCTTCAGCAACTTCAACAGGTACGCCTTTAGTAAGAACTTCCCCTTTGAATATCCATACTTTAATACCGATAATTCCGTATTGTGTATGTGCTTCAGCAAAACCGTAATCAATTTTTGCACGTAAAGTATGAAGTGGAACACGTCCCTCTAAATACCATTCAGTACGTGCCATTTCAGCACCGCCTAAACGACCAGAAACAGATACTTTGATACCTTTAGCTCCAGAACGTTGTGCACCTTGCATAACTTTCTTCATTGCACGTCTAAATGCAACACGACGCTCAAGTTGTGTACCCACATTTTCAGCTACTAGTTGTGCTGAAGTTTGTGCTTTTTTCTCTTCTTTAATGTTGATACTTATTGCTTTACCAACTAACTTTTGAACAGCAGTTTTAAGTTTTTCAATGTCTGCACCCTTTTTACCAATAATGATACCAGGACGAGCTGCAACGATAGTTACACGAAGACGTTTTACTGTTCTTTCAATGATGATGTTAGCAACACCAGCATAGTAAAGCTCTTTTTTCAAATATGTTCTTATCTTGTAATCTTCACCTAAAGCAGCAGGAGCTGTTTTAAAGTTAGGAAACCAACGAGATTCCCAGTTACGATTAATTCCAAGACGTAAACCAATAGGATTAACTTTTTGACCCATTCTATTTACCCTCTACTTCTACTAAGATATGTGCTGTTGGTTTTCTAATTCCTGAAGCCATACCACGAGCACGTGGACGGAAACGTTTTAGAACTGGACCATTGTCAACACGACAAGATGTAACGATACAATCTTCTGCTTCCATACCGCTATTTGCTACTGCTGATGCAATAACTTTAGAAATAATTTTAGCTGCCTTATTTGGAGTAAATTCTAAAGCTGCGATTGCTGCTTCAGCATTCATACCTTGAACTTCTCTTGCAATAAGACGAGATTTAATTGGAGATACACGGATAAATTTTAATAATGCTCTAGCCATGTATTATCCTTTCTTCTGTACTGAGCCCTTATGGCCCTTAAATGTACGAGTTGGTGCAAATTCACCAAGCTTGTAACCGATATGGTTTTCTGAAACATGTACAGGAACAAATTTACGTCCATCATGAACGTTTAATGTGAATCCAACCATGTCAGGTGTAACCATAGATCTTCTTGACCAAGTCTTAATAGGTTTTTTATTACCTTCAGCCTTAGCTTTTTCGATCTTTTTTATTAAATGGTCATCAACAAATGGACCTTTTTTTAATGAACGAGCCATAATTAACCTACCCTTTTAGCATTTGGTTTACGACGAGTAATAATTAACTTATCACTTGCTTTCTTACGACGAGTTTTAGCACCCTTCGTTGGTTTACCCCATGGAGTAACTGGATGTCGACCCGAATTCGTTTTACCTTCACCACCACCATGTGGATGATCAATAGGATTCATTGCTGAACCACGAGTTTGAGGACGAATACCTAAATGACGTTGACGACCAGCTTTAGCAATAACAATGTTACCAAACTCTTCGTTACCAACGATTCCAACAGTAGCTAAACACTCACCTAATACTAAACGCATTTCAGATGAAGGCATTCTTAGTGAAACATATCTACCATCACGACCCATAATTTGAGCAGAAGTACCAGCAGCACGACACATTTGTCCACCTTTACCAGTTTTAAGCTCAATATTATGAATTAATGTACCCACTGGGATATTTTTAAGTTTCATAGTATTACCAGGTTTAACATCAAGTCCATCAGCAGATGAATTGATTACTGTACCAACTTCAAGACCTTTTGGTTGAAGAATGTAACGTTTTTCACCATCTGCATAATTGATAAGTGCGATTCTACAGTTACGGTATGGATCGTACTCAATTGCTGCAACAGTACCTGGAATATCAAATTTATTTCTTTTGAAATCAATGATACGGTAAATCTTTTTTGCACCAGCTTGACGGTGACGAGAAGTGATACGACCATTGTTGTTACGACCAGCATGTTGTGGTATTTTAACAAGTAATGAACGAACGCTAGCTTTTGCTGTAATGTCAGATGAATCAACATTAGTATAAAAACGACGTGACGGAGTTAACGGTCTGTATGTTTTAATTGCCATTTTCTATACCGCCAAACTTTCGATTTGTGCACCCTCAGGTAAAGTAACATAAAACTTTTTAAAATCGTTTTGCTTACCTTTTACACCACGGAAAGTTTTTCTTTTTCCGCTTTGATTAAGTGAGTTAATATTACTTGGAACAATTCCAAAATACTCACGAAAAACCTCTTTAAGACCTGTTTTAGTCATACGAGTTGATGTTTGAACAACGATAACACCAGCTTCTTGCATACCTAAAGTCTTCTCTGTATATAATATAGATTTAATATCTGTAATATCTGCCATCTAATTATGCCTCACTTACTAGAGCTTCAAATACTGCTTTTTCTATCACGAGTGAACGGTAGTTAGCAGCTAAGAAAGCGTTTAATTCATTTGATTCAACAACATATGTAGCTTGAATGTTTTCAAAAGCTAAAAAAGTTGGCTCATCTAATAAAGATTTAACAAAAAGAGTATCTCTTTGGTTGAGTAGTTTAAACATTGCCATTGCATCTTTAGTTTTACCAGATGCGATTTCAATAGAATCTACTACAAAAAGAGTACCATTTTGTGCATGCTCATTTAAAGCAAAGTTTAAAGCTAATTTCTTTTGCTTTTTGTTTACTTTTAAATCGTAGTTACGGTTGTTTTGAGGACCAAAAGCTTTACCACCACCTACGAAGATAGGAGAACGACGTGAACCAGCACGAGCGCGACCGCCACCTTTTTGAGCCCATGGTTTTTTACCACCACCGCGTACATCACTTCGACCTTTTGCAATCGCTGTATTTGCACGTTGTGCAGCTTGAGCAGATTTTACATAAAGGTAAAGGTTATGAGGATTGATTCCAGAGAAAGACTCTGGTAATGCTAGCTCAGATGCTTTTTCCATTTTATCATTTAATACAATTGCGCTCATTACGAAGCTACCTTTATACGACCTAAAGCACCGTTTGCACCAGATACAGAACCTAAAACCGCAATGATTTTGTTTTCAGCATCGTAAGAAACGATCTCATTTTTTACACTATTTTGTGTATTTCCGTAATGTCCTGGCATTTTTTTACCTTTCATTACACGACCTGGCCACTCAGCATTACCGATTGAACCTGTTCTACGACCGAATCTATGACCGTGAGATGCAGGACCACCACTGAAGTTCCAACGTTTCATAGCACCAGCAAAACCACGACCTTTTGTATTAAAAGTTGTACGTAGTACGCTTGCTTCTATAAGTGGTGTCATATCTAAATCACCCGCTTCAGTGTTAGCTACTTCAAGTGTTGCTAAACGATTAAACTCAGCAGAAAGACTATACTTTTTCTGTTGACCTTCAATTGTTTTATTCATTTTTTTACCGCTGTTGTAAGATACAATTGCGACACCATCATTTACTTCACATACTTTTTGCTCTAAAACTCTTAAAAGAGTAACAGGTTTACTTGGTACTGTGATTGTACGGCTCATACCGATTTTTTCAACAATATATTCCACTACGAACTCCTTACTTATCCATAGAGCGTACTTCTACGTCTACTTCCGGTGCAAGATCAAGTTTCATTAATGAATCAACAGTCTCTGGTGTTGCAGAAACGATATCAATCATTCTAGCATGCATACGAATCTCAAATTGCTCACGCGCTTTTTTGTTAACGTGAACTGATTTAAGTACTGTATATTTACGAATCTTTGTTGGTAAAGGTATTGGTCCACGAATTTGTGCACCTGTACGCTTTACAGCCTCTACGATTGACGCTACTGATCTATCTAATACACGATGATCGTAAGCTTTCAATTTTAAACGAATTTTTTCCATGTTTTTCCTTCTAAAGAACTCGTTGGATCCTAGCCCAACTATTTAAGGGAACGGAATTGTACCTAAAGGAGCGCTTTTATTCAAGGATTCTAGGGGTAAAAAATAAAAAAAGAGTAAATTTATTTCCTTTTAAAAAGGAAATGATATAATTATCTCTACAAAAAAAGAGGTAAAATATGGAAATACTACTTGAAGAACTCTATAAGCTTGATTTACATATAGATAAATTTCATGATAGAAAAGTCTTTATAGATGATAAAAGTTATCAAATAAATGGAATAACCCAAAGCGGAAAAACAAAATTAGTGAAAAATTATTTACTTTCACTCAAAAAGAATTCCTATCTTTATATAGATTGCAATGACATACGGATTAATACAGAACTATTAAATCAGCAACTTAATATTTTTTGTATTTCAAATTCTATTGATGTTTTAGTTTTAGATAACTATAACCATAATATTAAACTTGTAAATGTAAATCAACGCATCATTACATGTGAAAGAAATATTCAAACTGATATAGAAAATTCTTTACAACTTTATCCACTTGATTATGAAGAGTTTTTAGCCTATGAGCATAAGTATGATTCAAGTGCCTTAAACCATTTTTTTCAACTTGGTGGTTTTCCATCAATGCATAAAATACATTCTGATGTTAAAAATACTACTATTCAAAATATTTTGCAGTTTTCATTGGATACTCTAGAATTTGATATTCTTGTAGTATGTGCAAAAATGATTTCACAAAAAATATCAGCCTATACAGTGTATGAACGACTCAAAAGTATACGAAAAATTTCAAAAGACAAACTTTATAAGTCTTATGAAGGTTTACTTGCAAAAAAATATATGCATACATTACAAAAGTATGCGCATGCACATGCTATAAAAAAACTCTACCTCTGTGATATTTCACTCAAAAGTGCTTTAAGTACAGACAAGCATTTTGGTCGTTTGTTTGAAAACATGGTTTTTTTAGAATTATTAAAATCACATGTTACATGTTTTTATGATGATGGAATTGATTTTTATTTACCCAATACAAATGAAATAATTCTTTGTATGCCTTTTACCGATGAGAGAAGTCTATTTAAAAAACTAGAACAAATAGAAGCCTTCATTTTTACACATGAAATTCAAAAAATAACAGCAGTGACTATGAATAGAGAAGGAAGCATTTCGCATCCCCTTTCTCTAGTGGAAATGCTCCCATTTGATATTTGGGCTATTGGGGATTAAGAGAGAGGACCAAGAGTAAAAGTCATTCGATTACATTATACTTTTAGGTTAGATATACTAAAATACTTCCATTATATATAGAAGGAATAACTATAATGCAGTCTTTAAATATAGAAGCTACAGAAAACTCTCCAAAAGTATCCCTCGACTTTGAAAATGGGGTCATAATTTTTGAAGGAAAATCGTATCCTGAAAATACTTTTGAATTTTATGAGCCTATTTCCAAATGGTTAGAAAAATACTTTAATGGGAATGCCAAAGAAACAACTACTGTAGAAATCAAGTTATCTTACTTCAATTCAGCTACATCACAAATACTTTTTGACCTTTTTGACATTATAAATGATGGAGAATCTCACAATCTCGTTATCAACTGGTACTATGATGCAAGCAAGAAAAGTGGTCTTAAAGATTATGAAGACTATGCAGAAGAATTTGAAGACTTAAATATTAAAGCCATAGAATTTTAGAGAACCGTTAATGCAAAGTACTTTTTTAAATGAGAAATCTTTTCTTCAAATAGACGATACTGTTATTTATGAGTTTAGCAACAAACTCAATGAAGAAACGATGATAAAAATTAGTAAAACTATTCAATCACATCTCATTTCTGCCCAAGTACATATTGATAAAATAGATGATATTTTTAAAATACTCATTGAAATAATGCAAAATATTTTGAACTACTCTTACGATAAAATCGAATTAAAAAACAATAAAAGAGAAGCGCAAGGGATACTTATCGTTACAATGAACTCCATTGAAAATACATGTACAATACAAAGTAGCAATCTCATCAAAAATACAAAAAAAGCAATTATACAAGAGCGATTACATGAGATTCAAGGCTTAAATGAAAAAGATTTACGACGTTTATTAAGACAGAAAATGCGTGCTAAAAAAGATATTCATACCAAAGGTGCAGGTTTAGGTTTTATAATAATTGGATTACGTGTTGTTAAACCTGTTATAATAACATTTACGCCTATTGAGAACGATATTTTAAAATATACATTATTACTACAGTTATAAGGATATATATATGAAATTCCATGAAGAAATCTCAAGAGAAGACCTACTAGAACTTTATAAAAAGCAAAGTAGACGATTAGATAAGATTGTTGCTAGAAATGACTTACAAAATAAAGAACTTTTAGAACTCAACGAACAGCTTATAAAACTCGCAACACTTGATCCTATGACAAATATTTATAATCGTAGGTATTTACTCGAAGTTGCAGAGCGTTATATAAAAACGAGCATAAGAGAGAAGTCTGACCTTTGTGTCATCATGTTAGACATTGACCATTTTAAGAATATAAATGATACTTACGGACATGATGTTGGAGACAAGGTTATTATAGCTTGTACTGAAATAATAACTGCTAATATTCGTGATACTGATGTTTTTGCAAGATTTGGAGGAGAAGAGTTTGTAGTCCTTTTTCCAAATACAACAACGCAAGGTGCATTTGAAATTTCTGATAAAATTAGAAAGCTTATAGAAGCTAATATTTTAGAAGGGAATATTTCTGTAACAATGAGTACGGGACTCACTATCTTTAAAAATGAAGGTGAAGACATTGATGTGCTTATTAAACAAGCAGATTTAGGTTTATACCATGCAAAAGAGCATGGACGGAATCAGGTTGTAGATTATACTAGTTTAAAGTAGTAAATTCTCCCATATTTCTAAGTATGCTTGTTACTTAAAAGATATCTGATCAGCTGAGAAGCCTAAATCGGATTTATCTCCGCTTGTAGCGCCTTGAATTTTTATTGACCCTGATACTTGTTCTGCGCTAGGACCATAAAAATTACCTGAAGTATTACTTGTTTTAGCTAAGTTCTCAACTAGAGATCCATCACTTAACTTTCTGATCTCTCCATTTACAAGAGTATCTATCGTAAAACCAGTATTAGCTACTATTCCACTTAGATTTCCTGTATATTCTTGATCATGGGCAATATAGCTAAAATCGCCACTATGCGTTAACGTATTAAAATCAATTTCTATATCAAATATACCAGTAACAACTCTTTGAGCCTGCGTTCCTGACTCAACAATTCCATCTAAAATACCACTATATTTTGCTATATTGTTAGCAGTGATATAGCCATCAATTGTAGCTGTAGGGGTAAAATCAGAAATTCCATTTATGCCAGCTACACTAAAAGTAGTGTAACCTACTGTTGCAGTATCTACAATATTATCATTAAACAAAAAGTTTCCAGCCGCTATGGTGTTTAAACTAAATACTCCAAAGGTAACATACGTATCTCTATATACCTCATGTGTTCCTGTACCTATCTTTGCTAGATTATGTTCAACTTCTAATGTTAGCGTAGTGTCAGTTATTAATCCTCCACTATCAGTTGTCCGTAAAAGAATCTGATCTGTTCCAAAAAAATCATTTAGATTCGTATTTGCAACATAATCTATATTAGTACCATTAACAATTGCGCTACCAAATAATGTAGCTAGAACAACTGTGTTCGTTGTACTTTCAGCATCAGTAGCAGTAAATGGTACACTCAGTGTTCTCGTACTTATATCTACTGTTTGATTTATTATACTTAAAGTTGGTGGAGTATTTGGTATAACAATTGGAGTAGTTACAACAGGTGCTATTGTCGGTGTTGAAGTTACTACTTGTGCTACACTAACAGTTGTATCAACAGTATTTTCTTGATTCACTCCACTTGCATCCGTAGCTAATGACGATGGAACTTCCGGTTCTACTGAGCTTGGTGCTTCTGCTTGTGGAGTTGATGCTTCTTGCTTTGGTGCATTGTCATTTACAGAAGTTTCCTTTGTACTTACTGATTCACTTTTAGTTTTTGACGCATCACCTGAACTAGACGTACTACTTTTACTTTTAGATTTACTTTCTATTTTCATTGCGGCTATGTTGAGTGTTACTGGTGGGTTTGGTATATTTCCTGGTGTAAAGCTTGTCATGAGACCTGCTCCCACATCTACAGTTGTACCTTGTGCTTCTACACCTATACCACCTTTAAAACACCCAATAGTTTCTTTTGTTTCACCAATGTTTCCACCGAAGTGTGTTCCACGTATAGAAATAGATGCAGACTTTGTTTTTAATTTAAATCTATTTTTATTTATTTTCCCTATTTTCCCGCTTATTGCGTAGAATATTCCTTTTTTTACTCGCATTGTTATTTTTGATTTTTTTGTTTTGTCATAGAGATATTCTTCTATTTCAAATATACTATTTCTTCCTATAGTTATTGCTGTTTTATCTTTAAGCATTATTTGAATTTGTGCTGCTTTACCTGTTTTTATAATATCTTTCTCTTCTATATCTATACCAGTAAAGGCTTTTATAGTTTGAGTATCTCTTAGGATGTTTACTTCACCTTTTAGGGCTAGGATCTTTCCTATTTCTGCTTGAAGAAGTAATGGAACCAATAGTAGAATTATATACTTATACATTTTATCTCCTTTAAAAGACCATAGTAAGTTTTATGTTATAGTTGCTTTTATCATACCCTACTGGTATATAATTAGAAGCATTCTCTGTATACTTATATTCAGCAGCTATAGATATTTTTTTTGTAATTTTCTTACCTAATGAGATAGAATAACTACTAAATTTATCAAGCCTCTTTTGTGTAGCACTGATTAAATCTTCATACTGATTATTTATATACGAGTACTGTGCATTTAAGCGTATTGCTTTTGTTATACTTGTGCTATATCCTAGATTATAAGTATCTGAATCTTTATTTACAAACGTTTGGGTTGCGTCAGTGTTTTTTTCTTCTTGTATTCTTAAATAAGAAAGACGAAATAAATGCTCTCCCATGGCATGGTTAACACCTAGTTCTAACTCATGTGTATCAGAATTTCTTCCCTTATTTGTTACACTATTATAATGCTTCTTTTGAAACTTTACAGCTACGCGACCAACTGTATTTTTAGTCAATTTCTTTTCAACTTTCAACTGAATATACTGAGAATCAAGAAGACCAACTCCACCATAATAAACCTTACTAAGGTTTAGCGGTACACTTATTTTATAGCCTTTATAAACAGTAGCTAGAGCACTTGTAAGCGCTACATAAACTAAGTTATATTCACTATATGCATCATACTGTTGTGCAAAAATCAAAAAAGAACTCTCTAAAAAGAAACGACTATCTTTAAACTTGTAAGTATTTCCAACATTTAACATTTCTTGCATATACATAGCAGAAATCATATCACTCGCAGTAATGGCATTTCTATTTAAATTAAATGTATCTACTAAATAGTTAATAAGTACCTCTTCTCCAGGGTTTGCATTTATGTTCGTGTCATACCCTGTTGCAAGTCCAAAGTAAAAAGTCCAAAAGCTATTTTTCTTTTTTTCCTCTATATGCGCTATTAGCATGTGAATATTTTCTTCTACTTGTTTTGGAGGTTTCATTTTTAAAACTGTGTTTAATTCTATTTTCGCCTTTTCATCCATCTTTAATAAAATATATGTTCTTGCAAGTTCTAAACGACTTCTAATGTGTGTTTCATCTAAGATAAGGACTCTTTCATACGCAAGCATAGCCAACTCAAGGTCACCCATTTCAAAGGAACATCGTCCCATATAAAAACTAATTTTTGGGTTAGCCATATCTTCATAAAAAGCTTTTTCAAAAGATACATAGGCTTTCATATATGCCTTTTCTTCAAAAAACTGCAAGCCTTCATCATAATCATTTAAGGTATTTGCAAAAAGTGTTACTATATATAATGTAAAAAATAATATGTATTTCATAAGATGTTACTCTTCCTTTGTGACTTTTAATGCAATCCCTACAACTGTAACATCGTCACTTTGTTCTAAATCTTGTTTAAAATCATTAAAAACATCATTTATTATATCTTTTTGTGTATTAAAATCTTTTAAGTTATTATTTAATATTATATTTTCAAAGAATTCGTCATCGAACCGAGTATCATTTTCACCTTCTTGATCTACAATGCCATCAGTCGCTAAATAAAGCTTGGTTATTTGCTCAATACGAATTGTATGGTTTGTATACTCTTGGTCAAACTTTGTACGAATAAATCCAACATTTTTTCTATCACCTTTTATAATGTCAAGTTTATCATCCACAATTACATAAAGGTCAGTTTTAGCTCCAGAATAAAGACACTTATTTTCTTTTTTGTTATAGTACAAAATTCCACCATCAAAACCTGTGTTAGACCGAGATCCTTTCTCTTGCTTTAGCATTGTTTTAATACCTTGGTTAAAAAGTTGTAAAATCACATTTGGATGTGCTGGAATAGTTCCATTCTTAATATCTGCGATTATCTGTGTAGAAATAGCTTTGACTAACATCGTTACAAAAGCACCGGGAACACCATGACCTGCACCATCTATAACCATTATAAGAAGTTCATCTTCACTTAACTCTTCTACAAGATAAATATCTCCACCAACAATATCACGTGGTCTCCATAGAGCAAAATAATCATACGTAAACTTTTCTAAAATAGCATCATCGGGAAGAAGGGCCCCTTGAATCAAAGATGCATACTTAATGCTTTCTTTTGTATTTGTATGAAGTCTTCTAATCTCCTGTTCAATCTTTTTTTGCTTAGTAATATCTGTCACCATACTAATATTTGCTTCTTCATTACCAAAACTAAGTGGTACTACAGAAAGTAATGCAGTAAACTCTTTTTGAGATGTTGTTTTAAATATCTGTTCTTTATTTTCAACAAAACCTTTTTCTTTTAAAATTTCTTCTATTTCTATTTCTTGTTCTTCATTTTTATATACATCATCAATCGCAATACCTTTTAAATCTTGCGTGTCCATACCATACTGTTTGGATGCATATTCATTTGCATAAAGAATAGTTTTTGTTTTTTTTGAAATAATCAAAATAGGCATCAAAATACTTGATAGAATTCCTTCTATTTGTTTTTTAGCTTTTTCAATTTGGGTTACTTTTTCCTTTATATGCTTCTCATTTCTACTAATAACAAGGTTGTTTATTAAAACCACACTCACACTTGAAACAACAAGTGCAAAAAGAGGAATAAATATATTTAAAATCATGCCCTCACTAAATAACATAGTGTATAAAAAATATAAATCTAAAAAGAGATAGGAAAATAATAATACAGCAATCACAAAACTCGGTACATATGCCATACTTAATATTGTAATAAAGGTAATAGCAATAATGTGAAAAACATTAAAAGCATCAGAATATTGTGTAGAAATATAATCACCAGATAAAATATTATCTATTAAATTTGCATGCACTTCTACTCCAGGAAAGGCACTATCAAATGCTATAGCTTTAAGGTCACGTAAACCAGCAGCAGAGGTACCAATTAAAATTATTTTTCCATCAATGTCTTCTTTATTATATGTTCCAGTTAAAATATCTTTAGCAGATATATACTTAAAAGTTTTCTCTCCTCCTCTAAAATTAATAAAAGCAAGACCTGAAACACTTGTAGGAATAATATAATCACCAATAACAACTTCTTCAACACCACCAATTTCAGAACATCGAACTTGGACATCATCATCTGCAATTATTTTAATAATTTCTAAACTAAGTGATAAATGTATAGCTCCCTCATTTTCCATGATAAGAGGAATTTCCCTTACAACTCCTGAAGTTGACGTAGCAAAATTAACAAATCCACTTGAATAACTGTTGTTTTGTAGAACAGGAATATTTAAAAGCGTGCCATAGACCTTTGGAATAAAGCTTTGTTGTGTGTCATCCCACAAGTTACATTCTTGTGTTTGAACCATTCCAGATAGCATCGGAAATTCTTTTTTATGGTATTTGTCTTTATTGGTAAAAAATTGATGGGCTAAAATTGTTGGAGTGTTAGCTATCGTTTGTGCTAAAATTGCATCATAATTAACTACATTATCAGTTTTCATACCAATTTTATTAAGAACAAAATGTGGCGAAGTGTTGTCGGGTTCAGGGAACATAATATCTAAAGCTATAATTCCTGCTCCGCCATCAGCAAGGTTTTGAATAAGTTTAGCAACAATATCACGACTCCAAGGCCAACGACCAATTTTTGATAAAGATGCTTCATCTATGTCTATTATTACAACATTTTCTCCATCAGGAATAGCCCCTCTTGCAACAAACATGTTATCACGTAGTAAATTATCAATAGGTTTAAGGGCATTTGGAAAATATAAATAAAAGAGAGTGAATGAGGTTGAAAGTATCACGCCTATAAAAAGATAAAGTAGAAATTTATATAGTTTTTTCATACGCGCCCTCGTTCTCTTTAATCTTCTCTATACTTAGAGATTCCACATGCTTGGTTTGGTGTTGGGGGATTGTCTCTTAAGTATTCTAAATCCTCTTTCGTTTGGTCTAAAACTCGCTTTTGTTGCAAAATAGGAAGCATTAAGTTGTCTTTTTCATTCAGTGGAATACTCCAGTCTAAAAGAATCTTCTGTACAGTTTCATCGAGGTCTTTAAGAGCGTTATCTATGTGTTTAATTGAATTCATGTAAAGATTATAGCAAAACTTTAGATAAATTTAGATATAATTCCAATCTCGAAAGTCTCAAAAGGACTTTAGTGAGGATTTTACACAAGGAGCCATCGATGCCAAAAATGAAATCGGTAAAAGGCGCTACTAAGCGTTTTAAAGTTAAGAAAAATGGTCAAATTAAACGTGGTAAAGCGTTTAGAAGCCACATTTTAACAAAACAAGATGCAGGTACTCGTCGTGATCAAAATCAGCCAGCAACTATTGCTAAAGCTGACGCGGCAAACATCAAGGCTATGATTAATTAGTAGTAATTAATTTAATCTCCAATTTAATCTATAAATTGGGCAAGTCCATGCAAAATGGCACCTTCATCACATATGTGAGTAGGTAAAGAAAAAAGGAAAGAAATGCCAAGAGTAAAAACAGGTGTTGTTCGTAGAAGAAGACACAAAAAGATATTAAAATTAGCAAAAGGTTTCTATAGTGGTCGTCGTAAACACTTTAGAAAAGCTAAGGAACAAATTGAACGTTCATGGGTATATGCTCATAGAGATCGTAAGCAAAAGAAACGTGACTTCCGTAAATTATGGATCGTTCGTATCAATGCAGCGGCTCGTTTAAATGGAATGAATTATTCAACTTTCATGAACGGCGTTCATAAATCTGGTATCGAGCTTGACCGTAAAATTCTTGCTGATATGGCGATGAATGATGCAGCAGCGTTTACAGCAGTTGTTGAAGCTTCAAAAGCAGCACTAGCTAAATAAGTCTTCACCCCTTTTATTGGGGTGAACCTTCGTTATAATTCATATAACTTTTCTATCTTCTATTATGTGGATTCTCTTTTACTTCGTCTCTTTTTCATTTTTTAAATCTCAATACATTTGGTTATACTTCATAAAAAATAAACAAAGGTACCTTCATGCTCTGTGGAATAGATGAGGCTGGTCGCGGACCGATTGCTGGTGATTTAGTTATAGCTGGATGTATTTTACATTCTCCCATTGATGGACTTAACGATTCGAAGAAATTAAGTGAAAAAAAACGAGAATTACTTTATGAAAAAATCATTCTAAATGCTAGCTACCATATAGTAAAATTTACGGCACAGGAGATTGATAATAATGGAATTTCCACATGCTTAGCGAATGGTTTACGTGAGATTATGATGCAGCTCGATTCCGATACCTATCTCTTTGATGGGAACACTACTTTTGGAGTTGTAGGGCTCACAACAATGGTCAAGGCAGATACAAAAATAGCAGAGGTCAGTGCTGCTTCGATTTTAGCAAAGGTAACACACGACAGAGATATATACATAGAGTCAAAAAAGTATCCTGAGTACCACTTTGAAAAACACAAAGGCTACGGTACAAAGCTTCATATAGAGATGATAAAAAAGTATGGCTACTGCAAGATTCATAGACGAAGCTATAAACTAAAAGCCCTCCAAGAAAACCTTTGACAATGCAACTAAACGTGCTATAATTATTCTAAAGATAGAAGGATTTTCAGTATGCATATACTTCACTATTTATTATTAAGCTCTTTACTTTTAAGCACTTCACTTCTTTCAAAAGAAATTACAAAAGATAATGTAAACTTTACCATCAGGGAGATTCCAACACCTGCGGTACAAGCTTTTTACATCGCAAGAGGCTTTAGTAAAGAACAAATCAAAGCGTACTCCGACACATGCGTTTACACAACAACACTTAGAAATGATCATACAAATCAAGAAATACATTATATTCGTAAAGATTGGTCTGTAAAATATCATAATAAAAATCTTCCAATTCAAAGTAATAACTACTGGAAAGAGCATTTTAAAAAGTACAAAATAACTCCAGCTTCATGGATTGGATTTAGACTTTCACAAATGCCAGAAGAACAAACGTATGGAGCAAATGGTGGATGGAACCAAGGTATTCTCTCTGTTAATGTTCCGCATGGAAATAGTTTTGATTTAACTATTACTTGGGATATAAAAGGTAAAAAAAATGCACTTACGCTTAAAGGAATTTCTTGTGAAAAATAACGTATTAAAATCTCTAATGCTTCTACTCATCTCAGGTTTTCTTTGTACACAAGCTGCAAGTCCAGCTTTAATGGAATCCTTAACTCCGGTAGTACCTGCGCGTGCTATACCTCCCTTAGTTCTTGAAGATACGGAGGAAGAAATAATCAATATTCAAAATTTTAAAGGAAAAGTCATCGTAGTGAATTTTTGGGCAACATGGTGCCCTCCTTGTACAAGAGAAATGTCTTCACTCGATAACCTTTATAAAACATATAAAGAGCAAGGTCTAGTAGTTTTAGCTCTCAATGTTGGAGAAGATGAAGATGCTGTATTTGATTTCGTTAGCAGCATGGAACCGGAATTAAGTATGCCTATTCTTTATGATACAGATTCTTCAACAATGCAAAAATGGAAAGCAATAGGACTACCCAGTACCTTTGTTATAAATAAAAAGGGAAAAATTGTCTATCAAGCTGTTGGAGGGAGAGATTTCAACAACAAAAAAATAACACAAATCATTGAAAAAATGCTACGTTAAGAAACCTTACTTATGTAAAGAACGCTATTCCCTTGTGCGTTATAATAAATACCCACAGAATTTTTTCGAGATACAAAAACACCACGACCATTAAAGGTTTGCTTACTTCTAAAAATATCACTTAATAAATGTGTATCAAAACCTTCACCCTCATCAGAAATTTGAGTAATAATATACTTTGAAGTTCCACGTAGAACTTCATTTACTGTTACATTTATTTTTTTATTACAAGCTTTTTCTTTCTCTTTGAGTGTTTCAAAATATACATCCTTTTCTAATAGTACATTTTTTGCATGCGAGTCAATTCCTAAATTTCCATGCTCGTACGCATTCATAAACAACTCAGTAAAAACTACATTAGCTCCATACGATATACGCATATCATCTGTTAGATTATCCCATAAAATGTTATACCAAGCATTTGCTGCGTCTACATCATCCAAGGTTGATTCAAAAACTTTAGCATCCACTTCCCCACTAGCACAGCAAAATCTGTGAATATATATAAAAGAAACATCATCTTCTTTTCTATCAATTTTTTCTAAAAAACTATGTTTTAAGTCTTCTTTTGTAAATGCATTTATAAAATCTTCTTCTATAAAGTCAGAGTATGGTTTACCATCAAATTTTGTTTCATTTTCAACTATACCATCACTATAAATTAAAAATTTACGAATATTTTTTATATTGTGTGTATCAATCGCAAATGTATCTGACCACTTACATAAAGGTGGGTTGTTTGATTTTATGCGTACTACTGTATCATCCTTTGTTGTCATAAGAAGAACAGGCATCGCAAATTTAGAATAATGCATAGTACCTTCTTCATAGTTCATCAGTACATAGTCAATAGCTAAAACTTCTTCTTCTAACAAAATAGGCTTAACATACTCCATAGATTCATGGATTAAAGCATGTAAATCAAAATCACCCAAACGTAGCATTGTATCAATCGTATGGTTTATAAATGAAGTAATAAGCATTGCAGTTAACGATGCAGATAGCCCTTTGCCCATACCATCTACCATCAAATAAAATGTAGTCTGCTCATCTATTCTTCTTGCACTGTATGCATCACCACTCATGACATCAAGTGGTTCATACATAAAATCAACTAAAGAAATACCACCAGATACTATCATCTGATAATAAAAATCATTTCTTAAAATATTTAACTCTTTAGAGAATCCTAGGTCTTCTTGGTACGAGGTGTATTTTTCTTTTTCTTCAAGTTCATAAAGTTTTTTCTTCTGCTGCGCTTTTAAGTAGGCATTTGCAAGAAGAATTTTTGCATCTTTATCGATAGCATCGAGTATCTCTTTGGGTTGAATAGGTTTTTTTACAAAGTTATTAACACCTAACTGCAATGCTTCAATAATTACATGTGTGTCATCTATAGCAGTAACAAGAATAATAGGAATATCTTTATCGTACTCTCTTATTTTTTTTATCATCCCTAAGCCATTAAGAACTGGCATATCATAGTCACTTATAATAATATCTATATCATTTTCTCTATATTTATCATAGCCTTCTTGTCCGTCATAAGCAACAATAATTTCTGCTACGACATCTTCTAAGATAGAATCATATAAAATCTGCGTAGTTTTGTTGTCTTCAACACAAAGAATAGTAAGTTTTTTAAGATGCTCAAGCGTACTCAAATTAGAATTTTCCATAATGAATTAGCCTATATTTTTTGTGCTTTGAGAACCTTAGATAAATTTAAATCCTCTAAAAGATCCATAAGTTGTGCATTTCCCACATGCAGACTTAAGTCTATTTTATCTCGAAGGACAAGTTTATTAAAGTACCCAATTACCGAAGATGTAATAGATATAGAATCAACTAAACGCACTTGTATAACCTTAGAACTTACTGATAATGAATCAAGCGTTGTCTTAATTGATTGAAAGTCATTTACGCTTTTGATATTTCCTTTAATAGTAACGGTATTTCCTGAAGTAGCTATTTCCATTATATTTCCTTATAATATGTTTATATGAAATAGTGTAGTATTTAAAGTATTAAAATCAACTAAATTGTTGTAATTTTTCTAACCATTCTTTCATTTTTTTCTCATAACCTACATTTTGCAACGCCACAAACTTCAAGGACTCTACAAGATAATTTTGTTTTACGTAACCACCATAATCATGTGGATAAAGATACCCTTGTGCATTATTTTTTAAAGGTTCAGGAATTTCTAGCATTAAACCATTTTTAACAGCCTTGAGTGCCTTGTTAATCGCTAGATAAGAACTATTTGACTTAGGAGAAGCACAGAGATAAACAACCGCCTGTGCTAAGATTATCCTCGCTTCTGGAAAGCCTATTTTACTTACAGAAGTTAAGCAGGAGGTTGTTAAGGTAAGTGCTTGAGGGTTAGCATTTCCAATATCTTCACTCGCTAAAATAACAAGACGTCTTGCTATAAAATCAGCAGATTCCCCACCTTCTATTAAACGTGCTAAGTAATATATTCCAGCATCTGCGTCTGATCCACGAATAGACTTAATCATTGCCGAAATAAGGTCATAATGAACACCATTTTCACTACTCCCAGCACGCAGAGCATGTGGACGTAAAGACTTTAAAAGTTCTAAGCTAATGGTAGTGTTAATATTTGATGCAAATTCTAAAAGCTTTAAGGTAGCTCTTGCATCTCCACTTGAACTTCTAACCAAATACTCTTTTGCATCATTTCCACATGTTACACCAGCTTTATCACATGCTAAAACAACAAGTTTATCTAAGGCTTCATTGGTAATATTTTTTAGCTCAAAAAGCATAGAACGTGAACGAATAGCGGAAGTTAAGGAGTAAAAAGGGTTTTCAGTCGAAGCACCAAGAATAAGAACCGAGTTATTTTCCATAACTGGAAGTAAGACTTCTTGTTGATTTTTTGCTAAACGGTGTACTTCATCTATAAAAATCAGTGGTTTTTGTAAAACATTTTTATACTGCTCGAAAATTTTACGAAGTTGTTCTATTTTGAGTGAGGTCGCATTAAACTCATAAAAAGGCATATCCATCGTTGAAGCGATTATTCGAGCTATAGTAGTTTTACCTACACCCGCTGGACCATAGAAAAAACTATGCCCAAGGGCTTGTTTTTCACAAAGAATTCGAAGCGGTGCATCTAGGGAGCAAAGGTGTTCTTGCCCTACTACCTCATCAAAATTTTGAGGGCGAAGTAATTGTGTAAAGTCCAAAATCTACTTTCTTCTTGTGTCTTTTTTTGTTTTTCCTATTTCTCTTTGTTGTTTTTCATCTTCTTTTAAAAATCCAAATAATGCTGAATATTCACTTCTACTTAAAAAGCGAACCTTTCCCGTTGGTAAATTGTTTAACTCTACCTCAGCAAATGAAAGACGTTTCAGATCCGCTACCTCAGTTCCAAAGTGTGCAAAGAATCTTCTAATTTCACGGTTTTGACCCTCAGCAATAGCTATTTTTAAAATCGAATAGTTATGTTCATTCTTTTGGATTTTATACCCTAAAAAAGGAGCAAATGTCATAGACGTAATATTTGAATGTGAATGTCCACCAGCAGTGGCATCTAAAAGTTCAAGACCATTTTGCATAGCATCTTCCATCTCTTGTGAAACTTCACCTTTAATTTTTACCTTATAAATTCTCTCTAATCCAGAGTTCATCAAAGCAGTAGCTACTTTTGAAGCATCCGTCAAAAGTAAGACTCCCTCAGTTGCATAATCGAGTCGTCCTACTGGTATAAAATGCTTGTATTTTTTATCGAGCGTATCGTAAATTGTTTTTCTCTCACGAGGGTCATTTTTTGTAACTAACTCACCTTTTGGTTTGTTATACACGATAACTGTGTACTTATCTCTTCGTGTTACTTGTTTTCCACTTACATAAACGATTGATTCTTTTTCATCAACCTGTGTAGCTGGATTGTTTTGAATTTCACCATCAACTCTTACGTATCCATCTTGAATTACCTTGTCCGCTTCTCTACGTGAATAACTAGAATTGTGTGCTATATACTTGTTTAATCTCATCATTTTTATAAACTCTTTTATTTTTTGTGGCTCTATCTTTTAGGATATACCTTTTTCTATAAGAGTGTGTATGTGCAACACTCCTTTTACTTTTTTACTCTCGTCTGTAATTACTAGAAGTTGTATTTTTTTCTCCTCTATCAGTACAAGAGCATCGCTTGCTAACATATTTTCATCTTGGCATGTGGAAGGGTTTAAAGTAGCATACTTTATAACCTCATCTTCAAGAGAAAAATTTTCACTTAAAAGTGCACGACGAATATCTCCATCACTCACAAGTGCTACGAGGAGGTTTGCATCATCTGTTATTAAAACAGTTCCCAAACGCCCTTCGCTTATTTTTACAATCGCTTCTTTTACCTTTGTAGTTTTCTTTACTACTGGTAGGTTTTCGCTTTGCATAAGGTTTGACACCTTCACAAATAGTTGTTTTCCCAAGGCACCACCTGGATGGAAGGAAGCAAAATCGCTTTTTTGAAAGTTTCTCGCTCGCATTAAACAAACAGCCAAAGCATCACCAAGAGCAAGTGTTAATGTAGTTGAACTCGTAGGAGCAATATCCAGTGGGCATGCCTCTTTTTCTACAACAACATCAATAACCAAATCACAAAGCTGACCTAAGCGAGAATTTCTGTTTCGTGTCATTCCAATTAAAGGTGTTTTAAAACGTTTAATGTGGGGTAAAATCGAACTCAACTCTTCACTCTCACCACTATAACTAATAGCAATCACAACATCATTTGAACTAATCATACCTAAGTCACCGTGGAGTGCTTCAGTTGGATGTAAAAAGAAACTAGGAGTTCCAGTTGATGCAAAAGTAGCTGCCATCTTAGCCCCAATAAGACCAGACTTACCAACACCCGTAATGATAAGCTTACCCTCACATGCAAGAATAATTGCAACAGCTTTTTCAAAAACATCATCAATGTTTTTAGATGCATTCAAAAGAGCTTCTGCTTCAATGTTTAAAGTTTCTTGTGCTATTTTTTTGTAATTCAAAATTATATCTCTTTTATTTCATCTATTTTTGCCCTAAGCTAATTATAACATTTTTTACAGTGGTTTACGTTGTGGTTCACTAAAGTGATAGCCCTGGGAAAATCCTATGTCTAATTCGTCTATGACCGCTTGCACTTCTTCATTGTGTACAAACTCTGCTATACAAGGTATTTTTGCATTGTTTGCAAAAAATGCTATTGCGCGCGCTACTTCATAACTTTTAGCATTTGTGTTAATGTCTTTGATATACTTTGCATCAATTTTTAAAAAATCAACTTCAAGGTCAAGAACACGTTCAAAGTTAGAATACTCTGCTCCAAAATCATCGATAGCTAAAGCATAACCTGCTTTTTTTAATGCGTTAAGTTGTTCTATATTTCCGCTTTTACTATCAGAACTCACCCCTTCTAAAATTTCTAAAATAACTCTGTTTTTATCTATTGCATATGTGCGAGATTTTTCGTTTAGGTATTCTAAAAGATACTCTCTATTTAAATCATCTTCTGTAATATTGATAGAAAAAGTATACGTATTGGATGCCATTTCTTGAAAGCTTTTATCAATCATTATTTTAGTTATTTCAGGAAGTAAACCCGAAAGCCTTGCTGGCTCTAAAAATTTATAAGGAGAAATAACTTCACCATTACGTTCAATACGTGCTAAGACCTCGTATTTTTCAATTTTTTTCGTAAAATTATCACGAATACCCTGATAATATGGAACTAATTTATCTTCGGCAAGTGCATTGTAAAGAATGTTATTTGCTTCTATAAATGCTTTTCTATCTTCTACCTGCGTAGCATCTAAATCAAAAATAGAAACATTATTTTTTCCACTTTGTTTTGCAACTTTCAATGCAGAGGAGGCATTTCTTAGTAAGTTTTCACTCTCACATGTTCCACCATAAGTAAAAGAAACATTTAAACGTAAATATCCCAAAAGAATTCCTGTCGTATAAAAATAATGTTTAATGTTCTCTACTTTTAAGAGTATATCTACATTTCCATCATATAATAAACCAAATTCATCTGAATTAATTCTAAATACCTTCGTTGCAGAAAATTCTGAATCTAATATTTTAGCTATTTTTTTAAGTAACTCGTCTCCTACATCGAATCCATACGCAGTATTTATATAACTAAAGTTGTTTATATTGAGAAGTATCAATGTGTATTTATTCGTAGAAGTGAGGAGAGCGTCTAAACGTATTTTGTTACCCAAGTGCGTAAGATTATCTCTAAAAGCTGTTTCTTCTAAACGCGCTTGGATACTTTTTAATTCTGACAAATCTGTAAAAATTCCTAAGTAATTATGCGTATTGAGTTCACTATCTAAAAGAATATCACTAATACTAAGCCATTGCGTTATTTCTTTGCCGTCTGCTCTTTTATTAATAATTTCATCACTCCATTTCGAGTTTTCTTGAATCTCTTTCCACATGTTGGCATAAAATTCTTTTGTATTTTTGTTTGCCGATAATATCTTTGGATTTTTGCCAAGAACATCATTTTCCGTGTATCCATAGATATCTTCAAAGGCTTTATTCACCTCAATAATTTTATTTTGAGAATCCGTAATAATCATTCCCTCTGTAGCATTTTGCATCGAAGTGGAAAAAAGTTTTAAACGGTTTTCGTTTTCTCTGTTTTGTAAAACAATACTTACAATAGAAGAAGCAGTTTCGAGCAGTTTTTTATGAAAAAGAGATGGGGAACGATGTTCAAAAGAAGAAAGAGCAAAAGTGCCTATCACTTCGTCGTTTTTGTTCCTTATAGGCATAGACCAACATGCAAGTAAATTAAAATCTATTACTATTTTACGTAAGTCTGCCCATCTCTCGTCTGTTAAAGTATCGTTTACATACTGTGCTTCTTTATGAAAAACAGCATTTCCACATGAACCAGCACCTATTCCTGGTTTTAAATTTTTTAAAGCCTCGTGTCCAACTTCTGGAATAGAAGGTGCACTTAAAACACTCAACAATCCACTTTGTTTGTCCAGCAACATAATGGATGCAACAGAATTAGGTAAAAAAGACTCTGCAAGATTACATAATTTACTAAGTACTACACTCGAGCTCTCATGTGAAGCAATCATCACTAACACTTCATTTTGCAAATCAACTATGTTATTATATTCAGCAGAACTAATCGGAACTTTTGCAACATCGGCTATGTCTAATGGGTTACATGTTACTTGTTTGCTCACAACGACTCTCCTCTTATTTTAAGATATAATAACACTTTAAAAGTTAAGATAAACTTATAACTTTACATAATAATAAACTTGTGAAAAAGCAGGAAAAATAGATGCAAAAAATATTCGATGAAGTACGAAGTTTAGACCTAAAGTGTTATGATTCATATGGATTAACTGAAGATATACTAATGGAACATGCGGCGAATGGTGTAGCACTTTTTATACGTGCGGCGTTTCCTTTAAACTCTAGCGTAACTATTGTTTGTGGTGATGGTAACAATGGTGCAGATGGTTTAGCCCTTGCCAGACTTTTACATGGAGACTATAAAGTTACGATTTTTTATGCAAAAAAACCAAAAAGTAAACTCGCTCTACTCCAAGAAAAACGTACACGAAGCCTCAATATTCCAACATGTGAAAAGCTCTTTGCGTGTGACATACTTGTAGATGCCCTCCTTGGAACAGGTTTTCATAATACTCTTAATGACAACCTCGCCTCTCTAATAAAAAACATGAACAGCCTAACTGCCTATAAAATAGCATGTGACATTCCAAGTGCCTACATGTTTTATGCAGATACAACACTTACAATGGGTGCCTTAAAAAAGTCTTTATTTTTAGATGCGCATAAAGAATATGTAGGAGATATACATGTAGTAAACTTAGGTATACCAAGAGATTTTTATGAAGGCGATTCCTCTTGGAGACTACTTGATGTATCTGATTTACAACTTCCCCACAGAACAAAAAAAGACTCCCATAAGGGTAGTTATGGTCACCTTGCTTTAGCATGTGGAAACAAGGTTGGCGCAAGTATAATGAGTGCAAAAACTGCACTTAAATTTGGAGCAGGACTCGTTACGCTTGTAAATGAAAAGAAAGAACAAATTCCACAAAGTATAATGCACGCTTCATCACTGCCTCAAACAACAACAGCCTTAGCATGTGGTATGGGTCTTGGAGAATACTTTAATTTAGCCCCATTATTAGAAAACAACCTTCCTATGGTTGTAGATGCAGATATTTTTCACATGGAAATCTTACTCGATATTTTACGAAGAGAAAATACTGTCCTTACTCCACATGCAAAAGAGTTTGTTGCACTGCTCCAACAAACAAAACTCGCGGACATCAGTGTAAGTGAATTACAAAAGGAGCGTTTTAAATATGTTTCACTATTTTCTAAGGCATTTCCACATGTTGTGCTTCTTTTGAAAGGTGCGAATGTCATTATTGCCTCAAATGAGAAGTACTTTATAAACCCACATGGCACATCTTCTCTAGCAAAAGGGGGAAGTGGTGATGTTTTAAGTGGTTTAGTTGGAGCACTACTTGCACAAGGATTCACACCTTTACACTCTGCTATACACGCATCTCTCGCGCATACTACACTGGCGTCTTCGTATAACGGTACTGATTTTTCACTTACACCTGATGATTTAATCGCAGGTATTGGTAATTTATAAGAAAGCTTTTATTATAATACGATTAATGGGCAAAGCCCTTGAGGCTATGCTAAACGCTAAGGTACTTATAGTTAGGTTAAATCCACAGCACAAATCACCCCTAGGAAATACATAATATGGACAACATTTTAAAAATTGGAAAATATGAACTTGGTTCTCGTCTTATCGTTGGTAGTGGAAAGTACGACTCTTTTGAAGCTACAAAAGAAGCTACGCTTGCATCTGGAAGTGAACTTATCACTGTTGCTATTCGTCGTTTAAATATCACTGACCCTGACAAAGAAAATCTACGAGATACTTTTGCAGGAACAAACGTAAAATTTTTACCAAACTCTGCTGGTTGTGTAACAGCTGAAGAAGCTATCACGACTTTTAGACTCATGCGTGAAGCTACTGGGATTGATTTAATCAAACTAGAAGTCATTGGTGATACGAAGAAAACTCTTTATCCTGATGTTCTTGAAACTATCAAAGCGTGTGAAGTTCTGGCAAAAGATGGTTTCACTATCATGTCTTATACTTCAGATGACCCGATTATGGCTAAACGACTAGAAGATGCTGGAAGTCATGCTATCATGCCTCTTGCCGCTCCTATTGGATCTGGACTTGGTATTCAAAACCCTTATAACATCGTTTTTATTCGTGAGGCTGTAAGTGTTCCTGTTATTGTTGATGCTGGAATCGGTTGTGCATCTGACGCTGCGTATGCAATGGAACTTGGAGCTGCTGGTGTTTTAACAAACACTGCGATTGCACAAGCGCAAAACCCTATGATTATGGCAGAAGCTATGAAACATGCTGTTCGCGCTGGACGTATGTCGTACCTAAGTGGTAGAATTCCTAAGCGTCCTTATGCAACTGCTTCAAGCCCAATAGATGGAATGATTCAGTTTTAATACTTTGCTAAAGGAATACACCTCCTTTAGCCAAACTCCTCCCTCTTTTTAAATACTATTAATTAATCGTATTTAAATTTACTACTGTATACTTTCATTTTAACTTATATAAAATTTTACATTTAAGGAAATATTTCATGATTACACAAGACCAATTACCAATGGTAGCAATGCCAAGTATGAACGATACACATTTAGAAGATATTCTCATTATAAATAAATTATCCAAAGCAGCACAGAACAAAGACTTTGATGGGACAAAAGGTATGCTCAAAGAACTTATAGAGCATACTATAGTCCACTTCTCAGGAGAAGAGGAGATGATGCGAGAAAAAAACTTTCCTCCCTACCCTATTCACAAAGCAGAACACGACAGAGTTTTAAATGAACTTACATCTGTTGCAAAAAACTTTGAAGAGGGCGAAGGTGACTTTTTACTTATAACTGCCTATGTTGATGGTTCACTCGCTCCTTGGCTTGTGCACCATATAGAAACTTTAGACACTGTAACAGCGGCATTTCTTCAAACATCTTAAACTTCTAGCTTCTCAGATAAATGGGTCATTAAGATTAACTGACCCATATCTTCAAAAAACTTATCTATACCCATACCTTTGGCTTCAAGAGACAACTTTAGTGCATCTAAAAACACTTGATGTGTCTCCTGCGAAGCTTGCATATAGGCATCTATAATCCACTCCATACTAAGTGTGTGGAGTACACCATTTACATCGTATTCAATAGAAGAACTTAAATTTATTCCTTCTCTTTTAATAATATCCTTACATTCCTGAGCGATTGTTCTCATCGTATTGCCTCAGCATCAAGTTCACCACTTTTTAGCTTTTTCCCATAGATAACTAACTCTCTTTTAACATCACCACTTAAAATAAATAACCCTAAAATATTTGGTAATGCCATTGCTAAAAGAAGCATAAAACTAAAGTCTACTAAAATACTAGTACTTACCATCGTTCCTATAACTGTTAAAGATAAGAAAATAAATTTATAAACAATAGAATATTGAGAACCAAAAAGATAAACCCATGCACGCTCGCCGTAATAACTCCAAGAAATCATAGTAGAAAATGCAAATAAAACGATACTTAGAGATAAAACAACTGGAAACCACGATATTACCGTTCCATAAGCAACAGAAGTAAGTGCTGCACCCTCACGCGCTTCAATAAGAGCAACATGTGCACCCTGTGGATCATACACCCCTGTTATAATGATAACCAAGGCTGTCATAGTACAAATAACTACAGTGTCTATAAAAGGCTCATAGAGGGCTACAAAACCTTGACGTACTGGGTATTTTGTTTTTGCAGGTGCATGTGCAACTGGTGATGAGCCAATGCCCGCCTCACTTGAAAAGACAGCACGCTGAAAACCTTGTACAATCGCTCCTACTATTCCACCATAAAGTGCATTAGAATGAAAGGCTTCTGTAAATATAAGCGAAAAAGCATGTCCTATTTGGTCATAATGGTAAAGTAAAATATAAAGTGATGCACTTACATAAATTATTGCCATAACAGGAACAAGTTTTTCAGTAATACTAGAAATTCTTTTTACACCGCCAATAATAACAAACCCTACTAAAGCGGCCATGATAATTCCAAAATAAACTGGATTATCTCCAAAGAAAGGAATTTCATGTCCTATTGCACCAGCAGCTTGAGAAACTTGAAAAGTATTACCACCACCAATAGCACCACCAATCATAAGAACGGCAAAAACTATTGCTAAATATTTTCCAAACCTTGGAAATCCCTTATTTGCAAGACCATGTGATAAATACTCCATAGCTCCACCCATAACTGTGCCATCAGGTAAAAATTTTCTATGCTGTAAAGAAAGTGTAACTTCTGTGAACTTTAAACTCATTCCTAAAAAACCTGCAAAAATCATCCAAAACACTGCACCGGGTCCACCAAGGGAAACAGCAAGAGCAACTCCTGCGATATTTCCAAGTCCTACCGTTGCTGAGAGTGCAGTAGAAAGTGAACCAAAAGGACTAATTTGACCTTTATCATCTTTGGTTCTATACCTACCGCGTATAATGTTAAAGGCATGTTTAAAGTAACGAAAACCTACAAACTCCATCTTTACAGTTAGGTATACACCTCCTACAATAAGCCATGCCACAAGAAAGGGAATAGACATCCCCTCAACACTCCCAAATAAAATATCAAAGAACAACATTGTTTCTAAAATACCATTTATTACTACAAAAAACTCACTCATTTTTTACCCTCATTAAGTCATTTATATCATTGTAACAAAGAAAATTTAAACTATTCTTCGATATCTATTGACATTCATCATTATATTGACTATAATTCCACCTCATTAATCAGCTACTTGTTGGTTTTTGTAATAGGTCGGGGTGTAGCTCAGTATGGTTAGAGTACCTGGTTTGGGACCAGGGGGCCGAAGGTTCGAGTCCTTTCACCCCGACCACCTATAATATGACACTATTTGAACAAAGTCCAAATAGTTACGCTAACGCTTAGTTCTCTTTAGCAGAGTGCTCATGTAGCTAGCTCCATTTTATACTTTTATATTTATCATTACTTTATGGTGGGATTAGCTCAGTTGGTTAGAGCACTGGTTTGTGGTGCCGGGGGTCGCGGGTTCGAATCCCGTATCCCACCCCATTCAATAAATTTAAATATAAAAACTTTTTAACAATAAATGAATAACTTCAAGAAGCGTTCGTGGCTCAACTGGATAGAGTTTCGGATTTCGGCTCCGAGGGTTATAGGTTCGAATCCTATCGGGCGCACCATCATTTTATAACAACATGCCTCCTTAGCTCAGCTGGATAGAGCAACGCCCTTCTAAGGCGTAGGCCACTCGTTCGAATCGAGTAGGGGGTACCATTTAAACTAAGATAAAGAATATTTAACTATAATTCTACTCTTATTAAACAATCACATGCGGATGTGGTGAAATTGGTATACACGCCAGACTTAGGATCTGGTGCCGCAAGGCGTGGAGGTTCAAGTCCTCTCATCCGCACCATTCTTTTATAAACCCATTTTCTCCCCCTAAAATACGACACTTAAATAAAACTTTTACCTTATAATACTTTTACAGTCCGTGCTTAGTCCTTACTTTAAAAGCTATATTTTTTTTGATTCTTTAATTTCATTTATTCTTTCAATAATATCACTGTTGTATATAGGAGAAATAAGAGCTTTATAATATTCCTCTTCTATTAAGAGTTTTGCATATAAAAAATATCGTTTTAACGTTCTATCATCTTCCGTACAATCATGTATAATTGAGTATGCACTATACGCATTTATAGAACCTATAATATGATTATATTTCATTCCAACTCTTATAGCATCATATGTAAAAAGCATATCCCCAAGTAAAAGATTACTTTTTTTTCCTTCTCCAAAAATCATTCCTAAAATATCAATACTGTTAAGTTTATTAGATTTTAAAATATCATTTCTTACATTTTTAATATAGTCAACTAGTTCATCTTCTGGCAAAGCTAAATTTATTCTCATATCAACACTAAAATCCTCACTTTCAGGTAAGATTACAGACTTAAAATTTGCTCTTATTATATCAATTGTTTTAAGTTCTAATCGACCTTCTGGTATTGAGTCGTAATATTGCCATGCATGTAAATAGTACTCTTCTTCTAAATGAAACTTTTTAACTGTTCTTCTATAACTTGAAAAATCATTGTATATAGTTTCAAGGGTTGTTTTACTATTAGTAAAAAAATATACTAAATCTGAAAAGTTCTCATAGTCTTGTATAGCATCTTTTATGTATAATATTTGATAAATCTCATTTGATAAATCTGCCATATGTTCACTTGATAAAAATTGTAATAATATTTTTTTAAACAAATAAAATAGTTCTATTTCTGCAAAAGGATATTTCGATCTCTTTGCAAATTCATATGCAATATTACTTGTAAGTTCATATTTTTTAAAGTTTAGTAATTTGGTATAACATGTATCGCTTCTATTGATAACGTATTCATGCTTCTTCTCATCTCGTATTATCCTCTCTTTATCTTTATTAGAGATTTTAGTTTTTTTAGTTTTGGCTTCTGATGGTTTATATATATTAGCTTCTTGGTTGTATTGTGTCATATCATAATATTCATCATATGAAATTGATATTCCAGTTATACCATCATTAAAATTTGGATTCACTATTTTTAAATACAGTCTAAATAATAAATATAACTTACCTTCAGCATCAGTAATGATGCGATGAAAATTTTCCAAATCATCCTTTAAATTTTTTGCATATGCCATCCTATTTAATATCTCAATATCTTTTTCAGGTATGTTCCCAAATAATGATGATGGGTATCCAATCCTATCTAATTCATAATCTTCTTCTATCATGTTTTTTCATCCTTTTTCATTTACTAACCCAAAACCTATAGACACCTAATGTTGCAATATTTTGTTGATATATTTGTACAATTTTACCAACACATCACACAAGGGGAACACATGAGCCAGCAAGATGAAACATTTGAAAATAATACAATAGCTGAACAAAAACAAGCCTTAATAAGTGCTATATCAAATAGATACAAAGTTGTCTTATTGGACAAAAAAAATATACAAGTCTTATTTGGTATTTCTGCTGCAACTCTTAATAGATTAATAAGTAACTCCATTATACCTTATATTAAACTTGGCAATAGTGAATCTTCACAAGTGAAATTTGTGGTTACAGATGTAATTGAAATGATATTTGAGAATAGAATAAAAGCGTTCAATTCCAATACAAAGGAGAAAGATTAAACTATCTCTTTTAAGCTCTTTCAATGAAGCACTTTTAAAAAGTATTTCATTGAATGAACTTCTGTTCTTCATGTTCTTTAAAAACTCATTGCTAAAGACCTAAATAAGTCAGAAAACTATTAAATTGTTAAATATGTAAAAAATATATTAACAGTTGTAATTTATTTATGGAGAGAATAATGAATAAAATATTATTCAGTGTAGTAGCAGCACTAACAATTGCTACAACAACCGTTTTCGCAGGTGCAAATAATTTGCCAATTGAGAAAGTTAAGCGAGGTATCAGTAGTCATATCATTGCCATTTTTGATAGAGGAGGTCTTAATAACTACAGTTGCTTACCTTTATACAAACGCAATATAAATCAATATGAAAAGTTATTTACAAAACGAACTATGAAAAAGATAAGAGTTAAGTCTATGACTTTTTTAACATTCGATGAAATAATTCATAATATTGGCACTGTAAGTGACAGAAGACCCAATAGAGTTTACAGAGATGCTCAGGAGCTTTTTAGTAATACTAAAAATCACATGCAGTACGATACAAAAGGTTTAGCGAAAGATGTACTTGGTGTATTTAGATACTCATTAATGCTATCTAAACAGTTTGATACTAATGACAAAGTAATCATAGTATTGTTCTCAAATTTACGAGATAGTGTTAGAACTAAAAATCAACTAAAAGCAATGGAAAATATAAAATTGCCAAAAAATGTGTCTCTAAGAATTTATGCATCGTCAGGTATAGCATCTTGCTTAGCCAAAACAACAGCGTCACAGGGCTTACAAGTGTACACACGCACTCCATTTGTCCACCCCACGCATCACTACTTGGCCAGCGCGCGCATAAACACTTGGCCACCACACGCGTCTTATAAGTAGCCACAGTTTGTTATTCATGCGTGCGTAAGTTAGGTTTAAGCTAAAGAATATTCTTCAACTATAATGACACCTAAAAAGGTGTGAAAAATGAGGAAAATATCTATGAGTCAAATTAAAGAGGTGTTGAGATTAAAATATCTTAACCAACTATCAAACAGACAGATCCAAACAATGACAAGAGTCTCAAGAAATAGTGTCGCCAATTATATAAAAAGTTATATAGAATTAGGTTCTACACTTGATGAAGTTCTTGCTCTGAGTGATAATGAACTCGAAGAACTATTTGTAAAAAATACACCAAAAGTACAAACTGCAAAAAAAGTAGCTATTGAACATCCAGACTGGAATGAAGTGAGAATTGAGCTTGCTCGTAAGGGTATGACAAGGCTTCTTCTTTGGGAAGAACTAAAAGAGAAAAACCCAAATCTTTATGGACATAGTCAGTTTAACCGCTATTATGCAGCGTACTTAAAAAAACTAAATCCATCCATGCGACAGGTTCACTATAGCGGAGACAAACTCTTCATCGATTATAGCGGTGTAACAGTTCTAATAACAGACCAAATAACAGGAGAAGTCTCAAAGGCTCAAATTTTTGTAACTGTTCTAGGAGCAAGTGGATATACCTTCGTACATGCAACAGGTACTCAATCCACAAAGCACTTTATAGAATCTCATATTCAATCTTTTAACTTCTATGGTGGAGTTCCAAATATTTTAGTCCCTGATAACCTAAAAGCAGCAGTAATCTCTCACAAGAAAGGAGTCGTAAGATTAAATGACAGCTACAAAGATATGGCAGCACACTATGGTGTTGCAGTAGAACCTGCAAGACCTTATAAACCACAGGATAAGTCAAAGGTCGAGTTAGGTGTAAAAGCCATTCAAAGATGGATATTGATGAAACTTCGCCATCACACATTTTTTAGTGTAGATGAACTAAACCAGCAAATCAATTTATTGCTTGATGGCTACAATAATAAAATCATACGGAGATTAGGTAAAAGTAGAACAGAATTGTTTGAAGAACTAGACAAACCTATGTTACATCCACTTAGAGCTAAGCAATATATTTTTAAAGAGTTCAAACGCGCTACTGTAGGAATAGATTATCATATTGAACTGGAAGGAAGCGGGTATTCAGTTCCATATATTCACTTAGGCAAAAAAGTAGATGTCACATACTCCTCAACATCAGTACTAATTTCACTTGATGGACAGACAATAGCACACCATCTCAAACTCTCGCAAAAGTATCATGATTCAACACTACTCGAACATATGCCGTCGGACCACCAATACCAATATGAAAAGTGGAATCCAAGAAGAATACTTAACTGGGCTAATGCCATAGGAGCTAATACGACAGCACTCATGGAATCAATTATGAAGCATCGCTCTCATCCAACACGAGGATATAAATCTTGTATGGCGATACTAAGCTTTTCAAAAACTTATGGAGATGATGCGCTAGAAGCTGTATCAGCTGTAGCACTGGAAATTAATAGTTATAAAGTTACTTCAATAGAATCAATGCTAAAAACAAAAAGCTATCTACTTCATAATCAATATCAGGTAAGCAATAACTCTTATGCCAATGGACATGAAAACATCAGAGGTAGTGAGTATTACTCACAGCAGACAAATAACTCAACAACGGA
>NZ_JAEMVA010000016.1 GCF_029215955.1 Sulfurimonas sp. SAG-AH-194-I05
TTCTTCTTTTCTTTTTTCTTCTTTTCTAACTTCACTTTTAATTTTTTCTTTTCCTCTTTCTTCGCTTTCTTCTTTTTAGCCTTTTTCTTCTTTGCTTTTAGCTTCTCTGTTTTCTTCGCCTGTTTTTTCATTAGCTTTTTCGCTAATTTCTCTTCTTCTTTTTTGTCTTTCTTTGCCATTTTAACTTTCCTTTTTTTATGTCTATACCAAAGTATACTCTTAATTATATAATACTCTACTTTAAAATAGAATATTATATTCATAACTTTTAAGAAATATTTTCTCCTAAATTTAAAGTATTTTAAGCTATAATCGCATTCATAAATACTCAAATATAAAGGTTTTTCATGGGTTTAGCAATCGGTCTTGTAGGACTTCCAAACGTAGGTAAATCAACAACTTTTAATGCGCTTACAAAAGCACAAAATGCAGAAGCAGCAAATTATCCTTTTTGTACAATAGAGCCAAATAAGGCAGTTGTACCAGTTCCAGATAAAAGATTAGCAGAATTAGCTACAATCGTTAATCCTGAAAAAATTCAATACTCTACACTAGACTTTGTTGATATTGCGGGACTTGTTAAGGGTGCGAGCAAGGGTGAAGGTTTAGGAAATAAATTTTTATCTACTATTCGTGAAACTGAAGTTATTTTACAAATAGTAAGATGTTTTGATGATGAAAATATTGTTCATAATGAAGGAAGCATAGACCCTTTACGTGATGTTGAGATTATCGAAGGTGAACTTATTCTTGCAGATATCGAAGTTTTATCAAACAGAATAGACAGACTTAAAAAGCAAGCCAAAGCTGACAAGAGTGCCAAAGCATCATTAGAGATGGCAGAAGAACTTATCGAGTTTTTAGCAGATGGCAACCTTGCTCGAAACTTTGATAAAACAGATACAGACGAGTATAGACAACTCAACAATGAAGTTCGATTTTTAACAGACAAAGAAATTATGTATGGTGCGAACACTGAT
Organism: Sulfurimonas sp. SAG-AH-194-I05; assembly: GCF_029215955.1. GTDB lineage: Bacteria > Campylobacterota > Campylobacteria > Campylobacterales > Sulfurimonadaceae > Sulfurimonas. Next base: position 981 of record NZ_JAEMVA010000016.1, read on the forward strand.
GAAGATGGTCTTTTAGAAGATAATGATTATGTAAAATTACTAACAGAACATGCCGCAAAAAACAACTGTGAAATCATAAAACTATGTGCTAAAGTTGAAGAAGAACTTATTGATCTCGATGATGACGAATCACAAGAATTTTTAGCAGAACTAGGAGTTAAAGAATCGGGGCTTGAACAAATTATTCATAAAGGCTTTAAAAAGCTTGGTCTTATGTCATACTTTACAGCAGGTGTAAAAGAAGTTCGTGCGTGGACTATTAAACAAAATTCAACTGCTCCAAGAGCCGCTGCAGCCATTCACAATGACTTTGAAAAAGGCTTTATTCGCGCGGAGGTTATTGCCTATAATGATTATATAGAATGTGGTGGTGAAACAAAAGCTAAAGAAGCTGGAAAAATGAGACTAGAAGGTAAAGAGTACATTGTTCAAGATGGTGATGTTATGCACTTTAGATTTAATGTTTAACTTTTACGTTTTATAAAATTCAGTCTTAAGGGAGTTAAATATTGCTAATTTAACTCTTTTAAGGCTTCCATCAAATTCTTCTAGTTTTGTATTTTCTATTTTTTTATATTTTTCTACATATGTTGGTAAAATACTTTCTAAAGCTTCATGTCTATCTTTTTTAATAGTTCCACTTGCTATTTCATTTTTTATATCTGAAATTTTTATTTTTAAATCACTTAGACTCGTACTTTTTATATGCTTCGCTTGTTTGATTTTTTTAGCAAGTTGGTCAAAACTATTTATTCCTAAAACACTTCTGTTGGCTATTAACTTACTATTTATAATTGCATTCACAAACTTTACTCTTGGACTTGAAGAACTTATAGATGCAAGAAGTTCTATAAACGAATGTGCAATATTTTCATAAAGATACTCTTTGTAATGTTTCAAATAATCATCTGCTACTTCGTGAATAAATTTGACTCTTCCTTTCATTTGAAGTTCTTCTAAGGCATCATCTTTTGAATATTTTAATTCTTCAATTGCATAAGAAATCCATTCATTAGCTATCTCTTTAAAAAGTATATTTATCACATGCTTCAAAGTAAAGTCAGAAATAGCTGGAATATGTAAAAAGTTAATATGCTCTTTTAAAATATCGTCTACCATTGCTTTTGATAAAATACGCATTATTTCAACTCTATCTTTTTCAGACTTTACATTTAAAACTTCTTTTTCAAAAAGAAATTTTTTTGAAAAGATTGAGAGAATTAAACCGTCTTTACGCATTGATTTCATATATATACTTTAATTCATCTTCGCTATAGTTTGACCATACTTAACATCATCGCCAGCTTTTACACGAAGGTCAAGCATCTCTTTTTGCGCTATGACTATAATAGTAGAACCCATTTCAAAACATCCAAAATCCATTCCCTTATCAAGATACATATCTGTAAAATCATACGCTTGTGGATTCGTTGCAACTGCATTTGTTTGAATTTGAGGTGCAAAAGAAACCTGCATAACTCCAACATTTAAAGCACTTACTAAAACCATAAAAAACCTTTTGCCCGATGTACTTTCACAGTGAAGGACTACTCTTTCATTTTCTATAAATAAGTTAAGTCTTTTTCGAAGTGATGGCATATTTACAGGATAAAATTTTCCAGGAATATGAACCGCTTTTAAAACTTTTAAATTTGTTGGCATATGGTAACGATGGTAATCTTTTGGAGAAAGATAAAAATTTAAAAATGTACCATTATGTACAACATTTTTTTCTTCTTGCGTAAATTCACTACCGATAAAATCATCACATTTATAACGCATTCCTTTAATTTGAAGCGCATAGTCTTCAGTCATAGTTCCACATTCAGAAATGAGAGAATCACATGGTGCAATAAAGTCACTACCATCTAAAGAAAACATTCTGTCTTCTCTTAAGTGTCTCGTAAAAAGAGCATTTAAACTCTTGTACATGTGGGGTGCATGAAATTCATTCATGTCAAGACCCATTAACCCAACGTATACGTTATTTACAATTTTTTGAAACCACGGTGAAAACTCTTTACTTGCGAATTTTCCAAAGTTTTGTGAAATAAGTGAAGTGATATGTCTTTTTTGCATAATTGTATCTCTATCCTCTATTAATTTATTTTTTTCTTTGCTAGTTCTTCAATAAGAACTGTTGCATACGAACCTTTTGGAAGGGTAAAGTTAAGTTCATACTGTGCTTCAATAGCATTAAACCTTCCCTCAACACCGACGGGATAAACCCATGCGTATCTTCTTGCTCCATCTGCGTTAATAGTATCGTCAAAATCTTTTTCAATTATACCAGCTGTAAGTGATGACATTTTTACTTTTTCACCGCAAAGCATTCCTGTTACAGAAATATTTCTTGTATTAAAGCGCTCTAAGTCTTCTTCACTTCCATCAAAATCAAAAAGTCTTCCATGTGGGTAATGTTCCATAATATCACCAAAAAGTACTTTAAATGGATGTTTTTGTTTTTTGAGTTTTTTGAGTTCTTCTAAGGGTATATTTAAAAGTGATTCTAATTCTTTTGCTTCAAAGTTAGCTAACAAAGTATTTATCTCTAAACGTCTACTAAGCCACATGTTAAAAAGGTGGGATTGGTACGCACTAATAAGAAACTTTCTAATCTTTGGATTACGTTCTCGTTTTGTACCCTTAGCAATTTGTTCCCCTTGAATGTGGTTGTCCCCATCGTTACCAAAACGTTGGTATCCAAAATAGTTTGGCATACCAAATTCAGAAATATTTTTTAAAGCCTCATCCATTTTAATAGCAGAGGTAGGGTTTACTTTCTTTAGTTTTATATAAAAACGATTTCCTTTAAGATGCCCTATTCTTATTTTATTGTTATGGTACGTTTTTGAAAGAATTTTTATACCCTCATGCGTAAATGTATCCATAGCTTCTTCATGCTGTTTATGAATAGAAATATACTGTTTTGTCATTGCATATTTGTCTTTTAAACCTGCATAACCTATCTCTTTATTTTTAATTCCTAGGTACTTTGCTAAGATACTTACAAGTTCCATAGTTGCAATATTTTTCTTACGAACAAACAAAATCAAATGCTCACCCTCTCCTGAAAAATCATAAAGAGGTAATTCCTCAACAACGAAATCACGTGCTGTTTGTTTAAAGTGAAAATTGATACTTGAATGCCCGAGTGAATAAAATCTATCCATAACCTACCTTTTAAAATGATGCGACTTGCATCTGTTTGTGTATTTAACACGCGTTGCTACTGCAAAAATATGAAGTGGTGTTCTTGTAACTTGCGCTAATCTTTTTATAGTTTTTTTATCTCTTTTATTAAATGAAATAAGCATTTCATACTCTTCACCACTACAACCTATACTTTTAGGAATTTTATTTAAAAATGTATAGCCTATTCTACTTGCTTTACTAATTTTTTCTAAATCGCTAAAAAGACCATCTGAAATATCCATTCCAGCGCTTAAATATCTTGAGACTTTATATAAGAACTTATCTCGTAACGTAATGTTTACAAATTTAGAATTCACATGAAGAGATCCACCGTTTAAGAGTGTTTTTAAATTCTTCGCTGACGTCCCTAAAGAACCTGTATATGCAAACAAGTCACCATTTTTCGCACTGCTACGTAGTAAAGGTTTTTTTGTTTCAGAAATAATAGTAATCGTAATATCGAGTTTTGTATTACTTATAGTATCTCCACCAATTATAGCTATGTTAAAATCTTTTGCAACTTTTTTAAATCCACATGATAAAGCTTTCATTTGTCTTTTTGTAATTGCGGTAGGCATAGCTACACTTAAGAGTGCATATTTAGGCTTTGCATTCATCGCAATTGCATCGGAAATATTCACATGCATCGCTTTTTTCGCTACTTGATAATAGCTCATCCAAGAAGACTTAAAATGTACATCTTCAAAAAAAGCATCTTTGGAGTACACGAAACCATCAATAAAAGCACCATCATTACCAATATGTTTATTATCAAACAATGATATAAAATAATTTTCTACGTTCAATTCTCTTCTTTATATTTATTTACTTACATTATACATGTATTGAGTAAATACTTAAGTGTCTCAAATCGTAACAAACTTCTAGTTCATCATAATTTGTTATTCCTTTAAGATATTCAAAGTCTACACACGCTATAATCGGCATTATTTTAGTTCTAAAATTGAAGGATGAGTTAATGAGTATTCCAATTTATACTTACGATGCAGTTATTGTTGGTGCTGGCCTTGCTGGTTGTGCGGCAGCAAGAGAGTTGCAAAGTGCAGGCAAAAAAGTTGCCGTTATTACAAAGTTACACCCCCTAAGAAGTCACTCCGGTGCTGCGCAGGGTGGTATTAATGCAGCCTTTAGTGATGCTGATAGTATCGAACTTCATGAGTTTGACACAGTAAAGGGAAGCGATTATTTAGCGGATCAAGATGCTGTTACTTTTATGTGTGAAAGAGCTCCTGAAACTATCCGATGGATAGAAGGTATGGGTGCAGCATTTAGTCGTACTCCTGATGGAAAAATTGCACAACGCCCTTTTGGAGGACAATCTTCTCCTCGTGCATGTTATGCTAAAGATAGAACAGGTTTAACCTTGCTTCAAACGATTTATGAACAAGCTGATCGCGTAGGTGTTAAGTTTTGGGACGAATGGTATGCAGCTGACATCATCTATAAAGATGGAAAAGTATCAGGTGTAGTTGCATTTAACATTAGAAATATGGAAACAGTTATATTTAATGCAAAATCAGTAATGTTTGCAACTGGTGGCTATGCTAGAAGCTATAAAATAAATTCAAATGCACATGCAAATACTGGTGATGGTCTTTCTATCGTTGCACGTCATGGTCTTCCTTTAGAAGATATGGAATTTGTACAATTTCACCCATCAGGACTTTCAGGAAATGGTGTTTTAATTTCTGAAGCTGCTCGTGGTGAAGGTGGACAACTCAAGAACTCCGAGGGTGAGCGATTTATGACGAAATATGCTCCTAACGCTATGGAACTTGCGTCTCGTGATGTTGTAGCACGTGCAATCCTTAACGAGATTCGTGAAGGTCGTGGAGTTGGTCCAAGAAAAGATGCAGTGTATTTAGATGTTACACATCTTGGACGTGAACTTATCATGAATAAACTTCCTGAATTACGTGAACTAGCTATCACTTTTCTAGGTCTTGACATGATTAAAGAGCCTATTTTAATCTCAGCAACTGCGCATTATTCTATGGGTGGTATTCCAGTCAATATTGCAGGACGTGCTCGAAAAAACAGCACTGAATTTATTGAAGGCTTTTATGCTGCTGGTGAATGTTCATGTGTATCTGTTCATGGAGCGAATCGTCTTGGTGCAAACTCAGTACTTGAAGCATTACTTTTTGGTAAATTTGTTGGTAAAACAATGGTAGAAGATGTCGATAAAATAGAATTACGTGTTGCAACACAAGAAGATGCACAAACTGCACTTAATGAAATTAATTTTGTTATGACAAACAATGGAAGTGAAAAAGTACCAGCATTACGAGAAGAATTACAACAATGTATGACAGCAAATGCAGGAGCATTTAGAAGTAAGAAAACTCTTGACCTTGCTATTAAAACCATTAAACAACTTCGTAAAAAATATAAAAACATCAGAATTCAAGATAAATCAAAAGTATTTAATACTGAACTTCAAGAAGCTTTAGAGTTTGGTCACATGCTTGATTACTCACTCTTTATCGTTGAGAGTGCTGTTGCACGTGAAGAAAGTCGTGGTGCTCACTTTAGAGAAGATTTTCAAACAAGAGATGATGATAAATTCCTTAAGCATACTATGGCTTATATGGATGAAAATGGTGATATTTCACTTGACTACATGGATGTCGTTCTTGGCAAACATGAACTTAAAGCTAGAACTTACTAGGTAAAGGGAGAAAACTTATGAGTACAAGTACAATTACTACACAAAAAGTAACTTTCAAAGTATTTCGTTTTAATGCAGACGAAGATTATCTTCCATACTATGAAAACTATGAAATGGAAGTAACTTCAGAAGAAGTTGTTTTAGATATTTTAAATAGAATTAAATGGGACCACGATGGTAGTTTTTCTTATAGAAGATCATGTCGTCACGGTATTTGTGGAACATGTGCCATTAAAGTAAATGGTAAATCAACACTTGCATGTAAAGAAAGCATGAATGGTTTAGTTGCACTTTTTGGAAATGAGCTTACGCTTGAACCATTAAGTATCAAAAGAGCCATTAAAGATATGATTATCGATAAGGGTGATTTTTGGGAGAAACATGAAGCTGTAACGCCATACCTTGTTACAGATGTAAATGAAGCTCCTACGCACGAGAACCTTGTTTCTCCAGCAGAAGCAAATACTTTAGATGAAGCTGACCTTTGTATTCAATGTGGAGCATGTCATTATGCATGTCCTGTTGTTGCAATAAACGAAGACTTCTTTGGTCCAGCAGCATTTGCAGCAGCATACCGTTTTGAAGCTGATGTTCGTGATGAAGATGGTACCGATCGAATTTCTGCTATGAATGAATCTGCGCAAGGTGTTTGGGACTGTGTTAAATGTTTTGAATGTCAAGAAGCTTGTCCTAAAGAGATTAATCCAATTGAAAAAATTGGTAAACTTCATAATATGATTTTCCAAAAAGATGTAGCAGTATCAAATGTGGCTACGCGTCATGCAGTTGGTTTTCATCATTCTATTAAAAGATTTGGTGTACTTGATGAAGGTGGATTAGTGCTTTATTCCGAAATGGCTGGAATTGTTAAACATATACCTGTTGCAGCAAGAATGTTTGTAAAAGGTAAAATTGTTCCACCGTGGGGAATCACAAAATCCGATAATATGGATGAAATCAAAAAACTTGTAGCATCATCTACTACAGCTAAGTTTTAGGAGTAAGAAATGGGAAAATTAAGATATGCACTTTTTACTGGTTGTACTGCAAAACAAAGTACACCTGAGCAATACATGTCAACATATGCAGTCGCAGAAAAATTAGGAATCGAACTTGTAGAACTAACAGAAGCATCATGTTGTGGGGCTTCTCATTTACAAGATTATGACGACTTTTTATCTTTAGTTTTAAATGCTAGAAATATTGCTTATGCTGAGAAACATGAATTAACAATGGTTACTATTTGTAATACATGTCAGCTTAATACGGCAATGACGAAGCACCGTTTAGATAACAATGCTGACCTTAAAAAAAGAGTAAATGAAAAATTAGAAGAAGTTGGTTTAGAGTACAAAGGTACTTCACTAATCACACATTTTTTATATGCTATTATCGATGATATCGGTCTTGACAAAGTAAAAGAGATGGTGGTTACACCACTGAGTCAGTTTAATATTGCACCCTTTTATGGTTGTCATAACATTAGACCTAGTGAGCTTCAAAATGAAACGCACAAAACTCCTGAAAATCCATATAACCCTACTTCATTAGATGATTTAATCATTGCATGTGGTGGTGCTACTGTTGATTATGAAGAAAAAAATAAATGTTGTGGTTTCCATGTGGAACTTCAAGCACCAAAAACTGCAGCAATTTTAACAGGGAATGCAATCGCTGGAGCTATGGATGGTAATGCAGACTGGATGGTAACTCCATGTCCATTATGTCACCTTAAACTTGATACGCAAACAGGTCATGCTTCACATGCCATAGGACGTGAAGTAAAACTTCCTGTTCTTCACATGCAACAAATGCTAGGTCTAGCACTTGGTTGTGATGCTGCTGAACTTGGAATGAAACATCACCTCACAAAAGTAGATTTCGTATAATACTTAACTTTATCATAGAGAACTTTCTCTATGATGCGTGTAAGCTATTTTCTTGTAAAATACAAAAAAAATATTTGGATTTTATAAATGATAGAAGTACAACTTTTTAAATTTGATAGTAAAACTGACTATCTCCCCTACTACAAAAAATACGAAATACAACATGACTCCGTTACTACAATAAATGATGTTTTAAAGACAATCTTTAGTATCGAAAAATTTGAATACCTTAGCGATGAAACTTTTTTTCTTCGTGTCAATACTCTTTTCACATCCTCCGATGCTACTGTTGAGAGTTTAATAAATGATAAACAAGAACTTATACTTGAACCCTTAAGTATAAAAAGAGCTATACATGACCTTATAATTGATACAAAAGATTATAAAGAAAAACTTTCTCTTCTTGATGCGTATATGTCTGAGGATGAAAAAGCTGTAATAATTGCAAATAAAACATATATGTTAGAATATTATGCTTCGAATACTTTGCACTTTAATAATGACTATATTGGTGAACATGTAATTTTACTAGCACTCGATATAGTGAAAAAAGACAACACTTTAAAAGATGAAATATTTAATCTTTTAAACTGTGAAGATGGTATTAGCAATAAATCATCATTAAAATATAGAATTGTGAATTATCCTCCAAAAAAGCAAATAACAGAAAAAGTAATAGATTCAATAGAACAATATTTTGACAACTTTAATATTGCACTTTATTGTGCGCTCGCAGAGAGTACATTTGAAAGTATTATTACGCAAAGCAGAGCTACATATGTTTCTCTTCAATCAAAACATTTTGATATTCCGACAAATGCTACAGAACTTTCTTACCTTATGGCTGGAACAGTTTTACTTGAAGCAAAAGATAATAACGCTGACTTTTTAGTCGTAAGCACGAATGAAGACTTAGCCTTATTTGATGCAAAGCAAAAAAGTATTGGAAAAATAATGGGACGTGAGATAGACGTACCTGTTCTTACTCAAAATGAATTTTTACAAATACTCCAAGGTGCAAAAAAATTAAATAAACACAAGGTCAAAGTACCTTTTTTAGGAAAATAACATATGTCAGACTCTATAGAAATAATCTCATGGAATGTAAACGGAATTCGTGCTGTTGGCAACAAAGAGGCACTAAAATGGATAGATGAACGTCAAACAGATATTTTATGTCTTCAAGAGATAAAGGCGCAAGAAGAACAAATACCAGAGGGATTGTTTGAAAAAGAATATACAGATATTATCGTAAATTCTGCTACAAAAAAAGGCTATAGCGGTACAATGACGTGGAGCACACTTCAAAGTGATTATAATTCCACATGCCAGCATGTGGATACTACGGCAGAAGGTCGTATTGTAGAAACACATTATGATGATATCGTCCTTTTTAATGTTTACTTTCCAAATGGTCAAAAAAATGAAGAAAGACTAGCCCATAAAATGAAATTTTATGATGACTTTTTAGCATACTGTGAAAAGTTACGTGAAGAGGGAAAGTCTATTGTTATTTGTGGAGATGTAAATACTGCACACAAAGAAATTGACCTTAAAAATCCAAAAGCAAATTCTAAAACATCAGGATTCCTTCCTATTGAGAGAGAATGGATGGATAAACTTATTGACCATGGCTATATAGATACTTTCCGCTATGTAAATGGTGATGAGGCAGATAGATACAGTTGGTGGTCCTACCGATCAGGTGCAAGACTAAAAAATGTAGGATGGAGAATAGACTACTTTTTTATAAGTGAAGACTTGTGCGAAAATTTAGAAGAGGCTTTTATTCTTGATCATATTACAGGGTCTGATCATTGTCCTGTTGGAATCAGGCTTTCGATTTAGAAATATTTCCACATGTAAGCATGTGGAAATTTAAAAGTAAAAGTTAAAACTGAGGTTGTAAAAAAGGGATAATCTGTTTTTTACGGCTCAAAACACCATCCATCCAAACTCTAGAATTGTGTAGTTTTAAATCAAATGCTGATTCTATTTTACTTGTATCATCACTCACAGTTAGAAGCATTGAGCCCTCTTTCATAATGTCTGTTAAAAGAACAATCATCGTATGAAGACCCTCTTCTTCTTTTAAAGCTTTCATATCTTGCATAAGTTCATCAATGCGTGGATCTAAAACTGAAATATCAACCATTTCTAGTTGGTTTATTCCAACTTGTTGCCCGTTCATATCAAATGCTTTATAGTCACGTTTATTTAAACTACGTGCGGACGCACCATCTACTTGTGATTTTGCTATGAACATATCCATACCAATTTTTTTATAGTCTTCAATCCCACAAATTTGTGCTAATTCTTTTACCGCTTTTGTATCAATCTTCGTACATGTAGGTGATTTAAAAATAACAGTGTCACTTAAAATTGCACACATCATCATACCCGCAATATTTTTAGGAATTTTTACACCATGGTAATCGTATACTTCTTTTATAATAGTGTTTGAACATCCAACAGGGCGTACCCACATCTCTAAGGGAGTAGAAGTAGTTAAATCACCTAATTTATGATGATCGAAAATACCTAAAATAGTAGCTTCATCTATATCATCTTGAAAATGAATTTTATCAGTTGAATCGACAATATATACATTTTCACCTGCTACTGAAGTTTTTAAAAGAGGAAGTTCACCATCAAACTTGTCTAAAATAAACTGTGTTTCAGCGGAGATAGCACCCTGACGTGCAGGGATACACTCTTCACCTAGTTGATTTTTCAAGTAAGAAAGAGCGATAGCGCCTACTATCGAGTCACTATCTGGTATTTTATGTCCAAAAACGTATGTTGCCATGTAAAAGCCTTAATTAATTTTTTGTAATTATACTGTGTTATTATTTAAGTTTATTTACCTGTGCTACTTTATTGCCATCTTTAATAATTTCAACCACATCTCCAGGAACAAGATGTACGTTTGTAGTAATAACAACAATTTTGCGTCCTGTTTTTAGCTCAACTACTAATTCATTTGCATCAGACTTACCTATTTCATTCCCAGTATAAGCACCCGCGACTCCACCACCAAGTGATGCCAAAGTAGTTCCCACACCTCGTCCCATGGTAGATCCCAAAATTGCACCTATAAGTCCACCAACAACCTTACCACTTCCACTGTCTTTAACCACAACACCTCTACTACTAACAATGACACCTGTCATTACACTTTTAATTTGACGATACGAGGTACCATCATATTCTGGTCCTGTGTTTGTTGCACAACCGCTTAAAAAGAGTATTGCTACTGTACCAACTACTAATACATTTTTAATCATTTTTTTCCTTTATTTAACTGTAAATATATGCTGCTTCAATATTTTGAATGTACCAGCATTCCCTTCTTTTTCAAGACCGAATTTTTTTAATAACTTTGGATTCACTAAATAATACCCTAATGTCACAGTTACTTTATCACCTTTTTTAAGTGCTTTTTTGTATGTGATGACTCTTGTTTCATCTGCTTTAATCATAGTATTTTTAATAACTTCACTTGCTAGCCATGGAGGTAAAGGAGTAGTATCTCTTCCTATTGTACGTGCAAATACTGTTTGTTTTAGGTCTTTTACAATTTTGTTGTGCTCCACACGCACAAGTAACTTTGTTAGTCGTAAAGGATGAAGGAGCATATCATGTGGGCTTTCATTATAAATAGATATATGAAATTTCTCAGCATCATTTTTCATATGAATATGGATATACTTTGCTAACATATCTTGGTTTGAATTTGTTCCAGGAAAACCATGAAAGGAGTGTCTTAGTGTATCTCTTTTTGTGGAAATATCTCCTGTCACTTTTGGCATATGGCATGTAATACAATTTTCCTTAGAGTTTTCATTTTTACTTCCGGTTATACATACGTCTAAATTCTTTTTGTTTTTCTTATGAGAATGACAACCCATACAAACACCACCATTCATAAAATGAGTATTATCATTTGTTGAAGAATGAAAAGTATTACGTTGCTTACCTCTAATATTTCCAAAATAGTATTCTTTATCTTGTGAAATTTTATTTGTATTTGATTTGTTACCGTATTGGACAGACTCTATTCTATGACAATAGGTACATAGTATACCCTCTGTATGCGTAGAATTTTCAATATCGGGAATACCCTTCGTATCTTTACCTAACATGTCTGAGAGGTTATTAGCAGTCGGTGTGTGGCATTTTGCACATTTATATTGCTCTTTTTTTGATTTTAAAGGATGTTTATCCCATATTGCTTTATGAATAGGATCTAAAAATACAGTTGATTTTCGGTGCATACTCGTTTCATATTCTTTATAAATATCTGGATGACATTTCTTACAATCACTATTTGGAGCAAAAGAAGAATTTGCAACAAGAAAGGTTCCACATAACAAAGTTAATAAGTATTTGAATTTCATATATTTTCCTTTTGATTTAATTATAGTACAATAAAATAAATCAATCAATATTATATAATAATAAGCATAATCTATACCAATAATTCTATCAAAGCTATCGTCTTTTAGCCCACCTATAAAAAAATCTTGCTGGAGAAAATATTTTATGTATAGGCTTCTTGTCTACAATATATTCACATAATTGCTTCGCTAAATAAGGAGCTAAGACAAAACCATATCCTCCACTTCCATTTATCACATAAAGGTTTGGATAATAATCGTATATACTATAACTTGTAGGTTTTCTTTCAAAATCAATATTTTTATTTGCAAGTGTTTTATCTGAAATCACTAAAGAACCCAATAGTGGCAAATAATCTGAAGTTCCCGAACGTAAGCCTGTATAATCTTTTATAACTTCTACATCTTGTAAGTTTATTGTCCGTGAAGCTTTTAAAAGAAGTTCCTCTCTTCCTCTTTCGTAATCATAAGGTTTTGTAGTCGTTTGAGGATGATACTTTGTATCATGCGTTGCACCAATAGCTAATAACCCATCTTTTGATGGGGAAATCGAGACTTCTTGATGGAGAGAATTTTTATTTTCTGTACTCGTTTGGACATCTATTCTATGACCCCATACACCACGAATAGGGATATACGTTTCTTTTATAATTTCTTCATATGCTCCCGTTGCTAAAATAACTTTTTTAGCTGTATGGCATTTATTTATAACCCAGTGCGTTTCTTTAAAGCTAAGACTGTCTACTTTTATTTGTAAAAAGTGTGCATCTTTACATAATGCTTTACACATATTTGAAGCATCTACAATCCCAGCATCAATACAAACTGTTTCATTTTCATATATATTTTCACGCAATGTATTTAATTGTAGAGATGTTGTTTTTTTAAAAAAACGCAGAGTTTCATTATCTTTTTCATTTTTAGCTATATGAATTAATGGGGATTTTTGTAGTAAATGTGGGAATTTTTTTTCATAAAAATCCATGGAATAGATAAAGGCATCATTTAAAACTTTCCTTAAATCTCCATATTTTGAAAATTTAGGAGATATAAAAGCACCAGCAGCACCACTCCCCCCACCAGCAATGCCATTCATGTCAAAAATGACAACCTTTTGACCTTTTTGCATAAGCGCATAAGCGATGCTAGTTCCATTTATACCTGCACCTATAATGGCTACATCATACAAGACTTACCATCTTATAGAATTTTTAATGTCGTATCGATTTAAAATAACTTGTTCTAATTCTCTTGCTTTGTCTCTGTCTATAGCAATTTTAACACCTGATTCATTTTCAATAATAAGATGTTTCCCCCTAAAATTACGAATAATTTGAATAAACTCTGCAAAATTTTTAAAGTTTTTTCCATCAACCTTATCTACCATCCATAGAGAATAATTATGATCACCTCTGTTTGCAGATGATGCAAGAACTTTGAGGAGTATTACAGCTTCTTCTCTCTTTTCTGTAGCCCATTCACCAGCAGCTTCACGTAAACGTAAAAGAGTTGAACGATTGTTTACAAGTAAGTTTCTTGAGAGTGGAGAAAAAACATATCCTCCATATACCAGGTACTTTGGCGTTGCATCATGTGTTATAGTATTTACTAAAAGGTTGTCATTTGCAACCGTATTAATAACCACATGCATTGCCATTTTCTTTCCCTTACGTAAAATGTCAAGTTCTACACTTTCTCCAATCTGTTTTTGATCTATATAATATTTATATGCTGTAAATTTATTTTTAATAAAATCAACTGTACCATCATTGTTAATAATATGTCCATCTATAGAAAGAAGAATATCATGTTCTTGCAGTTTTTTATATGCATTTGACTTGCTTGAAATATCTATAATCAAGACACCTGTTTGGTTTTTATCCATATGGTATACATCACGTAATGCTTCGTTTTCCATTGTTTGTGTACTTATTCCTAAATGTGCAAAACCATCATATTTTCCATCCTTTATATCATTTAAAAAATGTCGTACTATCTCAACTGGAACCAGATAACCTATACTTTGAGAACGGGTAAGTTGCTGCATCACTACACCTACAATTTTTCCATTAGAAATAGCTGGACCACCACTACTTCCAGGGTTTACAGCAGCATCAACCTGAATAGCAAGAAATATTTCACCTGAATGCGCATAACGTTTATGCTCTATTCGTGAGACAATACCACGACTTACACTTAAACTATCTCCACCAACGGGAAAGCCATACACTGCAATATCTTCTTCAAATTTGGGAAGCCCATCTAATTCTAGTGCTGTAGTTCCCTCAAAGAAACTTTCATCTTTAAGTTTTAAAATCGCAAGATCAGCTTGATGTGCAATAAATTCTACTTCTGCCTCATATTTCTTGGTATCGCCATGTCTTTTTACTTCTATAAAAGTTTCATTTGCTACAACATGTGCATTTGTTAAGATTCTATTTCCTGCAATAATACTTCCCGATCCATGCGAACGGCTAATACTAGAGTTCCAAGGTGTTGTATAGCTTGGTATTTTTGAAACAGTGTAAATTTTTACTACAGATTCTTTCACATCAGTTGACGCAAGAGATGAAAATGTTAGAGAGAGTAAGACCAAAAGAGTTTTTATCATGAATATTCCTCGTAATTTATAGAGTAAATATACATAAATAATCTAAACAAATGGTTATAATTAGATTATCAAAAGGACAAAACATATGAGCGAAGCAATAAAAAATGCAAATAATCCACTGCATGGAATGAAGTTAAAAAATATTTTAGAAGATTTAGTGAAAAAGTATGGTTGGAAAAAACTCAGTAAAGAGATAGATATACGATGTTTTTTATTTGATCCAACAATCAATTCAAGCTTAAAATTTTTAAGAAAAACTCCATGGGCTAGAAAAAAAGTTGAAGACCTGTATTTAGAAATGATTGGAAAATTATAAACTACTCCTCTTCTTTTTGAAGAATCATAACACCGAGTTCAGTTTCTACTGGGTATCCTGCTTGTGCCCAAGCTTTAAGGCCACCTTTAAGACTTATAGCATTTTTATATCCTAAAGACTGAAGTGTTTGTGCTGCAAAAGCACCACGATTTCCAGCACGACAATATGTCACAATAAGAGCATTTTTATCTTTTACTTTATCTCTTATTTGAAATTCAAGGTTTCCTCGTGTAATCATATACGATTCATCAGCATAAATCTCACCGTCTTGTTGTTGTTCAGGCTCACGAATATCTAAAACAATAACAGCTTCTTCGTTATCTATTAGTTTTTTAAGCGTACTCGCTTTCATTTCTCCTGCACTTTTTTTTGCTTCATTTACGAGTTTCGTAGTGCTAATATGTTGCGCAATAAGAAATGGTGAGAAAAGCAATGAACAGGTGATAAAGGTTTGTAAAATTCTCATTATATGCTTACCTCCTTAATATCTGCAATTTTTAATATACTTTTATATACGGATGCTACTAAAGCTTTTCTATTGTTTTTAACAGCTTCATCTTCAACATTTACCATAACATCTTCAAAGAACTTGTCTAACTCAGGTTTTAAACCTAAGAGTGCTTCAAGTTCTAACTCATAGTTGTCATAAGTACATTCTTTAACTTCACAATACCTCTTAAATAAAGCAGCTTCAGCCTCAACATCAAAAAGACATTTATTGATATATTTTACATCAGCTAAATCAATATCTTTTGTAATGTTTGCCACTCTTTTAAATGTTGATGAGTACTCAGAAAAACCTTTGCTATTTACAATCTTGTCAAGTGCTTCTATTTTCTGTCCAAGTGCTAAAAGTTCACGTTCCCCTGAAGCTAATACAGCTTCAATTACAGAAGGATTCACACCTTTAAAGTACTGTTTCACACGTTCTAAGAAAAAGCTCTCGAGTTTTTCCATGTCAATATTTTCATATCCACATGCTAAGTCTTTTAAAGTACGCACTACATCAAAAGAAAAATTATGTTCTTTTGTAATTCTTACAAGTCCATTAACGGCACGACGAAGTGCAAAAGGGTCACGTGACCCTGTTGGGATTTGATTAACACTAAAAAGTGCTAAGAGTGTGTCAAGTTTTAAACTCATAGCAACTATTGCACTTAAAGGAGTTGATGGTAAAGCACTCTCTTCTCCATCTGGTAAGTACTGCTCAGTTATAGCAGTTACAACCTCTTCATTTTCACCAGCAGCCTTTGCGTAATAGCCACCCATAAGACCTTGAAGCTCAGTAAACTCATACACCATTTCACTCATAAGATCGGCTTTAGCTAAATGAATTGATTTTTGCAAATCTTCTTTAGAAGCATTTGGTGTATACATCTCAAAAAGAGTATTTGCAATTTTTGTCTCTCTTGTGATTTTGTCTGCTACACTTCCTAAACCTTTAAAGAATGTCACTTTTTCTAAACCATCCGTTTTTAATCCATTTTTTAAATCATTATCATAAAAGAAAAGTCCATCCGCTAAACGTGGACGAAGAACTTTTTCATTTCCTTCTATTACTAGAGAAAAATTATTTGTTAAGGCATTTGAAACAACACAAAATTTATTTATTAACTTTCCATCTTTAAAAACTGGAAAATATCTTTGATGCTCTTTCATTGATGTAATGATTACCTCAGGAGGAAGTCTTAGAAACGCTTCATCAAATGTACCTAAAAGTGCAGTCGGATGTTCAGTAATTGCGATTACTTCATTAAGTAAATCATCATCTATTTCTATACCAAAACCTGTTTCCTCTTCAATGCTTTTAAAATCACTGAGAATCTTTTCACGTCTATCACATGAAAATAAAGTAACGCCACCCTCTCTTAAAGTTTCAAAATATTCTTTAGCCGTATCAATAGTAATGGCATCAAAATTAGATATCCTATGCACAAAAGTAGCCTTGTAAGATTTCACACCAAAGAGTTCAATATTTACAAGTGTATCATCAAGCATTACATTCACCCAACGAATAGGACGAATAAAACTCTCTTCTAAACTCCCCCAACGCATAGACTTACCAAATTCTAAAGATTTAATCCACGTATTTATCATACCATTTAAAAGTTCTGTAGATTCTTGACCTTTTACATCTTTTTTGTAATAAAGAACTTCTTTACCACCCTTCTCACCCTTTCCTATTTCACTTAAAGCTACACCACATTTTTTTGCAAAACCATTAGCAGCAGGAGTTGGCTCACCATCTTTATATGCTACTTTAAGTGGAGCTCCAAAAAACTCCTCTACACTGTCTGCTTGTGATGTTGGAAATTTTTCATGCCAAATAACTAAACGACGAGGAGTATAATAAAATTCAAAATCACAAAAGAGAGAATTTTTTTCTAAAATAGCAGCGTATTTTTTTTCTATGTTTTTCAGCTCTTTTAAAAGTGGAACTGCTGGAAGTTCCTCAACACCGATTTCAATTAGTAATGGTTTTAACATGTGTAAACTCTTTTATTTTATATTTCGTATCGCGATTCTATCTCTTTTTTGGTTAAAAGTTTATAAATAACTTAAAGAAGCTAAATATAATACACTTTATGTTTAGGTAAATGTTTTACTCGTTACAATGCCGACATAAAATATAAAACACAAGGATTCCACATGCCAAAGATTAACAAATATGTTGATATAGATTCAGTAGAAAGAGAAGCAAAAAAAGACTTAATAGACCGTCACTCTCCATTCATCACAGTAGATGGTGAAGCTAAAAAAGGCGAGATGCTTTCAGTTAATGTTAAAATGGGTAACGAATATACACATCCAGATGATTTTGATCATTACATCGAAAGTATTACACTTTTCAATGGTGAAACGAAATTAGCAATGACAACTTTCGTACCTGGTACATTAGGAAATGAAAAATCACATGCTGAAGTAACTTTTAACATCAGACCAACTGGTAAAAAACTTAAACTTGTTGCTCATGGTTACTGTACTAAACACGGTATTTGGGAATCAACTGCTTTAGAAGTAGCTGTAGCAGAATAGTTATACCATGATAAATTAAGAACTTGATTGTTCTTAATTTATATCAAAAGGAACTTCATCCAAGGAAAAATCTGCTAGTTTTGTGCTAATCCATTCTTTTACTCGAGAGTCTTCATTAAAGTAAAAATAAATTGCTCCACCATCTTCATCATTTTTAATCAGTATTGCATCATTTTCTTCTTGTTCCCATGAGATTAAACCTTTATATTCCTTATACTCTTTTTGCGCAATATAGTTTTGTATTGTAATTTCTTTTTCTAAAGAATAAAAAAGAAATCTTTTAGAAGCCAAATTCTCTACACTTACTAAGGAAGTTGAAGTCAAATTATGCAGGTTGTAGTCAAAGTCTTTTAACAGGTCTGACAAAAAGTCATTTGTCCAAACCATTACTTTTTTCATACATTTTTTAGTAGCTGGATCTGTGTTGTCTCTATCTAAATAAGATGTATTGTAATCTTTACAAATATTACTATAATCTATTCCTATACCAATTTTTTTCATGTTATCAACTCACTTATATGAAGGTTAAACAGCTTTTATAATTGTAACATCATTCCCAACAGCTACAGCACCATATTCAACAGGAGAAATAAAAATACCACGTTTGCCTTTAATGAGTTCTGGTATTTCAGGTGCTAATGCATAAAGATAACCGTAAGCATTACATGGTCCTGTTACATCAAAAAGAGTCTCCCCTATTTCTATAATAGAACCTTTATTAAGATGGTTAAGGTCAATGTCTACATAAATATTTTCAAGTAAAATACCTTTATCAACAACAAGTTCTGCTTCTTCAATAAGCTCGTAACTTTTTTGTGAAACTAATAGAATCTCATGTTCAACTCCATTGTCGTAATCTCTTCCGCCAACGATTCCACTCATATCACAATCAAAATCTTCACAACGCATACGATGACCTACACGTATCATATCTGGCATAGTCATATATAAGTCTAATACTTTTCCAGTTGTCATTTCTGTCCTTTACACTCTATAATTTTTAGGAATATTAGCATAATTATTCTTTACTCTCATTACGCTTTTTAGTTAAAAATATAAAATAATAAATTTAAAATAATGGATGATTCAAAGCCAAGGTATACAGGACTATGGCTTAATACTAAATTTGGGAATATTTAAAAAATCGAACTCTTTTGTCAAACTATGAACGTCATCTTTAATATTCTCTCCAATAAAGATGAGAATTGAAGAATTTTTATACGCATTGAGTTCATCAAATGAAACATTCCCAAATGAATAATTTACAACAAGTGGATTAGAAACATCTTTTACTTTAACTATTCCCTTCACTCTATAAATACTTTTTGGTATATGTTTAAGTAAATAATCTAAATCCATAAATTCAATGTTCTCATTTAAATAAGCAACTTGCTGTGTAATAGAATCTTCTGCTGTATGGTTCATATGTTTATAGTCATTTGCAAGTCCAATAATATCATCAACCTTATACAGACCATCAAATACTTCTTTAGTAACAATACCCTGCTCTGCATTATCAATTACATAACTATTAAATACAGTTTTTCCAGTAAGATTATTTTTAATGTTAAACTCTTCTTTAATTTTCAGAACATCTTTTTTTACATTAATCAATGTAGGTTCATCAACTAAATCTGTCTTATTGAGTATAATAATATTAGATCCACCAATTTGATACTTAGCAGTAGAGTTATCTTTGTAAGAATCAATATTTTTAGAATCGACTACGCATATAATACCCTCAACAGATACATTAAGGTTTTGTAATGATAAAAAGATAGGAAAGGGCTCAGATGCTCCTGAGGTTTCTACAAATATTATCTCAGGATTATATTTTTCAATAATTTCAAGAACACCACTTTCAAACTCTTCAGATAGCTGGCAACAAATGCAACCCTCAGATATTTCAAGTACTTCACTGTATACATTACTCAATATGTTTCCATCAATGCCAATATCACCGAATTCATTAACGACAATAGCTACTTTCTTATCAGAAAAATGTTTTTTTACAGTATTTGTGAGCATCGTTGTTTTACCAACACCTAAAAATCCTGTAATAATAAATGATTGTATCATGGGTCTACCTTATAAGTTAATTATTTTATGTCTATTTATAAATAAATTTATTTCATAATTTTATAAATACGTTTTAAAAAGTTAAGAAAGAAATCTAAGAGAGAGTTAGTAATAAGTAGGAGGGCATAAATAACTATGCTAAAAGCATAGTTACTAAAATTATATGTTACCGTTGTTATTTTTAGAAGGTTCTAGAATTTGAGCAAGTCCAACTTCTTTAGCCCATGCAGCAGTTAAATCAAAAGCTGCAGATGCTGTAGAAAGATTCTTTTCAATAAGTTCTTTTTTCTTCTTAAATTTTTTCTCAATTACTGAGTCAAGTGTAGCAGTACCACCAGAAGCCGTATATTTTTTAAGGAATCTATCTTTAATTCCTTCTTCAATAGCAGGCTTACTAACAGTCCCAAGTGCTCCAAATAAAGCACCAAGCATAGCCATGTTTGTTGCAAGTTCCGTACCAGCTTGATCGATTGCAAACTTAGTAAAGTCACGTGTTAAAACTTTAACATTTAAATCATCTAAAATCTTTTTATCAACATCAGTTAAAAGATCTTCGTCACTGTTAATAATAACAAGACCATTTTCTTTGATACCAGCATAAAAAGGCATAGTATATGATTTACCCATAGTAATAACTTGTGGGTGGAAAATCATAACGATATCAGGATAAATTACTTCACCTCTATCGTAAATAGGAACAGTACCTATTCTTACATAACTTTCTGAAGGAGCCATACGTTTTTCAGCACCAAAAAATGGATTAGAAACAGCGAAGTAACCATCAGTATCAGCAGCAGTTGCAGCAATATGTGCAGCTGTAACTGCACCTTGACCACCAAGACCCGGAAGTCTTACTTTAATCGAATCTTTAGCCATTATAAAAGTCCTTCTTCTTTACATTTTATTAAGTGCGCTGCAGCTTCATCTGAAACATACTTGTACGATGCAAATCTATCTTTATCTTGATCTTTCATTTCTCCAAGTCCTTCATTAGCACTTAGTCCAATTTCAAGAATACAAGGAGTATATATATTAAGGTATGTTGGTCCGATGTCTCTCGCAATTAAAATTGCTTCTCTAACAGCTTTTGCAACAGCTTTTGGAGCAGATGCAGTCATGTTTATAGAATAGTGACAACCAGATGTAGTAGCAAGCTCCCACATTTTTACTTTTTCAAATTTTTTACCTTCAGGTGCCATTTTAAAAACTTGACCTTTAGGAGTCATACCTGATTCTTGTCCACCAGTATTTGCATAAACTTCATTATCAAAACAGATTGTTGTGATTTTTTCTTGTCTAAAGAAAGACTGAAGCGTATAGTCAAGACCAATATCAACAGTAGCGCCATCACCAGCTAAAACAACAACGTCTTTAACTTTATCTGGAAATCTCCATGCTAATGATCTTTTAATACCTGATGCAACAGCATTTTGGTTACCAAAAAGTGAATGCACAGTATGAAGTGCAATGTGAGGGAACATTAAAGATGTACAACCAGTTGAGTTAACAATAATAGTTTCCTCAGGTTTAGGAAGTGCAGCAAGAACGTATCTTAATGCAGCTGCCTCTGGACAACCAGCACATAATGAGTGCTCTTCAAGTAACTCTTTAGTATCTGGTAATTCTTTAATACCACGTGGTTTTTTTTGATTTTGAGCCCATGTAGCATTTTCTTCAAGATCAATAATCTCTTGAGGCATAATGTCTCTAAATTCAGGGTTAATTTTATAAATATCTATTGCCATACTATGCTCCTTTTCCTGGGTTAAGCACTTCCATAACTTCTTGGATAATTGCTTCTGCTGGTAAACTCATACCACCGGCAACTCGAGGTCCACCAATAATGTTAGTATCAGATTTTCCATAAAGTGCAGTTTTAACTTCTTTTTCTAACCAACCAACAACATTAAACTCAGGTACCCACGCATGCTTAATACCCTCTAAAGATTTAACTAGTTCTTTTGTTGGGAATGGTCTAATAGTTCTTAACTTGATAACTTTAGATTTAATTCCAAGTTTTGCAAGTTCTCTTTGACCTTCTTTTGCTTGATGAGAAGCAGTACCACAAGTGATGAATGCAATCTCAGCATCTAAGTCACCAGTCTCATGTAAAAGACCACCTAAAAAGTGCTCTGCATAAGGACGTGATCTCTCAACTGCTGATCTTACTTCCCACTGCCATGAAGCGTGTGTTGCATAAGAAATATAGTTAGACTTCATTACAAATGGATCTCTTAAAAAACGTCCAGGAGGTGTTTCTGAATCAATTGGAGGCAATGGAGATTTATATGGCTCATACGGGAATAATGCAATATCATCTTCTGGAAGCATAACAGATTCTCTTGTATGTGATACAAAGAAACCATCAACTACAGTAACGATAGGCACATGAACATCAGGTTTTTCAGCAACAATAAAAGCCGCAATACTCATGTCAAATAACTCTTGAACATTTTCAGCATACCAAATCATACAACCAGTTTCTAACATAAATGTAACTTCAAGATTATCAGGTTGAATTGTAAGTGGTGAATTAATACCACGAGCCATTAGAATTAATTGACAAGGGATTCTCGTACCAGACCATTGTGGAAAGTTTTCCATTGCTCTTAATGTACCAGGACCTGAAGTAGTAGTAATTGTTCTTGAACCTGCCATTGCACAACCTGCAACTTCAGCCATTACACCAAATTCATTTTCCCCTCTAAAATACATACCAACATAACCTTCTGCCCATAGCTCACCAATAAGGTGTGCTGCTTCAGATTGTGGTGTAATTGGGTAAGATACAGATGCATCTACTGTACATCTTTTAACTGCTTCTTTTAGAACTTCTGAACCAGTCATAAAGTGTTTAGTTCTAGGAGCTTCGAATAGCATATGGTCTGCTGTAACTAAAGTTTGTCCAGACCAGTTTTTTGTTGCTGTCATATCAGTAATTTTACTCATTTGTTTCTCCTTTTCCTATAATTTTAGTTCTGATTTTACTTCTCTAGCTATTTTGATAAATTTCGCAAGCTCTGAAGAATGTTGATCTCTTAATGTAGCCATAGCATCTTCATGCCCTGACAAACCACAAATTGCAATTGTATAACAGTCAGTTTCTGCTCTTACAATTTTTAATGCAACATTCGCATAATGACAATGTACACCGATAAATATCGCTGCTTTAATCTTATTATGCCAAATTGTTAAGTTTGGATGGTTTGGATTAATTTCAACTTCAGCATCAATTTTTGGATACTTTGGTCTATAATCGTACATTGGAATCATTTTAGCATTAAGAACTTCTGCCATTTCTTTAATAAGTGTAGCTTTCTTTGATGCTTCTTCATTGTAAGCATATAATACTTGTGGACCAGGGAAAATTGTTGCATTTTCGCTTGTTAACATTACTCTTGCAACTTCTCTCATTGCTTTTTCTTCTTCAACCACTTCTTCCAATAATAGTGCTTTACCTTCTGGTGGTGTAATTACACCCTCATAAGTAGCAGTAGGATATGGTGAATAATACGCAGGACCTTGATTTGCCATAAGTTCTCCTATGAAATTTTTATTTCTACCGTTAATTTGACATAAATGCCTAAAATTTACTTTTGTGCAGCTAGTGCTTGTTCTTCTTTAAGTTCGTGAGGTGTTAGCATTGAAACACAGTTTCTACTAAGCATATCAGTACATACGTAGACACACAACTCACACCCTTTACATCTATCAACATCTACATACGACGTGTTTCTTTCTTTGTCGAACATAAGCGTGTTAGCCTCTGGACAATATAGTGTACATGTGTTACATTTATACTCTGCACACATATCCGCATCAACTTTTGCAATATAATACATTCTTACTCCCTATGATAACTTAAACATAGATATTAGACTTGTATAATTGCTTATCCAAGTCTAATAATTAGTGACATAGCTTCAAGAAAAAATCTGAATAATATTCTTCAGATGTTCTTTAATCAGCTACATTTTATGTTTTCAAGATGAATTTTACTCAAAAAACCTTTGACTTTTCTTTAATAATATAGAAAAAACTATTTATAAAAGATAAATGCTATATTATATAGCTTTATGTAATCAATTAGTTTTTAATATAGTATGACATGCTAACTTTGAATAAAGTATATGCGTAACTATCTACGTTCAATAAAGTTTTAGTTACTTCCACTATCCTTAGGAGGAACCTGACTTCCATCAAATCCAATAACTATTGGACTTTGGTTAATAAGGTCTCTTGCATCTTCTGTGTCTTCATCATCTTCTTCTATAGGTCTTACGCTACTGTGTATAATAATCTTTTCACCATAGTCTACGGCTTCAAAGTAATGTTTCATACAGAACTGTTGGTTCATAAGACATTCTAAGACACGTGCTTTGTTAATCATATCTTCTCTTGACTCAAACTCCATAACACTTGCATGGTTACTTTTCTTAAAACAACTACACTCTTTTTCCATTTCTATTGTATACATTTTTATTTCCTTTACTATTTGTATTTATATATCTAATTCTTTTATTACTATAAATGCACCGTACTCGTAAGAATAAACTTTTTTAGCTTCTTTATCTATTACTATTGGACGTATCCATTCATTGAGCACAAATGGTTGTGCGAGTGAATGTTCCACTGCTTTTAAGACTTTTGCTAAGGGTGCTTCTATAAATGTAAGAAGTCTTACAGGCTCATGGTATGCCTTACCCTCTAAGTATACTGACTGCGTAGGTAGACCTATTTTTAAATCACTATAGTTACCGCTAAACACTCCGACCTTTGCAACAATGTTATGGTATACCTTTGAGCCCGCTCCATATATGTGGTTATCAACTGTAGAGAAGTAATGCTCTAAGTTAATCCACTCACCAACAACAAGAGGACCATTAAAAATACCTGTTAGGATAGCAGCCTCTTCGTTATCTATTCTTGAGTCATACGAATGCATAAAGTATCTATTTTCCATATCAAGGTGTTGCGATGAACTTCTCGGTCCCACAAATACACCCATATTATTCGCTAGTCCCCATTCAGGTCGAGGCTCTGACCAGTCCATAGACTTAATCATTACATCTTTATCTGTGTTTGTATAGGGGAGAAGCTTAGCACGTTTACCACGTGAAGCAAATGATGCCTCATTAAAGTCTTTTGCAACCTGAGAGAATCTTTTAAGTTCTTCATCACTCAATATATCAGTATCATAGAAGCTGATTATATCTGTAGTAGTTATATGCATACCTGGAAGGAATTTAGTGTTATCAGGTATAGTGATTCCTGCTTCATCTTTGAGTTTCTCTCGAACTACTTTCATATTTGCTATCATACAAAGCGCTCGTGTGTTTGGAAGACTAATACTTCCCCCACATGCACCACAGTCAAGTGCTGACTCAAATGGGTTGTTATCCGATACACTCCCATGTCCTATAATGGTTACAAACTCAGGAAAGTTATCAACCTGACCAATCATTGTTAAATACTTTTTAAGATAATGAACCTTCTCCTCGAGTGTAAATCCTACCATTGCAAGTTTATTCTTTTGAAAATCATAATCTTTAGGTGTAATTTGGTACTCAATACTAAGCTTTTCAATCATCTTCGTAGAAATATCTAACATAAGAGGGTCTTTAAATACTAAGTATCTCCATACTTGGTCAATATCTTCTTTTGAGAATTCTTCATCAAGGTGTGTGTCTAAGTATCTTGCAATCATTTTAGTATGGAGTTTATGCACATAGAACTCTATCTTTTCATCTGATAATTTATCGAGTGTATATGTTGTCTTTGGTTTTTGCGCTTTCATTTTAGCAAAGAGTTTGTTTGTTCTTTGTGGTAAAAATGTTTTACCAAATAAGTTAATACCAAATAACCAACCAATAGCTTCAACTGTAATAAAGGGAGTATAAGGATTGTTTTTTAAATCACTTAAAACTTTTTTTGTAGTCTTTGTGATTCCTTTTTTTGCTCTATAAGCTTCAGAAGATTCTTTGGGTATTTCAAACACTACATTTTTAGGTTTTATAATAGCGGGTGCTAAGAACTCTTCATGTGCCTTATCAAACTCTACAAATGCGATAGGAATTCCTAAGAATCCTCCTGCACCGTATGTTGTATATGCTCCTGTATTTTCTATAGACTTACGAATAATTTCAGAACGTACATCTAAACAGAAGGTTGCTGTTGCTAGTGGTTGCTTTTCTTCTTCTACTTCATAGGTAGTAAACTTGTCTACATACTCTTTAATGTAACTATCTTCAAGTGCTTTAAGCCAGATATAGCCTTCTTCTTCTTTGAGCTTTTCTATAATAATAGCGAGGTCAGTTAAAGAACGCTCACATTTGAGAACATCGCTTGCATGTTGAATTTGTAGAGCATCAAGGGTGAGTTCACTTTTTATATGACCCTTTAATATACTCGATGTTTCTTCATTTGCTTCAAGTGCATCAAGTGCTGAACCTGAGAGTATATTCTTATGCTTAAGAAGTTGTAAAATAACATCACTTAGCTTATTCTTAGCATGTGCTTCAAACATACTAAAATCACGGAGTTTCTTTTTCTTCACAGCTTGTACCTCTGCATAAAGACGTACAGCCATATACTCAAGAAGTGAAGATGGGTGTTCTTGTTGTCTTGCATAGTCTGAATCTTCAGAGCGGTATTTAATAAACCCTGCCCAGCCATGAAGTTTAAGGAGGTGTGTTAAAAAGTACGCTTCAACATCTTTGACTTGAAGTGTCTTAAGTGCTTCTTCTACAAAGCTTGCAACATCTTTTTCATACGTAAAGTTTTCATAAAGTTTAAATGCCTCAAACATACCGAGTTCTCTGTTTGGCATACTAAAGGTTGTTTGGTCTTCATCTAAAAAACGTGAAACAAACTCTATAATATTTTTTTCAATAGTATCTTTTGCATCACCACCAAAGAGTGCGTCATTAATCTCATAAAGCGTCATATGCTTTATGAGTTTTTGTAACCAAGCCTTATCATCACTAAAGATGGAATTTTTCTCTAAATGTGTATAAAGGTCTGTATCTATCTCTTCTTGTTTATGAAAAAACTGAATTCTAAGTTCATTCCATTGTGGGCTTACTTCCATAAGAAAGTGTTTAGCTAGATCTAAGTCTATCTCCAGCTTGTTTGTATCAAGAAAGTATTGTAAGTTCGATTCTATTTTTTGAATATCTATCTTACCCTCTTTATAAAGACCCATAAAATACGATGAATCCATATATACTTTACCACCAAAGATACTCTTTGCATGTGCGAGTCCATCTTTAAAGTGCATATCTTCAAACCCTTTGAGTGGGTTATGATGAATAAATGAGCCTATAGGCCAGTAATGGGGAACACTACTCTTAATAGCATTGAGTTTTTCTATAATACTCATAGAAGCATCTCCTTAAGTCCTAAGACACTAAGTGTCAGTAGGAGTACAATAACAATAGAATGAATAATCTTTTCTTTTACAGTCATGTGAACATAATGAATAGTAGGGTTTTCTCTACCAAACAGAGTCTTTCGCATAACACGCATAGCTAAAAGAAAGTTACCAAAGAAAATAGTACTAACAACAATATACCAAAGCACACTAGGTTCACTCTCAAATATATAACTCAGAAAAAAGATAGAGTTTGGAAAGGGTGGGTACAGAGCTAGTGCAATAAGATAAAAAGCTAAGTATGTACCAATACAAGGAGTAGCAAGAGTAATCCCTGTAATGTGGTGGTAGTTTGCACTTCCATAATTCTTTTCATAAAACTGTGCAGTTAAGAAAACACCTATGAGTGATAGGAGTAAGGACAAGCTATACTCTGCACCTTGGTCTTCAAAGAGAAGAAAGAATGGTGCATTTACAAATACAAGGTAATACCCAAGTTTATAAAAGTTAGTAGTTTTAGTTGCCCTATATATAGAGAAAATAGCACTTATGAGTGCTATGACTACTATCGAAGTTGTATGTCCACTTGGTATATACAAAGAAGACACTACTGCACCAAGGAGTAAAAGCCCACTGAGTAAGAAAATATGTTTACTTTTTAGTGGTGTAAATTTCTCTAAAAGGAGGTAGTAAGGAACCCCTCCAGCTAATAGTAATACTATAATAGCAGACATTATAACTTCCCACCCTTTCTTATACGTTTAATAATGCTAAAGAAGTAGCCTTCTTTAGCTAGGAATCTATAAAACATCCATTCTATTTTACTTGCTTTTTGCGTACCCTCAACATCTATAAAGTGTTGCTTATACATAAATAACCAGCCTACAACTGTAATAACAACGAGTATAATTACAGCCATGAGGAGTGTAATATTAAGTGTTGCTGCTTCATAAAAAAGTCTTGCATGTTCATGGTATAAAAAATGTTCTAGCGCTAAACCGACAAACTCGTACGTAAAGAGAATAATAATAAATGAACTAATAAGGGCAACAACTACTTTAAATGTTTCCGTTCTTGATACTTTAAAGAATGAAAGAAAGAGTTGTGTACCTGTCAGCCAACCAAATGCTAAAATAATAATCGAAGCATTAAAGTCAAAGAACTCTTCACTGAGTACCATTTTCACACCAATAAAGACAACTATTGGTATGATTGTTAAGAAGGCTAAGTAGTTAAATATCTTACTTGCCTTACTTTTAAGTTTTTCTTCCCAAAAAAGTTCATAAGAGAGACGTTTAGGAAGGTTCGATTCATGACGTGCGAGTTTAATAAGTGCACCTGACTCTAAGAAGAGTGTAGCTTTAAAGATACCATGAACGATTAGGTGGTATACAGCTAAAGAGAAAGCTCCAAGACCTATTTCCATTATCATATAACCCATCTGTCCAACAGTGGAGTATCCAAGGGAGCGTTTAATATCTGAGACGGTAAGCATGATTACAGTTGCAAGTATTGCAGTTATAAGACCAATACCAAAGGCTATATTTAATACACCTGGTGCTAGAAGGAGTAAGTATGCCATTTTATTAAGAAGAATCCCACCAACATTAGCAACACCTGCATGCATTACAGCAGACACTGGGGTTGGAGCTTCTGAGGTATAGGGTAGCCAAATATGAAAAGGCATAATTGCAGACTTCATAAGTGCTGCGAGGAGATAAAGAAGTCCTATTACAAATATCATAGGGTCTGTAATTGGGGAGGCACTCATCTCTAGCCATTGTGCACTCAGTACTGCTAAATCAAAGCTTCCAAATGTTTTATAGGTTAAAATGACTGCAAAAATAAATACTAAGTCAGCACCTTTATGAATTATCATAATCCAACGTGCATTTTTTACAGCAGTATCAGAACCTACATTAAAAGATACAAGAAGGTAAAGGCTTATACTTAGTAGTTGCCATGCAAGTGCGAGAACTATAAGGTTATTACTCATAATAAGAAGGTAAATTGCTGAAAAGATAAAGTTTAAAAGAATAAAGAATCTTTTATATCCTGCTTCATCCCACATGTACTTCGTTGCATACTTACGAATAACAAGACCAAGTATCGCTACATAAGGGATAAGAATTGCTGAGAGTTCATTATAAATAAGTAAACCACCAAAGCCTTCAATCACAGTATCCGTACGTATTACGTGATATGTCCCATAGAGTCCAAGTAAGGCTATCATACTTGAGAGAAAGATACTCACTCTTGGAATACGCTCTTTTTTACTAACAAACATCAGCATAAAAGCTATAACTATGGGAATGATTGGAATAAGTAATACTATTTTTTCCACTAAAACTCCTGTTTTACATTAGAAAATTTCTATTTAAACTACGATATATAGTCTCTTTAGTAGTATAATAACACCTCTACACTTAAGTTGATGAACGGTACCTATATACTATCGAAATAAATCCTTTGCAATTATAGATGATTTCTTTTAAAGAAACTTTATATTTAATCGCTCTGTCTTTATTTTAGCTAGGGTTTGTGTTGTATTTATATATTTTTTTTAATTTAAAAAAGAGAAATTAATTTAAGTCCCTTATTATGCATAATACAATAGAATACAAGCAATGAATATAATAGTATTAGATGATTCCTTTACTGTCCGAATGATTATTGAATCCTTTTTGGAAGACTTGGGTGTGCATGACGATGAAATACATTCTTTTGAGAATGCTTTGCATGCACTTGAATACATTGAAAAAAATGGAGCTGACCTCATTTTTAGTGATATCCACATGCCAGAAATGGATGGATATGAATTTGCGACAGCACTTTTTAAAAAAAGAAAAGACCTTCAAAAAGTTTTTTTTGCTATTAGTGGTGATGAAACACGTGAAAGCTATAAAAAGATGAAAGAGATAGGTGTGCATCGTTTTTTAAGAAAGCCAATTGATAGTATACACTTTAATCATTTTGTACAACAAGAAATAGAAAAGTATAGAAATTCTGAAAATTTAAGTACGTCTGATACAATACGTTAGAAGAGATAATCTCTCTTCTAACGTCTATTTAAGTAAAGATTTAGAGATACTTCTTGCAGCTTCACGACCATCAAGGGCAGCTGTTACAA
The DNA here is from genome assembly GCF_029215955.1 of Sulfurimonas sp. SAG-AH-194-I05. GTDB lineage: Bacteria > Campylobacterota > Campylobacteria > Campylobacterales > Sulfurimonadaceae > Sulfurimonas. The sequence continues at coordinate 31,701 of NZ_JAEMVA010000016.1, forward strand.
CTAGGTCTGCACCACGAAAACAGTCTCCACCAGCATAAATGCCTGTAGTTGTAGTCTCGTAAGTTTCTTCGTTAATAACAATACCACCCCATGAATTCGTTTCAATCCCATTTTCAGCTAAAAATGAAGGAACAACAGGGTCAAATCCAAGTGACATAATCACAACATCTGCATTGACTCTAAATTCACTTCCCTTTACTTCTTCCATTTTTTGACGACCATCATCCCCTTTGATGCCAAGGTTTGTTTTTACGGCTTCTACAGCTATAGCTTGTCCATTATCATCTAAAACTATCTCTTTTGGAGATGCAAGAAAGGTAAAGTCTACACCCTCTTCTACCGAGTTTTTATACTCTTTTTTACTTCCTGGCATATTTTTTTCATCACGACGATACAAACATGTTACAGACTTTGCACCCTCACGTTTTGCAGTTCGTACACAGTCCATAGCAGTATCACCACCACCAATCACGACTACATTTAAGTCTTTAAAATCATACTTTTTATCGTATGACAATTTAAAATTTTTCTTTTGAATTGCAGTTAAATAGCCCATTGCTGCATATACATTTGTAGCTTTTTCACCAGCAAGGCAAGCGCTTTTTCCTTTTGTAGCACCAACACCTATAAACATTGCATCATGTGTATCTGCTAATTCTTCAAAGGTAATATCTTTACCTACTGTTGTATTTAAAACAAGTTTAAGTCCAGCATCTTCAAGTAAGGACACGCGTCTTTGTACAATTTTTTTATCTAACTTAAACCCTGGAATACCATATGTTAAAAGACCACCAGCACGATCTGCACTCTCATACATAGTAACAGCGATACCTGAGCGTAAAAGGTATGTCGCAGCAGAAAGTCCCGCAGGACCACTTCCTATAATTGCTACTTTTTTATCTGTAGTAATTCCTGGAAAATCAGGTTTGTACCCTGCTTTAAAACCAGCCTCTGTTATGTGTGTCTCAATAGAACCAATGGTAATAGCACCATGACCATCATTAAGCGTACAGTCACCCTCACAAAGTCTATCATGTGGGCAAATTCTACCCATTACTTCAGGAAAAGGTGATGGTTCATTTGAAAGTTTAAAAGCAAACTCTAAATCTTTTTCAGCAATAGACTTTAACCATTGAGGAATGTAATTATGAAGAGGGCATTTATTTAAACAAAAAGGATCTCCACATTGAATACATCGATCACTTTGTGTTGAGGCATCTGCTACGTTAAAAACATCATAAATCTCACCAAAATCTTTTGTTCTTTCAACTACTAATCTTTTATTAGGGTCCATTCTCTCTGTTGTTAAATATTCTTTCATTTTAGTTCCCCTTTTCTATATTTAAAGGTAGTTTTGTAAGATTTTTTGGCTTTATTAACCAAAAATTTCTTACCTCTACTCTAAAGTTTTCAAGTAATTCTTTCGCTTTTTTACTTTCAGTTTCTACAACATAATCTTTAAGTAATTTTTTGAGTAGATGCCTTGCATCAGCACCCTCATCTGTATCGATTCGTACAGCTTCCACTAACTCACGATTAACATTTTCAACAAAAGAATGATCAGCATCGTATACAAAACTAATACCACCCGTCATTCCAGCACCAAAGTTAATTCCAGTACGACCAAGAATAACAACAATACCACCTGTCATATACTCACATGCGTTATCGCCTGATCCTTCAACAATTGCTAAAGCACCAGAGTTACGAACAGCAAAACGCTCACCAACTGATCCTGAAATATAAAGCTTTCCACCAGTTGCACCATAAAGACATGTGTTACCACCAGCAGAAAAATCTTCACCCTCATTTTTAGAAGTGATAATAATTTTACCCCCATGCATACCTTTACCAAGGTAGTCATTTGCAACACCATTGAGGTAAATAGAAACACCAGGAATCAAGAATGCACCAAGTGCTTGTCCAGCTACACCCGTTAAGTTGATTTTGATAGTATCTGCTTTAAGACCTTCATCACCATAATACTGCGCAATTTCACCCGATACTAGTGCTCCGAAACTTCTATGTACATTTTTAATTTCTCTATTAATTCTAATAGGGTGTTCAGGATGTTTAATAGCGCTCATAGCTTCTTTTAAAACACCTTTTTCAAAAGTGTTATCATCAAAAGGATGGTTGTATTTTTGTTGGTGTGTATTTATTCCCTCTTCTTCATGTAAAATAGAAGAGAAGTCAAATTTTTGGGCAAAGTCATCTTTCACAACCTTAAGTACTGAGACCTGACCTATCATCTCTTCCATCGTTTTATAACCCAACTCTGCCATAATCGAACGTACATCTTCAGCTAAAAGTGTAAAGAAGTTGATTACTTGATCCACATGTCCTTTAAAGAACTCTGAACGAAGTTTTTCATTTTGCGTAGCGATACCTACTGAACATTTATTTACATGGCAAATTCGAAGCATTTTGCATCCAACAATAGTAAGAACACCCGTACCAAATGCATACGATTCAGCACCTAAAAGTGCGGCTTTTACTACATCTAAACCAGTTTTAAGTCCACCATCTGTTTGAAGTTCTACCATACCACGAAGATTATTTGCCTTTAAAGCATTATGTGCTTCACTTAGACCTATCTCCCATGGGTTTCCAGCAAACTTAATCGAAGTAAGAGGAGCAGCACCAGTACCACCATCACCACCGGAGATGATAATTTTATCTGCATACGCTTTTGTAACACCCGTTGCAATTGTTCCAACACCGATGGTAGAAACAAGTTTAACAGCAACGCGAGCTACAGGATTTACTTGCTTAATGTCAAAAATAAGCTGTGCTAAATCTTCAATAGAATAAATATCATGATGAGGAGGAGGTGAAATAAGTGTAACACCAGGAACTGTATGACGAAGTTTACCGATTAAAGCAGTAACCTTATGCCCTGGAAGTTGTCCACCTTCACCCGGTTTTGCACCTTGTGCCACTTTAATTTGTACTTCATCAGCCGAACGTAAATACGCAGGTGTAACACCAAAACGACCAGATGCAACTTGCTTGATTTTTGAAACTCTATTTGTTCCAAAACGTGCTTTATCTTCTCCACCCTCACCTGAGTTTGACTGACCACCAATAGTGTTCATAGCAATCGCAATTGTCTCATGTGCTTCTGGGGAGATAGAACCAAGACTCATAGCAGCAGATGCAAAACGTTTAAAAATTACTTCTTTTGGTTCAACTTCACTTATATCAATCGCTTTTCTGTTGGATTTAAGTTCAAAAAAATCACGAATGTACTTAAGCCCACGCTTATGAATAATATTTTTCAGTGTATCAAAGTCTTCTTTTTTTCCACTTGCAGCAACTGCATGGATAGCATGAATAACAGAAGGTCCAAAATCGTGATGTTCTTGTCCGCTATAAAACTTATAAAAACCACCAATATTTAAAGGGAAAATCTTTTTAAAACCATCTTCTACAAATGCTTCTTTATGGTACTTTGTAATTCTTTCATCTATATCTTTATATGTTAAACCACCGAGCTCTGAATTTGAGTTAAGAAAACAATCGGAAACTATTTCATCATTTAAACCCAGTACATCAAAAAGACCAGCATTACGATATGACGCAATCGTCGCAATTCCCATTTTTGACATAATTTTTAATAAACCCGCACCCATTGCGGTATGAACAGACTTAATACCTTCACTACACTCCATAGTTAAAACATTTGATGTTTGTATTTTATCAATAACCGTTGCAAAAAGTAAATTAGGGTAAATTGCACTTGCCCCATAACCTATAAGAACAGCTGCACTATGCGAGTCTACAACTTCACCTGTAATACAAATCATAGATGACAAATGACGTACTTTTGCTTTTAAGAGTGCAAAATTCAAGCGTCCTACTACCATTGCCATTGGAATAACTTTTGTATTCTCATCAAAGGCAGCATCGTCTAAAATAATAATACGTGTCCCATCATCCTTCACTGACTTTATAATTGTTTCAACTAAAGTGCCTAAAGTATTTTCTAAAGAATCTGTATAGGCAGTTGAAAATGTAGTGTTATGATAAAAAGCTTGGTAACGTGGTGACGTTTTATCGCCAAACGATTTTAAAACTTCTAATTTTTCATTTGTTATAATTGGAGAAATAGATTTTAAACGGTGTGCATGTGTAGGAATCTCATCTAAAATATTATGAACTTCTCCAAAACCAGTATTTAAACTCATAACAACTTTTTCACGAATAGGGTCAATTGGTGGATTTGTAACTTGTGCAAATTTTTGTTTAAAATAGTCTGTAAAATTTCTTTGTTTATTTGAAAATGCTGCGATTGGAGTGTCGTCACCCATGGAACCAACAGCTTCTTTAGAGTCTATTATCATAGGCTCAATCACTTGCTCAATAATCTCTTGTGTAACATTAAAATATCTTTGTCTTTTAACAAAATTTTCACGAGAAAATTCACATTTTGAAGTGTACTGTACTTCCACATGTTCTTGAAGGTAAATCATATGTTCATTGAGCCATTTCATATATGGATTTGATGATTTTAGGTAATCATTGATTTGCTCATTTTTAAGAATTTTACCAAATTTGAGGTCAAGTCCTAGCATCTCACCAGACTGCAGGCGACCACGTTCTTTAATATCTTCTTCTGCAATATCAACTACACCATACTCACTCGCAATAAGTAAGTTGTCATCCTTAGTAATAATATATTTTGAAGGACGAAGACCATTACGGTCAAGGACACAACCTATATAACGACCATCTGTTACAGAAAATGCAGCAGGACCATCCCATGCTTCAAAAACAGTTGAATGGTACTCATAAAAAGCACGAAGTTCAGGATCCATATGAGGAGCATTTTGCCATGCTGATGGAATAACTGCACGAACAGCCTTGAAAAAATCCATACCATTTACAATTAAAAATTCAAAAAAGTTGTCTGCTGAAGCAGAATCTGAAGAATCAAGTTGTAAAATTGGTAAAATTCTTTCAATCTCTTCAGCTGTAAATACATCAGACTTAATAGATTCTGATTTTATTTCTACATTTAAGCGATTTCCCTCAACTGAGTTAATCTCACCATTATGGGCAACTGCACGAAAAGGTTGTGCTAGTCTCCATTCAGGAAGTGTATTTGTTGAAAACCTTTGGTGAAAAAGTGAAAAAGATATTTTAAAATCTTCATCTTGAAAATCTTTATAAAATTCTTTAATATGTGTAGGCATTACAAGCCCTTTATAAGAAAGGACACTTGAACTCATAGAAGAAATATAAAAATCTCTATCTTTCACTAATGTATGCTCAACTTCTTTACGAGAAAGGTATAAAAGGGCATCAAATCTGTTTGTAGCCATAATAGAGTTTGGAGTAATAATTAACTGTACTATATTTGGTAAAGAAGCAATAGCTTGGTCACCAAGTGCATTAATATCTACAGGCACATCACGAGTCATCACAATTTTAAGGTCATTGTTTGTACAAATATCTTCTATTGTTTTTAAATGTGCTCTATCTTTTGTAAAAACAGAGGCTACTGCAAACTGAGAAGAAAGTTCAACACCGTTTTGTGATGTTATTTTTCGTATAAATTCTTCTGGCATAGATAAAAGTAAACCACTTCCATCTCCAGTTTTTCCATCTGCTGCAACTGCACCACGGTGCATCATTCTCTCGAGTGCTGTAACTGCGTCATCTAAAACCTTGCGTGATGCTTTATTTTTAATGTTGGCAACAAGACCAAAACCACAGTTATCTTTAAATGATCGTAATAAATCATGATGTTTAACCATTACTTCTCCTAAAATTTGTAAATTCATTCTTAAATATTTGATATTTAAGCTTTTTTTAAACTAACTTAGTCTATTTAGACAAAGTGATGTTATTATACAATTTAAAGGTTTAAAAAAGTATAATTTTAATGAAATTTATTCTAGAAATTTTAATTTTGTGTAGAGAAGAAGCAAAAAAATGCAGGGTTATATAATAAATCTTAACAAAGTCAAAGAAGAAGATTTAATAGTTACCATATTATCAAAAAAAAACTTATACACTCTTTATAGATTTTATGGGGCAAGACATGGAACAATAAATATTGGTTTTAAAATAGACTACGAAATTGAAGATTCTTCCAAAGCCACAATATCACGTCTCAAAGATGTAATTCACATAGGTTTCCCTTGGATGAATGACTACAAACTTCTCCGTCTGTGGCAAGACTTTTTAGCTCTTTTTCATAAACATTTAAAAGATACGGAAGATATTGGTACTTTTTATTTTGATTTAATTGAGGATTCTTCGCAAAAATGGGGAAAACAAAATCCAAAAAGGATTGCTGTTGAGGCTTATGTAAAAATACTTTCACATGAAGGTCGTCTTCATTATGAAAATATTTGTTTTTTATGTTCTAAAAAAATCGAAAATAAAATTTCTTTATTAAGGGCTTATCTTCCAACACACGAAAGATGTTCTTATACACTTAGTATAAATGCACATGCACTTGAAGAACTTTTTACAAACCATTCATCACTCTTTTTATCTGATAAGGAGATACAAAGACTTTGGATAGTGTTACTAGAAGGATTATAAAGTCTATTAAATACATTTCATATGAAATTTTCGAGTTACATTTAAGTCTTAACTAGACAACAAGTGATATAATCTTTGTTAATATTTATAACGCAAGGATACATACACAATGAATTCATCGTTAGACAAGGTAGCACAGTCCAATTTTTGGCAACTTATTATATTTTTAGTAGGCTTTATTGCTGAAGTTTTATTAGTAGAGTTTTCTTTTACTCTCTTAGGTGTAACTGCTGTACATATTGCTTTAGCTCTGTATTTAAGACATCATCTTCAGTATGTTAAGTCAAGTGTAAAAGACATTACTGTGCAATTAACACAGGCAAGTGAAGGTGACTTTAACACAAAGGCTACACCATATGGTCAAGGTGAAACAGTTGTTATGGCTGAAGAGTTTAACAAATTTTTCACACAACTGAACTTTTATATGCATGAAACTTCTAAGGCTATTGAAGATGCTTCAAACAATACCTTTGCACATGCCTCATCTGAAAATTTAAACCCTTCTTTTACGCAATCAACACAGATGGTAAACAAGTCTGTAGATTCTATTGAAAATGCTTATATTATGATTTTACGTGGTGAGATGTCAAATATATTACATCAAACTGGAGGAGGAATATCTGATGGACTGAAAATCGTTCAATCAGACTTAATCCAAAGTTCAGAGGATGTTATTGGGGTGTCTACAAGTGTTAAAGACATTGAAACGAAATCTATTGAAAGTATCGCTTCTGTTGCTGGCATTAAAACTGAATACGAAGCTTTAATTGAAATGCTTTCACAGTCACATAGTAGTATCGGTGTTTTAAACGAAAGAACAAATGAAATTTCTAATGTTCTTCAACTCATTAAAGATATCGCTGATCAAACAAACTTACTTGCTCTTAATGCTGCTATTGAAGCTGCTCGTGCAGGTGAGCATGGTCGTGGTTTCGCTGTTGTTGCTGATGAAGTTCGTAAACTTGCTGAGAGAACACAAAAAGCTACTTCTGAGATTGGAGTAACAATTAGTACACTCCAACAAGAAACACGTGAAGTTCAAGAATCTTCTGATACTATCTCAGCAATTGCACAAAATGCTCTTGAGAGTGTTCATAACTTTGAAGTTGTTTTAAATAACTTTAAAGACACCTCAGTTGAATCTGCGCAATCGAGTAACTACATTAAAGATAAACTCTTTATGATTCTTATTAAAATAGACCATATTCTTTATAAATCAAATGCGTATTCATCTGTTTTAGCTGAAAAGAAGACTATGGCATTTGGTAACCATAAAGGGTGTCGTCTTGGGAAATGGTACTTAAGTAAAGGTAAAAATGAGTTCGGTCATACAGATGCATACAAAGCAGCTGATATTCCACATGCTAAGGTGCATACACATGCGCTTAAAAATATTACATATATAGAGAACAACACAGCGATGGATCCTCAAAACAGAGATACTATCGTACAAAACTTTATCGATATGGAAAAAGCTAGTTCGGAACTATTTGTGCATTTAGATGCAATGGTTATAG
>NZ_JAEMVA010000017.1 GCF_029215955.1 Sulfurimonas sp. SAG-AH-194-I05
TACAAATTGAAAAAGTGTGGTGTGTAAAAAAAGAATTATAAGTGTAAAAATGACACATAAAAAAACTTTTTCAGACAAACGATAGGGAAGAGAAGTGCAAAAAAAATTTCGGCGGGGAGGAGAAGTGGTGTTGAACATGATGTATAATATGCAGTTACTCTGGTTAGCTCGTAAACTCCCCAACCATCGCACCTACACATGATACATCTATATTCAACAATATATATATTTTATATGTACTATAAAATTAGCGTACATACAGCAAAAAAACACTTTATGATAATAACTATTCTTATCATTTATTCTCGCCAATAATTCCTTCTTTGATTAGAAGCTTCTTTATTACATACCCAGCTGTTCTATCATCCTCTTGTGCATAGTCAATAAGTTCTTGTTTTTGGGAAGGTGTAAATGCAACTGATAGTGATACATTAGACTGCTCTTTTTTTGTTGTTGAGCCAACTGGTCTACCACTCTTTTTTCTCTCTTGTAGAGTAGCATGTGTCGTATCATTTTTATCAGTTTGAAGATTTTTTGCTTTGAATTTGTTTGTATCTACTTTTGCCATTTGGCTATCCTTTTTTTTATGATATTAGATAATTATTTATAGTGTAAGAATTATATTTAATTGTACTTAAATATACTCTTGTATTTTACTCATAAGATTTTGCATGATTGTGTTTATCTTTTTGTAAGTGTGTTTTTTTAAAGGAGAAGATGCAGAAATATCCATAATACTTTTTCCCTCATTTTCAGAAGTTTGTAATGCTCTTGTGTTTGGTATAGAGAAAAATGTAACATCACTATTTGCGATGGTCTCTTGTATATACTCTATCGCCTCCTCAGCATCCTTTTCTTTCATATAGGAGTTCACTATAAACAAGATAGGAAGATTTAGCTCAAAGACTCTGTAATAACTTTTAAGTGTTGTTCCTAATGAGTTTATAGTTGGATTAAAAGGAATAATCACAAGATTAGCATTATGTGCTATTTTATCAAGTCTTACATCATCAAATCCACCAAAGTCATAAACAACATCGCCATCACTAACTTCAGGAACTTCTTCATCTAAAGCAATTTTATATACTCTATCATCTTCAAGTGTTTGAGAGAGTACACCATAAGGATCAAGCTCAAATATTGTTGCATCAAAGTGAAGGGATATTTGAGTGGCAAGCATAGATTTACCAACGCCACCTTTTTGATTATATATAATTATTTGCATTTATTTATCCTTTTATATAATGTTACAAGTATTATATAATAGACTATATTAATTTAACTTGTTGATAGTTAAATACAATATAAATAATTACATATTAATATAAAAATCCAAAAAGATAGAGAGGTATTTTATTATCAAACCCTATTTCAATATCATCTGAGACAACATATCCATCTGAATCACCCTCTAATTGATGTGCATCTTTTGAAGCACCACCTATTTCAAAAACTCTTTTCTCATCTATGATAAAATCACCCTTATTGTGAAAATGAACTTGGTGAAGTAGTGATGTTTGCGACACAAAAAAACTCTCTCTAACAGCACCTATATTTCCAGATGCACAAAGTACTGTAAAAAGATTTGGATTGTCTAAGAGTAACTTATCAGGTTTATTCACAGCTCTCATACCACTTCCTGCTCTTACTATATGAATGAGACTACCTGCATCCATCCTCTCTAAATATTTTGAGAGTGTTATCCAAGAAGCTCCGACAGCAGAACTTAGTTTTGAGATGTTTAACTCAAATGGTTTGGTTGAGCAGAGCATATAGATGATTTTTTTTAGTTTATCTAGTTTTGAGGGGTCTATTTTATATATGGTTGATAAATCAGAGTCTATTGTGATATTTATAACCTCAGTTAGTTTTTGAGGATACTCGATAAGTGAATTTTTATAAAATGGATAACACCCAAAAGTGAGATAATCATTAAATTGCTCAAGTGGTCTTATCTTTGACATAATATCTGTTGCTATATCTATATGATTGTTTACAAGTTCATCTAATGTATAACTTTTAAATGCTTCACCAGTTTGTAATTCGCAAAACTCTCTTAGCGAAAGTACTCCAAGATTATATATAACTGCTCGTCTTGATAAATCTACGATAGAGTTATCAATATGCAGAGCTGATGAACCAGAGAAGATAACTTGCAAATCAAACACATCATAGATAGCTTTTAACTCTTTAGCAAAACTCTCACGCTTATGAATCTCATCTATAATAAGGAGTTTTCCACCTCTTGCATAAAAACTCTCAGCAAGATCGTAAATGCTTACTCCACTCATAGCTGGATGGTCACAACTTACATAGATTTTTTTAGATGCCGGAATATCAAGGGCTGAGACATACTGAAGGAGGATTGTACTTTTTCCCGCACCTCTTGGACCTTTTATTCCTATCATCTTACCTGAAAAATCTATTTTGGAATAAAGCCATCTTTTGTAAGTTGGTATCTTTCTGGAGAAGATTTGTGCTGATATTTTAAATAATATTTGAAGATCCATCTTTTACCTTTATGCAGTCTATTAAGAATAATAGCATATTTATTATGAAGTGTACTTTACAATAAACTATTTGTATAGATTTTGGATTTGCACAAGCCCACTATCTGGAGCAAGTTTAGCATATCGCATAGTCATTTTTATATCTTTATGATTCATGAGTTTTTGAACTGTAAAAATAGGTGTACCATTTATGGCTAAATGACTTGCAAAAGTGTGTCGAAGTGAGTGTATTACAACTCTATGCTTACGATCATTTATCTCAAGCTCTTGGTTGAACAGCTCATCGAGTATAGGTTTTAGTCTACATTGAACTTGTCTTTTTGAAATCTGAGTATATTTATCGTCTAAACTAACTATAAAGCTATTGGCTCTAAGTTTAGGAAATAATTCTACTAAAATATCTTTTACATCTTTAGATAAAAAACCTTTATATGTCTCTTTATTTTTCAAGTCATACAATGTAACAGAGTTATTTTCTAGGTCAATATCTTTTTTTTGAAGATTGAGTATACCATCAAGACGAGAGCCAGTTGTAAGTGCTAATCTTGTAAATAAATTTAGCATAGGATTATCTTGAACTTTTTCATATAGACTTTTAATATCATCTGTAGATAAATATCTTTCTCTTTGATTATCAACTTTAAATGGCTTTATGCCAAAACTAGGATTTGTTCCTTTATAGAGTTGTTTTTTAAGTCCAAAATTAAAAATAGTACTTAAAAGCTCTATGATTTGGTTTACTGTTTGAGGGGCATATTTTTTAATTTTTTGTTGTTGTATCTTTTCTAGGTCATCAAGCTGTAGAGAGAGGATATCTTTACTGCCAACAAAATCTTTTAGATGGTTATTGTAGACACTCTTTATATCTTTTATTGTTATATCAGATGAATGAAACTTTAAACCCTCAAAATATTTTTCAGAAATGCTATCAACCAAGATAAGTTGTTTTTTTCTTTTCTCTAATGGTGTCTCTTCTCCTAACATAATTTTATTGATGATAGAATTTCTTTGTTGCTTACAATAGTTGATTCTAATACCAGCACTATGCTTCCCCACAGTATAAAGTCTGTCTTTACCCTTCTCTCTATATCTGATACCGTAAATTTTATCTATCTCTTTGCCTTCTTCAGATATAATCTGCTTATAAAAAATACCTTCAGAGTTTGTAGGTATTCGTTTGTTAAGAGTTTTATTTGCCATTTTGAGTCCTTATCTAGTCCGTGCTCTATGAAATAGCATGACTTTTATTGAAAAGACATGATAACTGCATAGTGGCTGCAAACTCCTTAACTATGGGCTATTGAGGCGATTTGATAAGAAGTGATAAAAGATGATAATAGGCTATAATTTAGTCCTTTCATCCGCACCATTCTACTCAAAAATACTTCTAAAATACTACTATTTTATTCCTACGAAAGAGACAAAATGTAGCCTTGACCATACACACTCATAATTTGAACATGTGTTAACTTTACTTTTAAACTATTAATTTTAACCCGCAAAGAAGACAAAGATATATTTTCATCTGTCCAAACATAATTTTTTATATTTTCAATTGAAACTGTTGAACCTTTGTTTTGAACTAAAATTTTTAAGATTTTCTTTTCTTTTTGAGTAAGAGACACTTCTTCACCTTGGTACGTAACAACTGAAAACTCCTTATTATAAAAAGTCTCTTCCCCTAGGTAAAGAGTATCATCCTTCACTACTTTTTTCATTGATCCTATAATATTTTTAGCAACATTAAGTGCAGCAATAATATTTTTAGGTGCAACAGGTTTTACAAGATAGCCAACAACATAACTTCCCATAGCATCTTCTATGGTAGCATCATCGCCATAGGCACTTAAAAATAAAATGGGATAAGAAGCTTTCATATTAATATGTCTTGCTAAACCAATACCGTCCATAGATTCTTCTATATTTATGTCCATAAAAATCAAATCAATGCAAACAGTTTTCATTATTTCTAGTAATTCTGAAGCAGACTTTACGATTCCAACTACATTATATTCTTTATGCACTAAAACACTTTCAATAAATCTTGCAATTAAAATATCATCTTCAACTATTAAAATATTTTTCATATTTTCTCTTCTATCTTTTTAACAAATAATATCAGAATAAGTCTCTATCTATTCAATAATTACGAAAATACTAATTATCTTCCTTTACAATAACAGATAAAAGTTATATAAAGGTAGAAATAATGAAAACTTATAAAAAAGTATTAGCGGTAAGCATAATAACTAGTATTATGCTTAGTGGTTGTGCTGGCGGTGGTTCCGGTAGTTCTGAACTGGTGACGGGAATTTTAGCTGATGGAGCTATTGGAAATGCAAGTTATACATGTGGATCCACATCTGGAGTCACTACTATTAAAGGAGAGTTTACCTGTCCCATTAACACTCCCGTAGAATTTTTCTTTGGAAACATACGATTAGGAGGAGTTTTAACACTACCCACTGATAAAATAGTACTTATTCAAGATGCATTAGGAGTGAATAGAGCAGATGTAAATAATCCTGATGTTGCACGTCTTGCTGTTTTTTTACAATCATTAGATAACAATTCTAACCATGATGATGGTATCTTCCTAAATCCAAGTAGCATTGCATCATCTGTTCCAGTTGCAGTTGATTTTAAAAGTTTTGATGACGCTAAAGTAACTTCTATTTTAAAAACAGCAGGAAAAGCACAAGTCAGTTTAGCAGTAGCAAAAAACAACCTTCAAACGACCACAGATAATGTGAAAAGATTCTCAAGTATTACTGCACCTGCTACGACAACCGCACCTACTACAACTTCCTCTGCAGCAGCAACATGTGGCTATACTATTTCAAATTTGTTGAAAACTACAGGAAGTGTTGCACTTACATCTGATAAAAACTTAACAATTGGAAATAGAGACAACCTTACTTTTGTTTTTTCTAAAGCGATGAGTTTAACAGGACTCAGTATTACTTCTAGCAAGGGTGCCAGCTTAGGTACACTCACCTTAAATGACACTAATATATCTTTTGATTACACAACATCCACAAGTGTATCTTCGGGTACAGAGACGCTAACAGTTACGCAGTCACCTTGTACTCTTAGTAGATCATTCAAACTTGAAACAAGACTCCCACTAACAAGAGTAGAGTTACTCCAGCTCGTAGCAGATTATGATGGCAATTATACAGCTGACCAAAACTCTGCACAAACTCTTAATTTAGCACAACAAATTAAGAATGCAAATACTTCAACTATTACTGATATGTCAGCTTTATTTAAAAATAAAGCTACTTTTAATCTTGATATATCAAACTGGGAGCTAAAAAACGCGATAAACACAACTCAAATGTTTTTCGGTGCTAAAGCATTTAACCAAGATATAGGTGACTGGAATATTTCTAATGTAACTAATACTTCACTCATGTTTTATTTAACAGATGCATTTAACCAAGATTTATCTAACTGGAATACTTCTAAAGTAACAAATATGTCAGGTATGTTTAATACGGCAAGAGACTTTAATACATCGATTAATAATTGGGATGTATCAAGTGTAACAAATATGTCTGGAATCTTTAGAGAAGCAACTTCTTTTAACCATAGTTTGAATGACTGGAATACTTCCAATGTGTCTGATATGTCCAACATATTTTATAGAGCTCCAAGTTTTAATAATACAATTAAAAGTTGGGATGTATCGAGTGTAACAAATATGTCTGGAATGTTCCAAGAGGCAACAAGCTTTGACCAAAATATAAGTGACTGGAATGTTTCAAATGTGACAAAGATGATTACTATGCTTAATGGCACTAAATTCAATCAAGCTCTAAATAAATGGAATGTCAGTAAGGTAACTACTATGAATTCTATGTTTTATTTAAATAAAAATTTTAATCAAAATATTAATGATTGGAATACTTCAAATGTCACAGATATGGAGCAAATGTTTCGTAACTCTTCTTCATTTAACAGTAATATTAGTGACTGGAATATCTCCAAAGTAACAACAATGTTACAAATGTTTCAAGATGCAAAAGTATTTAATCAGGACTTAGGTAAATGGGATACTTCAAATGTAACCACAATGGAAAGAGCATTTTATAATGCAGCTGCATTTGATAATAACATTAGCGATTGGGATGTATCTAAGGTAACATCAATGCTTGCAATGTTTGAAAATGACAAGAGCCCATCTACAAGTAGTTTTAATACTTACATTGGTGATTGGAACACAACAAATGTTACAGATATGAATAGTATGTTTGAAGATGCTGTAGCCTTTGACCAAAACATTAGTGACTGGAATACGACTAAAGTAACAAATATGAAAGAAATGTTTGATGGAGCAACTGCTTTTGACCAAAATATTAGTCTTTGGGATGTTGGCGTTGTTATAGACAGCACAAACTTCTCCGGAAATACAAATAATCCAAAAAATAATAATTGGACAGCAAGTGAAAAACCAAATGGTGGAGTTGGTTATTAACTGTACACAATCCACATGCTAAGATACTTTAGCATGTGGAAAATATATGTAATCTACTATAAGGTATAATCATACTATGAAAATACCATTACTTTTATTTTTACTTACATTTACACTGCTTGCAAATGTCATTATAGATGAAAGGTACACGGTATCGAATAGTTTTCAAATGATGTATTTTGAAGATGAGGATTCCAATTTAACTATTGGACAAGTTCAAAAAATACCTTTTACAAAAGAGATAAACAATAGATTTACCTTGGGTCACTTCCAACCAACTCTATGGATTAAGTTTACACTAGAAAATAGAACAAACCAAGATAAAACGCTTTACATAACCTTTGATGAAGCCTTTTTTGAAAAAGTTACACTTTACTATAAAAACAAAAACACGTACGTTCAAAAAAAGAATGGCCTTCAAACTTCTATGCAAAAAAGAGATGTTTACAATCATCATGCCCATTTTAAAGTTACCCTCAAAAAAGATGAATCTCAACTCTATTATATGCAACTCAAATCTCATTTTGCAACATTTGGTGGAGTAGCAATTCATAGTGAAAAACATTATAAAATAAACTTTCAAAAAGAAGTTATGTACTACCTCCTTTATTTTGGAGCTATTGGGGCACTTTCTCTTTATAACCTCTTTTTATATTTTTCTTTAAGAAAAAAAGAATATTTATTTTATGTAGGCTACTCAGTAAGCTTTGCCCTTTGGATAGGGCTTTACAGTGGTATTATTTTATATTTTATTCCAGTAAGTTTGTACCACAATCTTTATTTTGTTACACCGCTTGCTATGGCATTTTTTATTCTCTTTTCAAGTGAACTTTTAAATATAGAAAAACACTTTCCAAAAACTTCATTGTTTATGTCATTCAATGTAATTGCCTTACTTATACTGAGTATTTTAGTAAATTTTTCAGTTAATCCTTGGTATTTCATTATTAATATAATTGCTAACTATATTTTTATTATCTACTTTATTCTTTCGTTTATACTTTCACTGCAACACAACAGTATTGCTAAGTATTATATTTTTGCACTCACTTTTTTATTGGCTACGCTCTCTATTATGAGTGGAATTATGAATGGACTCATAGCAAATTTTACAGATATAAAGTATTTTATTTTAATAGGCTCTTTTATTGAACTCATTCTCTTTTCTAGCCTCGTATCATTTAGAATCACGCGCATTCAAAAAGAGTATGAAAGTAACTTAAAAACTGAAATAGAACTACAAACACAACATGCTCATGAAACAAATGTAAAACTCTTAAAATCACTTCAAGAAAGAGAGTGGCTTTTAAAAGAGGTGTACCATAGAGTTAAAAACAACTTCCAAATAATTATTAGTATATTATGGATAGAAAACGTCGCTGATAATAATAAAAATGAAAAATTTACGCAAAGTATTACCAACCGTTTAACAGCAATGTCGAGTGTACATGAAATGCTTTATAGTTCAAAAAATCTTGATAAAATATTTCTTGATGCTTACTTAGAAAAAATCATGTTAAGTATTTCTCAAAGTTTTACAGACTATAAAACAAGCATACATACAAACATTGAAAAAATTGCGACAGATATGGACACAGCTATAACACTAGGACTCATTATAAATGAGCTCATTGCAAACTCAATGAAACATGCTTTTTTAGATTCTAGTAATGCAATTATTACTTTAGATATAAAAAAATCTTCTACTATAGTTACTTTGTTATATACAGATAATGGGCAGGGTTTTGAAGAAGAACAGAAAAAAGGTCTAGGGCATACTTTACTCAATGACTTTGTAAGTAAACTAAAAAATAGTTCACTTACAGTCACACAAAATGGAATACATAATCAAATAATTTTTACACTGTAATCTACCGTCTCTTATATCTTACAGTTAAGCACACTTTCCTGTGCCGCATTTCATAGATTCTTTTGGAGCAGTTCGCTCAGGTTTAGAGTCCGTACCACCACATTTTCCAGCACCACATTTCATAGCTTTTTTTGGAGCTGCTTTTGCTTCACAACATGCTGGTTTATCCATGTTTGGAGCAGGTTTAGTAGTACAACATGCTGGCTTTTCAGATTGCGCAGTTTTAGCAGCCATATCCCCACCACATTTCATTTCTGCACTTGCATTTGTTGCAAAAAACATTGCTCCTAATAAAAGAGCGAGTACACTTAATTTCTTCATTTTTTTCCTTTAGTAAGTTAATCAAGGGCAAGTATATAATAGATTTGTGTGATGTTTGTGAATTTCTTCTTACTTATGATAAACTTATCGTATGAAAATACTTTTAATGGAAGATGATCCTGTTCTCTCAGATATTATACTTGATTACTTACAAGAAACATGGCATACAGACTACGCTTACGACTCTGATGCAGTATATGAGCAACTCGAATCAAATAAATATGACCTCTTTATCTTTGACATAAATGTAGCTGGAAAATCTGGACTTGAACTTTTAGCTGAGCTACGTAGTTTTAACAACACTACTCCAACCATTATTATAACCGCCTATACAGATACGCAACATTTAGAAAAAGCCTTTGAAATTGGTGCGCACGATTACATCAAAAAACCTTTTGAACTTCCTGAACTCAAAGTGCGTATTTTAAATACACAAAAACTTTTTAACATAGAAACTAAAAGTGAAATTAAAATTACAAACAAGATACTTTTTTTTCCAAATGAAAAAATGCTTCAGAAAAACAATCTAAATATTTCACTTGCAGCAAAAAATACCTCTCTTCTTCTTTATTTTGTAAACAACCAAAAAAGGCTTATAACAAATGATGAGCTTATACAAAATATATGGGACTTTGACAACTACCCTAGCGATGCAACGCTTCGCTCTCATATTCGTACACTAAGAGAACTCATTGGTAAAGAAAAAATCATAACCATTCGTGGAGAAGGATACATTTATGAATAAAATTACAAAAAAATCCTTTTACTCTTTTTTAACACTTTACCTTGTTTCTTCTTTTATCTTTTTAACACTTGCGAGTTACTGGTTTTTTAACGCACAAATGTCTACTGAAATGAATTCAAACTTCCATAAAATGAACAACGTCGTAAACTCTGTAACATCCGATGTTATTTATGCACATATGATGAAAGAAAAGTTTATTTTAAAAAAATTTCCTGATGCAACAGTCGCACTTTATGATTCAAACAAAGTACTTAGGTACGGTGCACCCTTACAAAGTTTTGACTTTAGTAAGACCTATTATAAAAGAGATATGACTTTTACCCTCATCTCTCAATTAACAGCAGGACATCTTGACTTAAAATATATAGTTGTTCAAAGTAGTGAGTGTGCGTATAATGTTGAAAAACTTAGAAATCGTATATTTTATACAGCTATCATAGTTGCTATACTTATTGTAATTATTGCTGTACTTCTTTCATCTATGTTCTTAAAACCTCTTAAAGATAAAATGCAAGAGATAGACAAGTTCATAAAAGATACAACGCATGAACTTAACACTCCTATATCTGCACTGATGATGAGTACCTCTCGGGTCAAAGAAAAACGTATGTATGATGAAAAAATCATTACAAATATCTCTATTAGTACCAAACAACTTTATGAAATTTACACTTCCCTCACCTTTGTAAATTTCGATTCTACATGTGAATCTGCACAAGATATACTTTTTAATGACGTAGTAGCAAACTCCATAAAATACTTTAATGAACTTCTCGACAAAAAAAAGATTACCCTTCATTATGACTATAAAGAATGCCCACTGCACATGGCTCCCACAAAGGCTAAAATGCTTATCAATAATCTCCTGAGTAATGCTATAAAGTACTCTCCTCCTAAGAAAAATATTTTTATTTCACTCACAGAAAATTCTTTTTCTATAAAAGATGAAGGAATTGGTATAGCAAAAGAAAAAATTGCAACAATTTTTCAACGCTTTACTCGTGCTTCAAACTATTCAGGTGGCTTTGGTGTAGGACTCAATATCGTAAAAACTATCACCGATGCCTATGGTTTTGAAGTTAAAGTTGACTCAGTGTTAAAAAAAGGAACAACTGTTCATATATCTTTTAGAGTATAATTACATTAGACTTCTCTCACGAGGTCTATTAAACAATAAAAAGGCTCTCTCATCATTTTAAATACACAAACAACAGCAGAACAATTCCGTTCATTTTATAAAGAAAACAAACCAAATAATTTTGAAGAAGCGATAGAAAAATTTGCACTCTTTGGCGGAGTCCCTTGGGACAAAATCGACACTTCTAAACCTAGCTTCTCTCTTATAGAAAAACTTATTCTTCCCGATTATCGCTATATCCGTAATGATATTAGTGAAATCTCAACAGGTATGCCTTTATACCATACTATATTAACTGGTATTGCCATGGGTGATGGTAAAACACATACTGCCTATAAACGTGCAAATGTTTCACAAGAAGTTGGAGATAATGCCATAGATTCACTTTGTGATCTTGGAATCATTAGGCTAGAGAAGTCTCATAAAGTTTTTACTTCTTGGGCAGAAGATGATGCGCAAAAGGTTTCAAATAAGCTTTACTTCTCTTCACCTTTTTTACGCTTTTGGTTTGCCTTTGTTTCTCCACTTTTCAAAGGAATTAAAGAGGGTGACTATAAAGAAATAAAAGAGCGATTTGAAAACAGAGAAAAAGAGTTTACTGACTTAATCTTTGCACAACTCTCACAAGAACTTGTAAATATTTCGTTAGTTGATGACCCTATCGTTGCAATATCAAGCTACTGGGACAACGAAATCGAACTCGATATTTATGCAAAAACAAAGTCTGGAAAAATCATTGCAGGAATGTCTAAATACACAAATGCAAAAGTTAAAAAGAGTGAACTAACAAAACTTCAAGAAAAATGTGAACAAGTAAAAATGAAAGTTGATATTTTTGTACTCGTCTCAAAAAATGGTTTTTCTAATGAACTCAAAGCAATGAAAGGTGAAAATTTAAAACTTTTCATGCTTAAAAATTTCAAAAAATTAGTAGAGTAAGATGGCTAAAAAAGTTTTACTACTTCATGGTTGGGGAGGAAGTAATTTTCCACATTGGCAGTCTTGGTTAGCATCTGAAATAGTAAAAGAGTATGGAAAAGTGAGTTTTTTAGAGTTTTCAAACTATGAATTACCAAATTTAACTAACTGGAAAGAAGAATTAACCAAAGAATTAAATGATTTTAAACCAGATATTGTTATTTGCCACTCTTTAGCCAATACACTATGGTTTCATCTTGTTCAAGAACAAAGTATACAAGAAGTAGAAAAACTTTACCTTGTAGCTCCTCCAAGTTTTAGATGCCAAGTTAAAGAACTTCAAAGTTTTTTCCCTCTTGCCTTGCCAGCGAAGACACATGCTAAAGAAACCCTTCTTATCACCTCAACAAATGATGCATACATGACAGTAAATGAAGCTAAAAAGTTGCAAGATTCTTTAGGTGTACCTATGAAAGTGTTAAAAGATGCTGGTCACATAAATGGAGATAGTGGTTATGGTACATGGCCTTGGATTTTAGAAAAAGTAAGCCAAGACCTTAAAAATAGTTAAACATAAAGATCAAGAATATTATTTGCAGATGTTACAGATAAACTCTCAGGTGAAGTTGTTTCTAAGTTTGGAGTAACAGATGTTTCTTGTGTTTTTGACTCATCAGGTTTAGTTTCTTCTTTTTGAACACTACTCGCATCGAGTTTTCCAACTTGCACTTGTTGTGCTGATGTTGGTTGGAATAAGTATGTATTCACTTGCATAATTTTCCCCCTTTTTACGTCTTTTATATTATACTACAGAAACAATTATCATTCCATAAATTTAAATTTGCTACACTTCTCACATGCAAAACTTAATAACCTTACTCACACAAAAAACAAAACTAAAAAAAGAACACATCGCAAACATTTTAAAACTCCTTGATGATGGTTCAACTATACCATTCATCGCTCGTTATCGTAAAGAGATGACAGGAGGAGCTGATGATGAAGTCCTTCGTGACTTCGAGACTATTTACCTAGCAAGTCAAAAACTGCTTCAAAGGAAAGAAGAAGTTTCCCGTCTTATCACTGAGAGAGCAACACTTAGTGAAGCAATGAAAAAAAGTATAGAAGAAGCAGATAATTTACGTACGTTAGAAGATATTTATCGTCCATTTAAAGAAAAAAAGAACTCACGGGCTATGAGTGCCATGTCATGTGGACTCTCTCCGCTCGCAAACACTTTACAATCAGCACGACTCTCAAAAGAAGCATTTATAAAAGAAGCTAAGAAGTTTGTTAAAGGCACCATTAGCTCATATGAAGAGGCTATTAAAGGTGCACAGGACATTTTAGCTGAACGTTATGCTGAGCAACCTCGTGAACGTGAGGCTATTAGAAACCAAATGCTCCGTTATGGAAACCTTGATAGTAAGGCTACAAAAAAATTTCAAGAAAATGGAACTTTTAAAAACTTTGCTGGTAAGAGTGAAAAGGTTTCTTATGTTCCCTCTCATCGTTACTTAGCGATTATGCGTGGGGTAAAAGAAAAAGAGTTGTCTGTAAAAATCACTACCGACATAGACCGTATTCACCAAAATATACAAGAGTATAAAATTCCACGTCATGCTTCAAGCTCAAAAGATTTTCTCTTGAGTGCTTATAAAGATGGTCTTAAACGCCTTTTACTACCTTCTCTTGAACGTGAAGTGCATGCAGAGTTAAAAGAAAAAGCTGACCTTGCTGCTATTTCTGTTTTTGGAAAAAATCTAAACCAACTTCTTATGACACCCCCTGTTACAAAACGTGTTCTTTTAGGAGTTGATCCTGCCTTTGTGAGTGGTTGTAAACTCGCAGTTATAGATGAAAATGCGAACTATTTAGAACATGCAGTTATCTACCCGACACAACCAAGAAATGATTATGAAAATTCTAAAATAAAAGTATTACAACTTGCAAAAAAGTATAGTATTTCTGGGGTAGCTATAGGTAATGGTACAGGTTCTCGTGAAACACAAGAGTTTTTTGCTCGTTTAAACAAAGACGAAAATGCAAACCTAAACTACACAGTTGTAAGTGAAGCTGGTGCATCAGTTTACTCAGCCTCAAAACTCGCACAAGATGAATACCCAAAACTCGACGTTACTATTCGTGGAGCTATCTCAATAGCACAACGCTTACGTGACCCCATGGCTACACTTGTAAAAATCGACCCTAAATCTTTAGGAATAGGACAATACCAACACGATGTTGACCAAAAACTCTTAGAAAAAAAACTAGGAGATGTAACAGGAGACTTAGTAAACCGTGTTGGAGTGGACATTAACTCAGCATCTGCGACACTCCTTTCACATGTTGCGGGTATCGGAGCAAAAATAGCTAAAAACATCATTTCTTACAGAAATGAAAATGGTAACTTTAGTACAAAAAGCCAACTCTTAAAAGTAAAAGGTCTTGGAAAAAAAGCATATGAGCAAGCGGCAGGATTTATTCGTATTAAAAATGGAAAAAGCCCTTTTGATAACAGTGGAATTCACCCTGAAAGTTATGAAACAGCTAAAAAACTTGATGGTTTAGAGCTTGATACACTTAACACACATGACAAAGCACAAGAGCTACATGTGGGAGTTGACACACTAAAAGATATTATAAAAGAACTCACTAAACCAGGCTTTGACCCACGTGAAGACTTACCTCCTATACCTTTTAAAGAGGGAGTTACTGATATTAAAATGTTACAAGAGGGAAGTTTTGTTTCAGGAGTTGTTCGAAATATCGCAGATTTTGGAGCTTTTGTAGATATTGGGCTTAAAAATGATGGAATGATTCATATTTCTAAAATGAGTATAAAAAGAATCAAACATCCTCTCGAAGTACTTTCCCTCAACCAGTTTTTACCTCAAATAGAAGTTGTCTCTATTGACAATGAAAAAGGGAAAGTTGGGCTTAGTTTGGTACTTTCTTAGAAAGAATATATTGTTGTGTATACATCGTTAGTACATTATATTTCAATTATACTCCATGAGGCAAAGACTATACAGTCTTTGCGTTCAATCAACCACATTTACCTGCGCCACATTTTTCTGCAGATTTAGCTGGTTTTTTATCATCCTTAGATTTTGCATCTGACTTTTCGCCACCACATTTTCCAGCTTTTTTATCGCCACCACATTTTGCATCTTTTTTATCACTACCACATTTTGCCGTCTTACCTGCAGAACCACATTTTTGTCCTTCACCACCACATTTAGCATTTAATGTTGTTGCCCCAAGTGCAACAAATAATACAGACGCCGCTAAAAGAGCTGTTAAACTTAATTTTTTCATTTTTTATCCTTTTATGTTTTATAACTAGTGTAATTATAGAGAGGAAGTGTGCACTCTTTGTGTATAAATAATTTTAATACAAACAACCACTTGGAAGAGGGGCTAAATGTACAATATTTAAATCAAATACTACTTTCTTTTTTAACTTTGAAAACCCATTTTGCACACTTCCTACATAAATATCGCCGCTATAGCCTACATTATTCATATGGGCTCTTATATATACTGTATCTGTCTTTTTAATTTTCACCCTACTCCCAGAACGTGTAAAAGGTTGTGTATCAGGATGTGAATGTACTAAAATTCTTCTATAAAGAAGAGTTCCATCTTTTGAGAGAATTTCCCACCAGTTTGCGAACTGCTCACAGCCTGTTTCATCACTTTTTAATGTCACAGAAAATTTATACTTATTCTCACTACCATTCACAACTACTTTTGTGACATTTGCCCTGATAGTTGCCCCACTTAAAATCTGAGCAAAGACTACAATGAGAAAAATATATTTACGCATACTTAACTTTTTTCACCAAAGAAAAGTCTATCAAGTGAAAATGCTCCTGCACCATTTGTAAAAAATATCAATAAAAACATCATATAGTACATAGGTATTTCAAATCCATTTTCTCCAGCTGCAAAGCCGTTTGGAAGATGCACCATAAATATTGCAACTAGCATTACAATGATTAAAGGAAAAGAAATTAATCTTGTAAAAAGTCCTACTGCAAGTAAAACAACACCAGCTGCCTCAACGCTTGCTGCCATATATGCATTTAAAAGTGGGAAAGGGATTCCCATACCACCAAACCATGATGCCACATTTTCTATACCATTCCATTTCATCATTGCAGGTTCATAAAAACCATAGGCTACAGCTAGCCTTGCAAAAAGAAGAGAAAATGATTTCCCATAACTACTAATTCGTGAAAATTCCAAATAATTTTCTTTACACTGCATAATAAACTCCTGTCATAAATTTCAGTAAGTATACTCTTCGCTTGTGTACTCTTTGTGTACGTATTCATTCCAAATACACGCATGATTTATGCTATACTTTTTGCACTTAAAGAGAAGGTCTAATAAATGTTTGAAAAACATAGTTGCAATCTTAACCCTAAGGACTCCATACTACGGATTACTTTAGCTACGCTTTTTTTTATCTATGCTGTTTATGCATCTTTGTATATTTTACTTGTACCAAGTGCTTTGCTTTATTACACGGGATTGAGTAAATTTTGTTTTGCTTACTATTTTTTAAAGATAAATGATGCCCTTAGCACCAAAAACTATTACCTTCAGTTTTTACCAAAATACAATCCCTCTTCTGTTTTTATTTTTGATAATGCAGGGGAACTTGTGTTTAAAAATAAAGCAGCAGCAACTGCCTTAGCAGATGTAGTTTCATCTCAATGTCTTGGTGTACGTAATATCACAGAGTTAATTAGCTCTGAGAAACTAGATACTCTCATGCTAGAGCATGAAAATAAATTTTATCAAATCGAACTTCAAGGCATCGAAAAAGAAAATATTTTACTTGCCTACTTAACAGATATAACCGAAGTTATAAAACTCAATGATGAAATCGAAGATACACAAAGGGAAATTATTTATGCCATGGGTGAAATCGGTGAAACACGTTCAAAAGAAACTGGTAACCATGTAAAACGTGTGGCACTTTACTCAAAAGAGTTGGCATTACTCTACGGATTATCTCAAGAAGAAGCTGAAAAACTTCAAATGGCATCACCTATGCATGACATAGGCAAGGTTGGCATTCCCGATGCTGTTTTAAATGCTCCGAGAAAACTAGAACTTGATGAATGGAAAATCATGCAAACACATGCTATTTTAGGCTATGAAATGTTAAAAAGTTCAAATAAGCCTATACTCCAAGCAGCCGCAATAGTAGCAGGAGAACACCATGAGAAATGGGATGGCTCAGGATACCCACATGCTAAGAGTGGCGAAGAGATTCATATATATGGTCGTATTACAGCAGTTGCAGATGTTTTTGATGCTCTTGGAAGTGAAAGAGTTTATAAAAAAGCATGGGAACTCGACAAAATTCTTGCACTTTTTAAAGAAGAAAGTGGCAAACATTTCGACCCTAAACTCATAGAACTTTTTTTAGATAACCTCGGTAGCTTTTTAAATATAAGAGATACTTTTAAGGATGTAGCATGACAATGGATCATTTTAAAATATACTGTGAAATTGCAATATCTTCGAGTATAGTACAACGTGCCATTAAAGTTTCCCTCATCGTAGGCAGTACCCTCAACCTAATAAACCAAGGTGATGCACTTTTACTTTTAGATATACAAAACCTAAGCTATTTAAAACTTGGTTTAACGTACATAGTTCCCTACAGTGTAACAACGTATACAGCAACAACTATGAAAGCTGAATTTCAAATAGGTACAAAAGCTGTCCTAAACGCAAACCTAAAATGTTCAAAATGCACTGAAACAATATATGTAGAAAAAGGAACTCTCATTCCTGAGTGCCCAGCATGTGGTATTCATACACGATGGAAATTAAAATAAAACTAAAAAAGGATTTAAATGTTATTTGGAATTAAACTCAAACATAATGAAATTATTATCGATAAAGAAAGATTAAACGAACTTGAAAACAAAGCAATGATACTTGAAACTATACAGCAAAAAGACTCTCTCTCAACTGCAATTACAATCGCTGAAAATGCAAAAAATGTAAATCAATCTTCTAAAAAACGTTTAGGAAGTATTGAAAATACAAAAACTATGATTGATGGCTTTATACAAAAGTCTATTGAAGTCAAAGAACTTACACAAAAATCAGATGCAATAGCTGACGATACTGTTTCTTCTACTTCTCAAAGTATAGAACATATTAATAATCTTGCACAAGCTCTCGAGCACAACCATGAACTTACAAATGAGTTTCAAACCCAAATATCAGAGCTATATTCTAAAATAAATGGTATAAACTCACTTGTTGAAGCCATTAAAGATATTGCTGACCAAACAAATTTACTTGCCCTTAATGCAGCGATAGAAGCAGCACGAGCAGGAGAACATGGACGTGGATTTGCAGTTGTTGCAGATGAAGTAAGAAAATTAGCAGAAAACACAAACAAGTCAGCAGATCAAGTACAGCTAGAGATGAAACTCATTATGGGAATATCTAATGATGTGTTAGAACGCCAAGAGGGTATGATGCAGGGTATCGAGAAGAGTGTAGGTATCGCAGGTGAAACGGTAGGAATTTTAGATGCCCTAGGAGTAAATGCTACAAACAGTAAAGAAGAAATTTCTATCTCTTTACGTTGTATAGAAACCCAACTCCAAGACTCTCAAAATATTAAAAATGACATGATGCAACTTGTTGAAGATACACAAGAAGCGATTAAAGGCTCAAATAATAATATAAACCTAGCCCAAGAACTTATAAGCGAACTCAAATAGTAACATGAAATACTTATTTTTTCTTTTTATAGCTAGCTCCATACTTTACGCACAAAAAATAGAATTAGAAATTTTAGGATCAGGTGGTCCTGAAATTGATGGAAGAGCAAGTAGTTCTTATTTACTATGGATAGATAATAAAGCCAGACTCCTTATAGATATGGGAAGTGGTTCTATGCTACGCTTTGAGCAAAGTAATGCAAAACTAGAGTCACTCCAAGCTGTTGTTCTTACACACTTGCACATTGACCATAGTGTTGACTTACCCTCATTTATAAAAGCTGGTTATTTCTCACAACGAGTAAATGCACTTGATATTATTGCTCCGTTTGGAAATGAATATTTTCCTTCTATTGATGCATATCTTCAAAACCTCTTTGGGGCAAATGGTGCATATAGATATATGCAAGATGTTCTAACCCCTCAAAGTGACTCATTTCAAATACTTCCAGTTACAATACACTCAAAAAATATAATTAAAAAATACTATAAAGATTTTTCCCTAGAACTCATTAACGTATACCACGGAACCGTTCCTGCTCTTGCTGTACGTATAACTATAGGAGATAAAAGTATTTTAATAAGTGGTGACACAAATAATAAAAATGCAAACTTAGAAAAAATAGCAAAAAATGTAGACCTTTTTATAGCACATCACGCAATTGCACAACATGCTGGAAAATATGCAAAAAGACTACATATAACGCCTAAGCAAATTGCGCATATTGCACATGTAGGAAATGTTAAAAAACTTGTACTTTCTCACAGAATGAAAAGAACACGAACAAAAGAAGAAGAAAGTTTAAAAATAATTTCAAAAAAATACAAAGGCATTATAATTTTTGCAGAAGATTCTATGAAAATAGAACTTTAAGTAGGAGAGAAATATATCTTGTACTACTATTCTAAGCTCTTTTTGATGGGTTTATGTGTAAAATTCTACTATTAATTCATAAAAGAGCCACATGATTCAACTAACTAATATTTCAAAAAATTATGCAAGCCAAGAACTTTTTAACAAACTTAGCTTTAAACTCAACGCAGGAACACGTGTTGGGCTTGTTGGTCGTAATGGTAGTGGAAAATCTACACTTTTTAAACTTATACTCGGTGAAGAAAGTGCTGACGATGGCGATATTATCATCCCAAAAAACTATAAAATCGGTACACTTAAACAGCACCTTACTTTTAGTGAAAAAACACTTCGAGAAGAGTCTGCTTTAGCTCTTACTGAGGAGATGAAATACGACACGTATAGGGTTGAAAAAATTCTTTTTGGTTTAGGTTTTATACAAGAAGACTTAGAAAAAGACCCTCTTTCATTTTCAGGAGGTTATCAAATTCGTATAAATCTTGCAAAACTTCTTGTCACTGAACCAAATTTACTTTTACTTGATGAACCAACTAACTACCTTGACATCGTCTCCCTGCGTTGGTTACAAACATTTTTACGTGCATTTCAAGGTGAAGTTCTCCTCATTACACATGATAGAAACTTTATGGATGCAGTTTGCACACATACAATGGGGCTCGTTCGTAAACGCGTTGAGCTTCTCGCTGGAAATACCCACAAGTTTTACGAACAACTCAGTGCAAATGACGAGCTTCATGCCAAACAAAAAGTAGCACAAGACAAAAAAGTAAAAGAGCTTGAAGAGTTTATCGCTAAAAATAAAGCACGTGCTTCAACTGCTTCACTTGCACAGTCCAAAGTAAAACAACTCCAAAAGATGGAGAGACTTGAAGACTTAGGGTTTGACAATACTTTAGAATTTGCCTTTAACTTTAAAGACACTCCTGCAAAAGTTTTACTCGATATTAAAGACTTAAGTTTCGGGTATACTCCTGAAAATATTCTTTTTAAAAATATCTCTTTCACGCTTCAAAAAGGTGAATGTTTAGGGATTATTGGGAAAAATGGTAAGGGTAAGTCTACACTTTTAAACACCATCGCTAAAGAGTTACAACAACTAAGCGGTGTAATAGAGTACCATTCAAGTGCATCTTTCGCTCACTTTGGTCAAACAAACATAAACCATTTAAGTGATAAAAACACGGTTATGGATGAGATTTATGTAGGAAATTCCCAACTCAGCGAAGCGAGTGTAAGAAGTATTTGTGGTGGTATGATGTTCTCAGGAGAGAATGCTAAAAAGAAAATTTCTTTACTCTCAGGTGGCGAAAAAAGCCGCGTAATGCTTGGACAAATCATAGCGAGAAATGTAAATGTACTCTTTTTAGATGAGCCTACAAACCACCTTGACATGGACTCTATTGAAGCGCTTACAAAGGCTATAAATGACTTTAAAGGTTCTGTTATTATTGTAACGCACTCCGAAGAATTACTTCGTCGTGTTTGTGACCGACTGATTATTTTTGCAAAAGAAGGCGCTACGTATTTTGATGGTGGCTATGATGACTTTTTAAGTAAAGTTGGTTGGGAGGAAGAAGAGCAAGAACAAAGCGTAAAAGTTACTCCAAAATCAAACAACAAAGAGAACAAAAAGCTCAAAGCTGAACTTGTTCGTGAGCGAAATAAAATCACATCTCCTTTGAAGAAAAAAGTTGATAAAATCGAAGCCCTCATAATGCAAATAGAAGAAGAACTTGAAGTTCATCACGCAGACCTTATAGCGTGTTCAAACTCTGGAGACAGTGCAAAACTTATGGATCTTTCAAAAACTGTTTCAAAAGAAGAACAAAGAGTTGAAAGTAGTTTTGAAGCACTTGAAATCGCACAAACAGAATTAGATGAAATCAACGCATCGTATGAATTAAAAATCGAGGAGCTTTCATGAAAAAAGAACTTTATTTTTTACGCTCAAGTGAGCAAAAAATTATAAAAGACATGGTACACATTGCACATAATCTCACGCAAGAAGAAAGCCTCATTTATTCAGATTTTTTTGGTTTCTCCGACAAAGACTTAGGACTCTATGTACTTGTTAACAACAAAATAGCAGGAGCTATTTGGAGTAGAAAACTAAAACAACAAGACAATGCTTCTGGATTTATTAACGAAGACACCCCTGTTGTAAGCTTTGCAATTTTACCTGAGTTTAAAGGGAAAGAAATAGGCTCGTTTATGATGGAACAGTTTTTACAAGAAGCAGGAGCTGTTTATACAGCACTCAGCATAAACATTTTCCACAAACCAAAGTCTTTAAAGTTCTATGAAAAATTTGGGTTTGAAAAAACTGAAAATGAATTTGTTCTCATTAAAAAGTTAGAAAAAAAAGAAGTTATACGCCCAACAGATGGTTACGACCCTCGACGTTGGATGGATTAAAATAGATTATTTCTCTCTTGCCCACTCCTGCATCTTCCCAAACATATCTCTATAAGTAAGGTAAACACGTAAGTCGAACTCTACTTGGTGGTAGTTTTCTTGCATATGGTTACATAGTTTATAGAAGGCTTTGCTATGTTCTTTTTCTTTAAAATGGGCTAATTCATGGACTACTATCATCTCTAAAAATTGCTCTGGTATGTTTTTAAACATAGAAGCGATTCTTATTTCATTTTTGGCTTTAAGTTTTCCACCTTGAACACGTGAAATAAAATGGTGTGTTCCTAAGGCATTATGAATAATATTAATTTTTCCATCATAAAGCACTTTACTAAGAGGTGCTGCTTTTTTTAAATATATGTTTTTTAAGTCACTTGTGTATGAGAAAAGACTTTTATCACTTCTCATAGCATGTGGATTTGGATACTTTTTAAGTAAGTATTTTTTGAGTCCATCATGTTCTATAAGATGCCTAACCTGTGCCTGTACACTTTGTGGATAATGTTTTAAATACCTAAGTTCTTTCATTTATTTTAAGAGTTTATGAATATCCTCAGCTATATCTTTTGGTTTAGTTCCTGAAGCGTATCTGTCTACTACGTTTCCATTTTTGTCTACTAAAAATTTTGTAAAATTCCATTTTATAGAATCAAAACCTAAAAAACCACCTTGCTCATCTTTTAAAAATTTATAGAGAGGATGTGTATTTTTACCATTTACATCTATTTTTGAAAACATATCAAAATGAACGTCATATGTTCCTTGGCAAAAGAATTTTATTTGTTCATTTGAACCTGATTCTTGCTTTCCAAACTGGTTTGACGGAAAACCTAGAACCATAAAACCCTTGTCTTTATACGTTTGGTAAAGTTTTTCTAAGCCCTCATACTGAGGAGTAAAGCCACATTCACTCGCTACATTCACTATAAGTAAAACTGTATCTTTATATTGTGACATTGAGATATCTTTATTATCAATATTTTTTATATTAAAATTATAAATATCCATTTTTTTATCTCCTGCATATACAAAACTTAACATGATAAGCAAACTTAAAATATATTTCATCATTAATTCCTATTATAAATTTATTTTATGGTAGTATACAATTATAACAAAATAATGGAGAACATAAATGAATTTAGACAAGGTAATAGCAGGATTTTTTATAATCTTTGCAATGACACTTAACTTTGGTTTTTGGTATGGAGATGCACTTGACATGAACATGCACTCAAAGTATGAACTTTTTGCAGCCATAGTAGTAAACTTAATCGCTACAGTACTTAAACTCGGGGACAAAACGCAAATGGGTTCTGTTTTAATTGCTACAAGTTTAGTAGCTGTTTTACAACTTATTATGGCAGCTACTATTTGGACTATTTATGCCGAAGGCGACTATATTGCTCCAGATCATTTTGGTGAAATCATCTCTTTAAGTAGTGGTGCTTTACTCGCAAATATCACTTCTGTTATCCTCTATATTGGGGACACACTTAAGTCAAAAAGATAACTCAATGAACGAAAGTTCCTTATGGATTATACTACAAAGGATGCGACTTCCCTTTGTAGTTATCTTAATTACATATACTATAGCAATGATAGGGCTAATTCTAATTCCAGGACAAGACTTAGATGGAAATGTGTACCATATGAGTATTTTCGATGCTTTTTATTTTGTGACATATACAGCTACAACGATTGGCTTTGGTGAATTTCCGTACCCCTTTACCTACCACCAAAAAATCTGGGTTTCAATGTCCATATACACAAGTGTTCTTGGTTGGTTTTACGGTATAGGTGCTTTAGTAACGCTCTTTCAAGACAAGCTTTTTCTTAGTGAAATTGCTATTGCAAGTTTTCAACGTTCTGTAAAAAACATAAAAGAAGACTTTGTAATTGTTTTAGGTTATAACGAAACAACAAGTGAAATTATTAAAAGAATGCTTGCAGCAAAGGTACGTGTGGTTGTGATTGAAAAAGATCAGCTAAGAGCTGATTACCTTCGTCTTGAAGGGTATGTTCCCCCTGTTCCTATTCTGATCCAAGATGCACATAATCCTAAGGCATTAGAAGATGCTGGAATTAAATCTCCTAGTTGCAAAGGTGTTATTTCTCTTTTTAAATCAGAAGTATTAAATCTAAGAATTACACTTGCTTCAAAACTCTTAAATCCACATGTACAGATTGTTGTAAAGTCTACAACAGATGAAGAAACATTAAACCTCCTACAAGCAGGTGCAAATATTGTTGATAATCCATTTTTAATCATTTCTTACCAACTTCAAATGGCACTGAAAGCTCCTAGTATTCTTAAATTAGAAAACTGGCTTTATCAATCTGACACGCTAGAGTCAAAAACTTTTTCTATTCCAAATGAAGATATTGTCATCTGTGGTTATGGACGACTAGGATCATATATTTATGATATGTTCTTAAATAATGGTATTTTAGCTACGGTCATAGAAATAGACAAAGCAAAGGTAAACTCAGCTTTATACCAAGGAAAAGAAAATATTATCCATGGAAATGCTGATGATCAAGTCTACCTTGACAAAGCAAATATTCAAGATGCAAAACTCATAATAATTGCAACTGATGATGACACAACAAACCTTTCTATTCTTTCAACTGTCAAAAAGCTCAACTCAAATGCTCTGATTGTTGCAAGAGAAAATGATATAACTGATTTTTCAATTTTTTCACATGCGAAGATTGATCACTTGTATTTACCTGAGCAAATTTTAATTCACAAAACTACAAATGCTCTTTCAAATCCACTAAGCGATAAGCTTATTCGATGTATGGTAAATAAAGATGAACAATGGGGACAAAGTCTTCTTGCCAACCTCATGCGAAGTATTAGTGTGAATCCTATAACCTTTGAATTAAATATAACAGAAAAAGATTCTTATGAAATTTTTAAATACTTAAAAAAAGAAGATTCTTATCTCACCGTAGGTATGCTTAAAGGCTCAAGAAGAGATAGAGAACAAAAAAATAATATTATCCCCCTTCTGATACAAAGAGAAGAAGAAGAAATACTACTTCCAGAAGATGATTTTCAAGTTCTTACCAAAGATAAAATTCTATTTGCCTGTGATGAGAATGCAAGAGAAGACCTAGAGAGCATCGCTAACAATGCTTTTGAGTTTAACTACATTATGACAGGAAAAGAAAAAGGTCTTTTTTTTCTCTAACTAAAGAACCCATACAGAAAATTTCTTACTCTTAATTTTTCCAGAGGAGAGTTTTTTCTGTGCTTGGTTTATAAATACTCTCTCGATTGCAACATACGCTTGTCTATCATAAATATCTATTTTACCGATAGAACTCCCTTGCAGTCCTGCCTCTCCGGTTAAAGCACCGAGTAAATCACCAGCACGAAGTTTGTCTTTTTTGCCACCCTCAATGACTAAAGTAACATTTGTAGGTTTCATCTCAAAACCATTCACTTTTTTGAGTGTCTCAGAATCAAAAAAGGTACGAATGTCATTTTTATATTCCATTGCTTCTTCTGTTTCATCTTCGCTGTAAAGCGAAATAGCTATTCCCTCATTTCCTGCTCGTCCTGTTCTTCCAATACGATGCGTATACGTTTCTCTTCCGTGTGGCAAGTCAAAGTTTACAACCATAGAAAGTTCTTTAATATCAAGTCCACGTGCAGCTACATCTGTTGCAATTAATACCGGACATGATTTATTAGAAAACTGCACTAAAACATCATTTCTTTCATACTGTTCCAAATCACCATGAATAGCTAAGGCATCTATTTTATTTTTGGCTAAACTCTCAGCTAACTCTTTTGCTGCTATTTTAGTGTTCGTAAAAACAATGATATTTTCAGGCTTAAAAGTAGAAAAAACATTAATGAGCGTTTGCGTTTTACTGTGTCTCTCTGACTCATAAAAAATTTCTTGTATTTTATTTGCCACTTCTGTACTCACTGTTTTTACGCTCACAGGATTGTTTTGAATTCTATTACTAATAAAACTTATTTCGTTATTGTACGTAGCTGAAAAAAGGAGTGTTTGTTTCTCTTTTGGAGCATATTCTAAAACCTTGTCTATCTCTTCAATAAAGCCCATGTCTAACATTCTGTCTGCTTCATCAAGAACAAGTGTTTCTAAATTATCAAGGTTCAATGTTTCTTTACTTAGGTGTTTTAAAATTCGTCCAGGTGTCCCAACAACTATGTGCGCACCATGACGTAATGAACCTAACTGTGGACCAAACGCAGCACCACCACAAAGTGTTAATATTTTAATATTATGTGCAAATTTTGCGATGATACGTAACTCTTTGGCTACTTGGTCTGCAAGTTCACGTGTCGGACATAACACAAGTGCTTGAACACGAAACTTTTTTACTTGAAGTTTATTTAAAAGTCCTATTCCAAAAGCGGCAGTTTTTCCACTTCCAGTTTTTGCTTGTGCTATTACATCTTTTCCATCGAGAATGAGGGGTAAAGTTTCCTCTTGAACTGGAGTCATAGTTGCATAACCTATTTTTTCTAAGTTTGCTATCATCTCATCTTGTAATTCTAATGTTGTAAATTTTGTACTCATTAGTAAATTTCCTTTACGCGACCAACTTCACCACTCATTAAGCGAACTTTTATACCATGTGGGTGTGATGGTGATTTTGTTAAAATGTCTCGCACTATACCGTCTGTTAAAAGACCTGTACTTTGGTCTTGTTTAAGAACTATAGCTACGCTTATTCCATATTTAATATTTGTTCTTTTTTGTCCATTCATATTTGTTCCTATTTTCTTTCCATATGCAAGTGTAACATAATTAACAAGGCTATAAATGATTTAAGAGCCCTGCATAAAACGGTACATCATCACAGAGGCAGCAACTCCAACATTAAAACTTTTTACATTCTCTTGCATTTCGATACTTACAACCTCATCACACATCGCTAAAACCTTTGGAGAGATTCCTTTTCCTTCATGACCCATAATTAAAACCCACTTTTTTGGTACTTCCACATGCCAAAGAGGAGTAGAACCTTTTTGTACTTCAGCTGCAAATATTTTGTAGCCTTGTTGTTTTAAACGTTCTAATGTAAGAAAAATATCTGTATAAATATGATACTTTAAATGCGATATATACCCCATGGAAACACGTAAAGAACGTCGAGCATAAGGGTGAGGGGAAAGATTTGAGAGCATATACGAGTCCACTCCAAAACCAGCCATACTTCGAGCAATAGAACCGACATTTTCAGTGGATGTTATCGCATCTAGCATCAGTATACTGTTCCCAAGACACGCAATGCTAGTAGGTGTAGGACGTACACCATGTGCCATACAGTTATGATGTATTGTATGTCCTACTATTGTTTGTAGTTCTACTTTAGAAGCTATATACAAAAAAGCAATATCTTTACTTGCAACAAGGTCTTCATTTTCGTCATAGTATTCTTTTGTAGCTAATATACTTATAATTTTTACATTACTCTCTAGTAGCAGGTTCACTACCTTTGGAGAATCTGCTATAAAACTATTATCAGATGTAAAAGCATTCTCTCTGAGTTGTTTGTAAAGAAGAAAGGTACCGTCATTTATATTTTGCACGGGGGTTAAAAATAAAGACATGTATAAAAAATTCTCCCTTAATAAAGTTCTTCTAAATAATCACTGCCACATTGAAGTTCTTTGAGCCATTCTAAAAAATATTTTACATCATCATCTTCAAAAACAAGACCATGTTGTGGAGCTATCATATGAACATCAAGCCCTTGTATTCTAGCAACCCAAGCACGGCATAACTTATTTGACCCCATATATCTTTTATGAAATCCGAGTAAATGTTTTACATGCTCTTCAAAACTAGAAACTTTTTTATAGCCCTCTGGAGTTTCAACAATAGCCGCTCCAATATCACCAGAGAAAACAATTTTTGAACGAGAATCATAAAGAGAAAAGTTTCCAGGAGAATGTAAAAAATGTGCTGGAACAAACTGTAAAAAGTCTTCGCCAAAAGTAATCTTTGCACCCTTATCCTCAAGAGCAATAACACGAGAGAGTTCCATGAAACCATAGTGTGTCATAAAACGAATCCATAAACTAGGCATAATAAACCTTGCCTGTGTGCTAATAGCCCACTGCGCAATGGAACCTGAAACATCCGGATCTTGATGTGAGAAAAAAATAAACTTAATTTTGTCTATTTCCACATGCTGTGACACTGCCTCATACAGTTCATCAAAAACCGCTTCACTTCCAGGATCAACTAAAACACCTATACCATTTTGAACAATTAAGTACTGGTTTACTGAAAGAAAGGCATCTTCTACTGACTCATCATCAAAACTAAACATAACGCATTTATGCGTACCATCATCGTATAAAACTTTTTCTTTATTATCCATTTTGCATCCCTTTAAATTCCCTAATTATTGCCATCTGTCTTTTTGTTATATACTTGACTAAGTCACTTTTTTTTATATTTTGAAAAATAAATACAATGTCAAAACTAGTACGAAGCTCTGTTTTTTTATACACGCGCGCAGCAAAGTTAAGTATAAGAGGTCGCTTATCCATCTCTAAAACTATGTCTAATCGTACAGAGCATTCTATATCTAAACCAGCAGGTAAAGTGGCTAAATTCAAACGAATTGCGTCTAAAGAAATATCTTCAATTTTTACTTCACCATGGAACTTATTTTCACCTATAAAAAGAGATACCACATGTTTTGTTGCAACTGTTACGCGAATTGTTTTTCTATCTACGGGAGAAGTTTTCACAAAGTGTAAAGTATTTAACCGTAACTCTTGACTTTCAAAAACTATTTTTTCTACCTTATTGCAGGCAATTACTTCTGGTAAAAATTCTGAACTAATATATGTTTTTTTCTCATACTGAATAGCTTTAAGTTGTGAAAATTTCGTTTTTAAACAGATAGTTTCATCTACTACATTCGAGATCAAAGCATCATTTGTAATACTAAGACCTTTATAGTAGTTATGCACTTCTACCTTTGTTGTATTGCTCTTCAAAAGTTCTAAGAGTTTAGACATTGTGTCTTCCCTAACATGGGGACCCTCTTCTAAAGGAATGTCTTTATCAAAAAAATCAAAAAGATTTAACTCCGTTACATCATCTAAAGATAAAATCCCATACCCCTCTTTTTGAGGAATTTTTTTATACTTTACTATTAAATGCTTTATTGCATTATGTTTATTTCGTATTTTAACATTAAAAAGTTTTTGTTCATTTTTTTGTAATGTTTCGAACCATTCTGGGTCTACTTTTTTACATAAAAATCCATCATGTTTTAAAAACTTATCACCAAGGTCACCCACTTTTTCTTCAAATAAATCCAGAGTTTCAAGATTAAAAAAATCTAAGAACATATCATTAGCAACAAGAATTTTTTTATTACGATACATGGCAACCATTGAACTTTGGTGATTGAATATACTTTGGAGTTGCATTTGAAATAATTGTGAAGTTCGCTCTTTTTTTATGTCTAAAACAGCTTCATCCAAAAGATTAACAAGAGCTAAAGAAGTAACAGGTTTTTTTAAATAGCCAAATGCTCTAAATGTAATGGCCTCGAGTAAATATTCTTTTTCATCATAGGCAGACATAATTATTATTTTCACATCAGAGCTTATCTTTCTAATTTTCGAAGCGAATACTAAACCATCCATACGAGGCATTTTAATATCTGTTACAACCAAATGATAATGTTGTTTTTTGAACTTTTCTAAACCATCTTGCCCATCAACCGCAACCGCAACATGTGAAAAAAATTTATGCAAAAGAGTAGCTGTCTTTTCTCGTAAGACCTCGTTGTCTTCTACATAAAGAAGAGAAAAACCTTTTGCATCTAATTTTAATTTTTGAATATCATTCATTGAACTACCTATGTGCTATACTTTCAGTATAATACACTCTTTTTTATTATAAAAATATTTTATAATAAACTTGTTAAGAAAATTTATAAAATGTTGCACGATCTACAATACTCTTAGCATGTGGATTCATTGTAGTAGTTTCAGCCATTCTTGAATTTTGGTTAAATACTGGCTTATCTGAGGCTAAAATTTCTAAAGCTTCTTTATAGTCTTTTTCTCTCACTTGGTACAAGTCATTTATAATATCGATTTGATTTGGATGAATGATTGTTTTAGAAAATAAACCCTCTTTTAAGTCTCTTCTTGCATCTTTTCTAAAGCCGTAGAGGTCTTCAAAGCAAGGGTACACTCCGCCACTTATTTCAAAACCTGCAACTTTAAAAATCATAATAAACTTTCCTAAAACTGCATTCGTAACACTATAATCAAAAATACTATCAAGACATGTACGACGCATTTTCAACTGTTTTAACATATCTTCAAGTCCAAAACGGATAAGAACAATTTTTGATTTATAAGGAAGCAATTTATCTTTAAGAGAAAGAAGTTTTTTTTCATCAAAAAGTTCACTTCCCTCAATGCTTGGCATAAAAGAGTAAGACTTATGTTTCAAAATTTTCAAATATGTATCTGCATTCTCAAGAGAAAACTTCGGAAGCACAAAACCATCAATCCTATCCACATGTACACATGCGAGTAGTTCTTTAAGTATTTTGGGGTTACGAGGACGTAAAAACACTAAAAGAGAGGTTTGCTCCAAAGCGTTGAGCATTCCCTTTATGCAACGCAAAGCATGTGGGAGTTCGTAGTCACTTATAGAGTCTTCAGTGTCTACAACAACACTTTTAAGATTTGGATATTTTCCACCGTTTACAACTTCTTGTAAGTCTTTATGTGTAGCAGGAATAAAAAGTGTCCCACCTAGTTTTATATAATTAATTCGTTCCATTTACGTCCTAAACTAAAAGCGATTCTTCTCTATCATCTATTTTAGAGAGTAATGCTGGTAGTGCTATTAAATCTACAAGTACTGCTATGAGTAATGCAGTTGCGGTCACTATTCCAAAATGGTAGTTTGGATTAAAGTCACTCAACACAAAAACTAAAAAAGCAATACTGAGAATTACTGTTGTGAAAATTATAGCAGAACCAGCATAATTCATTACATATTCAAGCGAGTTTTGCATATTTTCACCCCGTTTACGTGATTCAACATACTTCACCATAAAATGAATCGTATCATCTACTGCAACCCCAATAATAATAGCACCCGCAATTGCTACTCCCATATCTATGTCAATATCAAGCCAACCCATTACTCCAACTACAAGGGCAATAGGCAAAATGTTTGGGGCTATAAAAAGTGGTAACATTTTTACATTTCTAAAAATAAAAAACATAATGATAGAAATTAACACTACAGCCAGAGTAATAGAGTAAATTAAAGTATTTGTTACATCATGTTGCATGTGGGCAAACATTTTCGTTTGTCCGTTTATTTCTGCACTATATTCAGTTTGCTCCCACCAGTTTTCTACCCACTCTATCATTTCTAAATCTTTTGAAGTGTCTACCATATTCATAGAAGCAGTAACTCGTAAAAGTCTTTCTTCAATGTCCATTCTGTCATTTATTTCCATCCCTTGAGGTAAAGAGAGTGAATAAAGTAACAAATACTGTGCAATTAAATTTTTATCATCAGGAATTGTTTTTGAGCTATTCATCACCTCGTTAAATGTTTTCACTGTGTCCATCAGGGAACTTATATGGCGTGCATCTTCGTATTTTTCATAAAACTCTGCATAAAACTGTTCTACTGTTTTTAAAAATTTTGGTTCTTTTATCCCGTCGGCTTTTTGAGAGTCTACTATAATTTCATACGACATAGGTCCCGTCAGGTTGTCTTGCATAAACTGCGTTGTCACACGAAAGGGTACATTTTCTTTAAAGTAACGTACTGTATTTGAGTCTACCTTTGCTTGTGTCATCCCCCAACCAATGACTACAAATATACAACCTGATAGTACTAATATTTTAGTATTATGTCTGCGTAAAAATTGAACATACCATTTTGAGAATTTTTTCGTTTTATTTTCTCCTATCTCTTGCTTTTTTATTCTAGGGTTAAGTATGGCTAAAAGAGCTGGAACAAAAAGTATCGTTAAAACAAAAGCTAAAAGAGCAGCACTCGCCGTTGCTATGCCTAAGGTCTTAATGGGCACAACATTTGAAATGCTAAGTGAAGCAAATCCAACAGCAGTTGTAAGCGATGTTAAAAGTAATGCCAAGAAGTTTGTATGTACACTATGATGTATCGCTTCATGATTCTCCATACCTTCTTTTTTCGCAAGAATATAAATCCATACAAGGTGCATAGCATCAGCTACCCCGATGGCAATAACAAAGACAGGGATGTTAGCTGTAAAGTTATTTAACTTGTACCCTAACATAACTTGTATTGCTAAGACAATTAAAAATGTAAAAATAACAACTGAGATACTTAAAAAGGCTAAAGAAAACTTTCTAAATACAAAAAAGAGCAGTAGTAAAGCTACTCCAATCACAGCGGGAGTAAAAGTACTCCCATCATGTTGTGCTATTTCTATAAATGCTGTATTTATAATGGGTCCACCATTTAAATAAAACTGTATTCCATGTTCTTTGATTTCAGGCTCTACTATAGCTACAATAGCGTCACGCAGTTTAAAACTAACAGCAGGATCATTTCCAGCCTTTGGTGTCATACGTCCAACTATCATCGTAGTTTTTGCATCTTGGGAAATCAATTTTCCAACAATGATATCTTGCTTTAAGGCTATGCTTCGTTTTTTTTCTAAATCCTTTTTCGTTAAACTATCTATATCTTCTATAAAATCTTCAACTAAGATTTCATCAGGGTATTGTTCGTCTGCATGAACATACTGGTAGTTTGTAAGAGAATCAACACGTGCTATGTACTGGGTTTGCCAAAGTTTACGTGTAATGTTGTCTATCACATGTAAAGCTTTTTTAGTAAACACTCCCTCTTGCATTTTAAAAGAGATAGCTACAGCATCATCATTTCCAAAAATAGAGCGAAAAGTATCGTAATCTTTCAAAATTTTAGACTCTTCTCCAAACCAAATTCTGTAGCTTCCCTCAAACTCTAAGTTTTTAAGCGAGGACGCCATCATAATTGTTATAAGCGGAATTAAAATGGCGATATACCATCGAAATTTAATTATTTTTTCTACAAATTTTTGCATTAAGTTCTCCTAGAAATGGTACGCAATATTTACACCTACTCGTTGATGTCTGCCTAAGTAACTATAGGCTGTTTGTGTATTTTTTGATGGTTCTATATAGAAGTAATCGATTTCTACTTTAAAACTTTCTTGCAATCTACTCTCATACTTTACATAAAAAGTTTGCTCATCATACTCTAAGTCATGGACTATACCACCAATAAAAGAGCTGTCATCTTCATCATTTAATGTATAACGTACACCAATAAAGAGATCATTTTGCATCGTTTCAAAAAGTTGTACATCATCAAACTTATCTGTATCGTAGGTATCATAACGATAATACTCACCTATGAGCCCTATACCTGCACCTGATTTAAAAGTATTAAAAGTATGTTCCACACCTAATCCTAGATGTGAATAGTCACCAACATTAGTATTTTCTTCCACAAAAGCGTATAAAGCCTCTAGCTTTATAAGTGTAGCGCCTATGACGAGTGTATTGTATGTCATAAATTTATTGACTCTGTACACATGTTGGGCTAAAGTTTGGTTAGCGATTATACTAAAGTATCGCTGTGAGTCATAACCATTTTGGTATATAAAAGCATAATCTATTGGCGTATCACTTTGGGTGGAGCCACTCCACTTTAAATACGCTGTTGGTCTCTTTTTAGATTGTGTTGTTTGTAAGTGCGCGTCGTAACGAAGAGGTTGAGAAAAAAAATAATAGGCATAAGATTCTCCTGCCATTCTTTGCTTTTGCTCTGTACCCTTTAAAATAAGTGCAATTTCTCCATTCTCAGTATAGTATGCATAAGATACGTTCCAAACGCCTAGTTTATCGTTTACGAACATATCGTTACGTAGATCATTTGGGTTAAATACATCTACTATATTTCTAAGTTCAAGTGAACCCCAAAACTTTATACTCTTTCCAATTTCTATAGTACTCTCATCATTTTCTATGGTAACATACAACTCATCGAGTCGTACAAAACTTCTTTGCGTCTCATCTTTTTGTCCAAAAAAATCATGGTATGCTTCTTGTGCGTACACTTTTGTAAAAAGAGTTACATTCTCATTTGTATATTCTAATGCTAAAGTCTGTTTAGCTGTAAAAGCATTTTTATATTTTGAAGAATCTGTTAGAACGTACGCTTGTGCGTTAAAATCCACATGCCCACTTATCTCTACATCGCTAAAGAGACACTGCGATGTGAAGAAAAGAGTAAAAAAAATTCGTATCATTTCTTGAGGTGTCTTTTATGAAAATCTTTTTCCTTCAATCCTGTCTTTATTTTTTCGTCTATCCAAGTTAATGTTGTTCGTTTATCATTTTGAATATTTATCATCTGTATTTTTCCAATACGATTAATATCTCCAAACTTTTTATATTGCGAAAAGTATGCTGTTTTTAGTAATTGTTTTTTTCTATCAAAATATTCAGTTTTACGAATTAAAAAGTCATCCATACCTATGTATGAAATAAGTTTCGTATATCCTGAGTGCTTCGATACGGGCTTAGAACTTACAATATATATTTGTAAACCATCCACAACACCCTCTTTAGCATCCCCTTCATATGTGTATTTTTTAACATTAAAAGCACTTAAATCTTCATAAGAAAA
The DNA here is from genome assembly GCF_029215955.1 of Sulfurimonas sp. SAG-AH-194-I05. Classification (GTDB taxonomy): domain Bacteria; phylum Campylobacterota; class Campylobacteria; order Campylobacterales; family Sulfurimonadaceae; genus Sulfurimonas. Next base: position 34,767 of record NZ_JAEMVA010000017.1, read on the forward strand.
TTCACTGCCCATAAAAGCACCAGACTTATTTTTTGATGCAATTCTTTTTATACGCTTTAAAGCTGGTAAATAAAGCCATTGGTCATCGTCTTTATTTATATGTTCATAATTCAGAAACTTTGTTCCCTTTACATCTGCTGGCGTTTGAAATTCCATCAAAGATTTATCAGCATCTTTGCCCTCCAAAACTTTCATTGACATAAAACGTATCTTTTCTTTTCCACGAGCATTTATTAATTGCATTTTCATTGTTGCTACAGAGTCTTTAAAACCATTCATCACATTATCTGACTTTATTGAGACTTCTAAATTGCTTAAAGCAAAAGCACTTGTAAGAGATACGGTTATGACTGTAAATAATTTCCACATGAATTATCCTTCTTTTATAAAGTAATAGAAAAGTTATTTGAAATGAACTATGATGAGGGAGATGGGTGCGTAAAAACTATTTATCGTATTGAGTAAGTTTATTAAAACGGATTAGCTTGCCTAACTCTTCACCATATAAATGTCCTATTTCTGAGTATTTATCGAGTTTTTTAATGATTTTAAAAACATCATCAGTTTCATAACGAACTTTTCTAAAGGCATGAAAGGCTTTGCCTTTCCCCATTAGGGCGTAGTATTCTTTCACTGACTCATCTATAGAGTAAAACTTACGTAGCCAAATCGTTGTGTTACCATTTCTTTTAATACCTGCGGCAATTCGCGCTTCTTTAGGATTTTTACTCCACATGCCAAATACATTGTTTGCTTCTCTAAAAAAACGAGAGGTTCCCCAGGCGCTTTCCATAGCAGCTTGCGCAATTACAATACTTGGAGGATGCGGTTTCATAGCCAGAAGAAGATCTTTATTTGTTGTAACCTTGTGTTGCTCTCTAAGGTATTTTATACGGGTTTGGATTCTGTTGTTATCTACATTACTCTTTGTACGTAAATACTCTGATAAAAGTTTTTTATGCACTCTTACTATTGAAGGAACAACAAGATGGTAGAATCTTTCTTTCTTTGTAGCCACACTCATATTTAAAGGTATCGTATCAACTCTGTAGTATTGCGTATTGAAACTCAACACTACAGTATTTAAGAAAAAAATATAAACTATAAATATTTTCATATATTGTAAGTAATAACTTCGTTAAAAGTTTTCACAACTATCTTTTTGTTTCATCTGTTAAGTCAACAAATACTTTTGCATACATACCTGGAAAAATTTCTTCCATTGTTTTTTCAAAATGTATACGAATCTTAAATGTATGTGCCATAGGGTTTGCACTAGGCACAATAGCTTTTATATAGCCAGAAGATTTATAGTCTAATGAAGGAATAGAAATTTTAACTACTTTATTTTTTCTAACAAACTTTAAGTCTGACTCAGCAACTTCAGCTTGAATTTCAAGATGTTCCATATCTACAATTACCATAGTAAGCATACCCGGAGCGACCATATCACCAACTTGAACTCTTTTGTCTACTAAAATACCATTATTAGGTGCAAGTACCTTTAAATATCCCGCAATAGAAGCAAATTGTTTTGCTTTTTCAGATGTTTGTTCTACTAAGACTTGAGCAGATTCCATTGCTCTGTCTGCATTATCTGCCATTTCTGACATTTCAACCATTTTGAAATCAAAATCTTGCTTATTAAACTGGGTTCTTTGTCTTTTTAAATTATCTCTATCTTTATGTGTTCTACGCGCTCTACTTTGAAAAGACTCTAACATAAGTCTTGCTTGTGCTAAAGCTAAGTCAGCCTGCGCTTCCATCATGTCAAATTCAGCAGATTCTAGTTCAAAAAGAATATCTTCTCTTTCTACTTTGTCACCAACTTCAAAGTTGACTTTTTTAACATAGCCCATGTATCTTGCTGGAATCATTTTTTTATTATTAGAAATAACCGTTCCCGTTAAAACTAAATTCCCCGCAAAAAGAGAACTTGCTAGTATATATGTAAGCAGTATGTATTTCATATGTATCCTTTTTACCAGTTTCTTGTTTCTCTATGGCACTTCATGCACTGCCCAAGTATTTTTGTATATGCTTGAACTGCCTGTGTTGAATCGCCATTTTTATATCTCTGAAGTATTGTTAATCCTTTTTGATTAATCTTCTTCACTACTTTTCTTGTCATACGAGTTTTATTATTCATATATCTCGCCATCATGTCTGTCTCTTCAACCTCTTCTAATGGAGGACGTACTCTTTCTATTGCATCAGATAAACTTTCTACACCTTGTGAAATTGTGTCATAGTTATTATAGAAAAAACCACTTTGGATAAGATTCATAGCGTTAGCCATATCATGCATGTCATGTATTCTATCTTGTTTTGTGTATGTACCATAAGCCAGGGTACTTATTAGAATTAAAGAGCTTAACACTTTGTTCATTTTACTTCCTTGTATATATCTATATCGTTGTGGATATTGTACCCTAAAAGATTTATAAA
>NZ_JAEMVA010000018.1 GCF_029215955.1 Sulfurimonas sp. SAG-AH-194-I05
GGTAGTGTCTCTTCCCCTTTTTCACCTTTACTACTACATACACCTTCTACTATTTACACTCACTCTATTTTCATATGGAATGCTTAAGCGAATTCTCTTTATTTTGTAGCGTGATTATTCACCGTACTTGGAATAGTGTTACCGCTGGCTTGCATACTGAGTGCATTTGGATATTTTTTATAATGTTCACGTACTACTTGTGCTAGTTTTTCTTTTGTAGATGTATTAATTTCACCTTTGTCATTTATAACATTAGCAAGATTTTTCACTAATTCATCTTGCGGAGTAGTTGAGATATCAGCCCAAGAAAGTAAAAGTTTCTTATTAACAAAGGTAGGAAGCGAACCCATAATTCCAACATCATTTTGCTTATGAATAAGAAGACCAGAAGTTGTACCTCGGTCAAGTGTTAAAACTTGGTAAAGGTAAAGTGTATGGTAGTCACGTTGCTTCATTATGTCTTGGACTGAAAAGGCTACGCGTGTTTTAAAAGCATTTTCAATTATACCAATATATGTATCAATAATCCCCTCTCCAAAGCTTTGTGCCAAGGCATAGTCATTTTCTTGAGAATCTGTTTTATAGTTTTCTAAATAAAAATGCGAGACTCCTCTTGCTCGTTTTAAAGAGGGAATAGTAAAGTATTTATTACCTTGAGACGTACCTTCTTGGTATAATTCTTGTGATACATTTTGTAAAGAATCATCAAAAATTTGTTTGTCCTCATCATTCGTTATACTTGGATTAAGGTCAGCCATTATTCGCCAATAAGAACCGCTATTTTTAAGTTGCGTTAAACTAATGTGTATATGAATACTCGGAACATGTGGATTATTTGGATGAATAATAGTTGAAATAGCAGTAGCACTTTGAAGATTCTTTTGGGGCATTTCATCATAATGAACTTGAGATACATTTACACTCGCTGTGTTAAAGAGTTTTGTATCACGTGCTTCAAAGCGATTTCCTCCACCATGGAGTCCTTCATCCCGCAACCATGTAACTTCTTCAAAAGATTTATTTTCTCCTATTGTAGCGCTAAGATTGTTTAGCTTGTCTACAAACCTTTCTTGTAAACCTCTAACGAGTGTATACGCCCAAACTGCATCTTGTGATGCTGACATAATCATTTGCATGTACTTTTGTCCTTATATAATATTTTTTTTATCCATTGTGAAATCATTGTAAGCTCATCTTCTACTATAGTATGATCTTTATCGTATACTTTAAAGTCAATCTTAAATCCTGCATTTTGTAAAACTTCTACTTGCTTTTTAGATGTAGCGTAAGGAAGAACTCCATCTGAAGTTCCATGTGTGCATAACCATTGTGACTCTTTTACATGTGGATTTATCTCTTGTAGAAGCTTTTTTGCATCATATATATAGCCACTAATAGCTATATAACCAGCTAAAACTTGCTGGTATCTCGCTCCAAATTCAAATGTGAGTAAAGAACCTTGAGAAAATCCAAACAAAAAGCTCTCCTGTGGATTAAATTTCTCCTTAAATAATTGGTCGAGCACTGTTGTAAGTACTTTAGAAGAGTATTCTATACCCGTAAATTGGTTTGGAGGTAAAGGATACCAAGAAAAACCTGAGTAATACTCAAAAGGAGCATCAAGTAAAATATAGTTCATTTCGTCTATATCGAAAAAGGGAGGGAGGGAGGTGAAACCCTCAGAAGAATCTCCTCGTCCATGAAGAATAATCATGAGTTTTTTCGAGGGGATTTTTGAAGGTATAAATATGTTATCTAATTCTAATTCATTCATAAATGCATTATATTAGAAATTTACTTATGTAGAAATATTAAGAGATTATCTTCTAATATCGAGTTCTTTTTGTCTATGCGTATTTTGATTTTCAACTCTTGCATATACGCGCATATTATTATAGTTTCTAATAGAATCTCTCATTTCCATATTGTTTGAAATTTTATTTCTTCTATCTTCTAGTTTTTGAATATGTGATGCATTTGCAAGTGCCATATACTTTGTAGAAGAAGCGATTTCTTTATAATTGCTAGCTGCAAATGTTAGTGTACTTAATGCGATGAGGCCAAGGATTGTTCTGTGTAGTTTCATGTATTTTCTTTCATTTATTTTAGATTTCGGAATTATCTCTAAAATATCATAAAAGTTACCTTAAATATTATAAATTTTATTTATAATAAAAGTTTCTTTATCTATTTGTCTACATAATATCTCTATTGTCTCTCCTTTCTTTCATAAAAGGCAAAATAAAGTAAAATTTATGTTAAAATAAAATAAAAAGAAATGATACTTAGATTATGAATGATACGAATTTACATGAGTTAATGGATATACTTGAAGCACATCCCGATTTTATACAGTACGATTATAAAGGTGATGAAAATCAAATTCTTATTGACAAACAATTAATTACTTTACTCCTTAGATATTTATTGAAAATTGGAAAAAAAGAAGAAGAATTAAAAAAAGAGTTAAAGTTTCTCATTAAGCATGCTTTTGAATTAGGTGAGAGAGATTTAGTACTCAGTAAAAATAATAATATTTTTATTAAAATTGTAAACTTAGATACAAGAGTAGTTATTGAAGAAAAAGATCAAGACACTATTAAGAATCGTTTTTCAGGTATAAATGAAGATGAACTCAAAAAATTTCATAATGAATTTTTTGCAGAAAAAGAAAATCAAAACTTTTTTAATCATATTGCACTCGAATTTGTTACTCTTTATTTTCATGAAAAAAAAATAACAAATTATGTATATGAAAAAAATGTTTTTGGATATATTCAGTCGATTATCTACAATAATCTTGTTTCCATGTATGATAATGATGATGGCTTTTTTACTGGATTTGCAGGATATATATTTCGAATTCATTTTGAAGATGTATTTGCACATATTGCAGATTTAATTTTAGATGAAATATCAATGGCAAACAACTATCTTATGGAATTTTTAGATTACTATGCTTCAAATATCATTGTAATAAATGGGGAAAAGTACCAGGTTCCTGCAATCGAAGCTGGGAAGGGTCTCAAGTGGAGTGTTGTATCTATGCTATCCATTTCAAAGATATATACAAAAACAAAAAAATCAATCATTGCTTTAGAAAAAGAGATTGAGACCTTAAAAATTAAAATCCAAAAACTTTTTATAAATAAATTATCTCCGACACAGTATCAAACATTATTTATAGCTGAGAAACAAAAACTTGAACATAATATAGATAAGGTTACAAAAGATCTAGAAAAACATTTAGATGCACTAGATTTAAAACCTATCAAAGATAAAAAAGAATTATTGCAGCGTCAAATTAGAAAGATTAGAGAATCCTTAGAGTTATTGAGAAATAAGAAAAAAGAATTAGCCACGCGAGCAATAAATCAAAAAGTTCTTCAAGAATATTCAAATCTACAACGCGAAATGGACAAAATGAAAAGACATTTAATTCGAGATAAAAAAATCATTGCTCAAAATGACGATTCTTATAAATCTATGCGAAACTCCTTAGTTAAAGCATTGACTTCTAAAAAAAAGTTATTATCCCCTGCCAAATAATAGCACTTGATATTCCAGCAGCAAAACCTGCAATAATATCATCACCCATAACACCTAAACCACCTTTAACTTCACGGTCTATTCTTCCAATAATAGAAGGCTTTGCTATATCAAAGTATCTAAAAAGTGCAAAAGATAAAACTGATTGAATTAAAAAACCATTTTCCCACATGCTCAGCGCATTAAAACTAATGCTAATTGCTGGTGCTAAGCTAAGTGCAAACCACATGCCAGCTAACTCGTCAATAACGATTCTTTTATCGTCATGAATGTTCGAGTGTGCTTCATACTTGTTAATCTCTTTAATGGCGATTATACTTACTAAAACAGTGGCTAAAAAAAGTGTTTGTGAACCAAAGTATATAAGTATCATCATACCTAAAGGAAGTGAAACTAATGTACCAACTGTGCCTGGTGCCTTTGGTGATAAACCGCTGTAGCCTAATGTTATAAAAAACCAATTCATATGCGTCCTCTTTATGTAAGTGAAGATGTTTGGTAGAGCTTCATAAGCTCTAAATAAAAATCTTTTTCAGTATGCTCTTCTAGCAGTGCTCCTGATGGTAAAATATCGTAGTATAATCTTTCCAAATTTTTAAACCTCTTGGGAAGTACTTTTGAAAGTAAAAATGCAGATATTTCTTTGCGTATTAACACCGCAGGAGGCAGTATTCCAAGTTGTAAAAGTTCAAGCATTGAGTCCGAATGATAAGAAATCTGGTGATGCTGTCCATGTGGACATGTATTTTTACTTACAAGTGTCGTACACTTATCACAGTAAACATATTCACTTGATATTTGAATTTCTATATCAATTCCAACAACTTTATCAGCTATTGATTTGTTAGAATTACAATCATAATACATACCTAAGCCAGCATGATTGCTCCCTATTGTAATTCTATCGCACCCATGATTTTTCGCAACAATAGCATCAATGATAATTTCGTTAAATCCAGCAAAAATATAAGAATTTTCTAATGGAACTATGATGACTTTATTTTTTGGTAAAAAATTATTAATAAAGTACTCTAATGCCTCTTTACGAATTTCATAACTTAGCTGTACGCTATCGTTTGGTTTAAGTAAAAAGATAACGAGCAAATCTGTTGTATCTAAGGCTTGTCGAATAACCCTTTCATGTGCTCTGTGAAGAGGGTTTGCTGCCATAAAAATTGAAGTAGTATGTTTTGCATTAATTAATTTTTTTGCATCTTGAATAATTTTTATATTTTTATTTGGACTGTGGTTATAAATTTTATATACGCCGCTAAGTGCCCAGTGTCCAAGTCTTTTTGTGGTAGCCATCACACCTGGATGTGTCGCATCACTTGTCCCATAAATATGCTTTGCTCTTTCTTTTGGATCTATCTTAAAGGTATCATCAACAACTAAACTAGCGTATTCTTCACCTTCACATAAGATAGTAACTTCCTCTCCAGCTTCTAGACTTGAAATTATTTCCTCATTTTTCGTTCCAGATGGAGCGAGTATAAAAGGAAAAGGAAAAGTTTTTCCATTAATTAAATTTGTAGAGAGAACTTTTTCACTCTCATTTTTTCCCATAAGAGATTCCAGAGGATACAAAAGTTTATCAGCTACAAGCTCTAAAGCAGCAGCCGCTTCAAGGTCAATATAAACTGTTTTATTTTTTCTTAATGATGTCATATTTTTTACGTCTTTCCCAAAGACTTTTACGTGAAATACCTAGCTTTTTTGAAAGTTCTGTATCTGGAAATTTATGCTGGTAATTTAAAACGATAAATTTAACATAATCTTCAATAGGAAGAATATCTCCTTGTGCAAAAACATTGTTTTCACTTTTAATTTTTATAATCTTATGTGCAACATCTTCTACGTTATCTGTACTCGAAACAATTACATTTTTGTTTGCTATTAAACTACAAAATGTTTTCTTTTCGGCCTTTTTAAGTGTTTGGTAATCTATAGCATAAACAATACCTTTAGCACTTAAAGCAGCGATTTCATTCATAGCTTTAGGGTTACTCAGTGAAATAAAATTGAGAGGCATTTTCTTACTCTCAGCATGCTCAAATGCAAAAGCATCAGCATATTTTTGAAAACTTGATGATACATAAATTGGTAGCTCAATATCTTTATGTTTATGGTCGCGTCGTACTGAAGCAAAAGTATGTTTTAAATATTTTTCATACGCAGTATTTTTAATTTTAAGTCTTTCATAGTCTTGGTAATGGTCTATTTTACGAATCAATTCTTCTATCATAAATGGTTTTAAAATATAATCTTTTGCGCCCGCAGAAAGAGGTTTTGAAACAGTATCATTGCTAATGTATGAGACCATTAAAATTACAATAGATTTTTTAAATACTTCTATTGCAGGATGAAAATCTTGCCCGTTTATATTTGTCGAAAGTAAAACAACATCGTAGTTGTTTGAAGGGACTGCATCTTTTGTTGAAGTACACATCTCACACGTATGACCGAGTTCACCTAATTTTGTAGCTATACTTTGCGCTAAGTATATTTCGTTCTCAATTATCAGTATTTTCAAATTTCCGTCCAGTTAAAATATTTTAAATTTGCATTTGCAATGACACCAACACCTTCACCTCTCCCTATAAATCCGAGTTTTTCAGTTGTTGTTGCTTTTATGTTTACTCTACTCATATCTATGTTTAATATATGTGCAAGTGTTTTTCTCATAGGAAGTTTATATTTTCCTACTCTTGGTTTTTCAGCCGTTATTGTAATGTCAATATTTATGATGACAAAACCAAAGTTATTTATTTTTCGTACTACATTTTCTAAAAGTTTTTTCGAATCAATATCTTTATATTCATTATTATTATCAGGGAATAACATTCCAATATCACCCATTCCAGATGCGCCAAGAAGAGCATCTATTAAGGCGTGAATAGCTACATCACCATCACTATGCGCTTTAAAACCAAAATTTGATTCTAAGTGTACACCGCCTAGATACATTTTTTTCTTGTCCTCAAAAGCATGTACATCAAAACCAGTACCACTTAATATGTCATTTGATGGTTTAGATAAGCAAGAAAGCTTGTTTAAATCGTGTATATACGTAATTTTATGGGCTTCATCTTCACCTAAAAGAAACACCCTACTCCCTGCATTTGCAACAATTGCACTACTTTCATCTGTATATTCTTCATTTGTTTGTAAAGCATTTTTCAATACTTCCGTACGAGAGAGTTGTGGTGTTTGAATTCTCTTCACCTTGTCTCTATCAATAGTTGTGTCTTCGTAAACTATAGTATCTGTTACTTTAAGAAACGGAACAATACAATCTGCTTCTCCCTTTTTTGCAATTATTCTTTGTAAAAATGTTTCACTTATACACGAACGTGCGATATCACTCACAAGAACGAATTCAGTAGTAACTTCTTTAAGAGCATTCTTGAGTGATTCTTGACGTGATGAACCGCCCTCAACAAAGACATACTCAGCATAATAAGGCATAAATGCAATAGAATCAGCTGAAGAGGTAATAATTATTTTTTCAAATAATTGTGTATTTTGAAGCTTATCTGCTACAAATTGCCACAATGGAGTATGTCCAATACGTAGCCACTGCTTTTTAACGGTACTATTAAATCGAGTAGAACTACCAGCAGCAAGTAAAATAAGTGTCAAATCATGCAACAACAACCCCTATAGTTTTAAAAGTGTTACGAAATTATACACATCAAACCTTTTTTCTCTCTTTTATGAGGAACAATATTTTCGCCAATTCAAGAAATAAGTGCAATACTATAGAGTAAGTGAGAAAGATAAATGAATGCGCAGTCTGAAAGTTCATTTTTAGAGATTGTATAAGTGGTGGGTCCTATGTGACTCGAACACATGACCACTCCGTTATGAGCGGAGGGCTCTAACCAACTGAGCTAAAGACCCACTAAATCTAAAAGGCGTAATGCTTTGTAGGGCGTGATTATACTGCACCCTAGCTTATGGTTTTCTTTTATTTCAAACTTTATTGTTTATTTTTCAAATCCATGCATCACGCAATTTTAAGAATTTTATACAGAGAGTAATGTATTTCTAACCTTGTTCTCTTCTGTTTCTAGTGCGTTGTGCATACCGAACATACATCAAAAGTACGAAAAATGAAGAGTGCATCTGTTTTTGAATGTCCTTGCATGGTTTTTTGAACTGGAGTTAATTTATTTTTGTTTGAGCTTCCTATATTCCATTGTGTTGGAGTGATGATTTCATAGTTTTTTATCATGCCTTTTTCTATATCTATTTTATGTATCAGTGGTCCACGAGGAGCTTCTACGATCCCTACTCCACTCGCTGTAAGTGTTTCTATCGGTGCTGGTTTATTAAAAGAGTTTTCATCTATACGTACTTCACTGAGTAACTCTTTTACATGTTTCATTAAGTGTGCCACCTCATACACTCGCGCCATAACACGAGAATATGCACTATCTTTATAACGTCTATGAATATTTTTTATCAAAGGTATTTGCAAGGACATCATGCGTGATAAAGAACCAACCTCGTAGTATTCATCTTTATACAAAGCGTTTCTTGCAAAAGTTTTTTCATTTGGAGAAAATGATTCTACTGTGCTAACATATTTAGAATCTACACTAAAGAATCGTGTTTGTTTGATTTTTGATTGTCTTGAAAACTGATGCTTGCCTAAAACAATAAATCTATCGTAGGCTAAACCTTTTTCATGCATACCAAGCTGAAGTAAGTATGCTTCTATTTTTGCTATATCTGCATCTCCTTGTGCGAACTCTTTACATGTTTCATATGCTAAAAAATCATCTAAAGCGACTCCTAAACTCTCTTTTTCAAAAAACGCTATAAGTTCTTCTAAAAATCCTTGTGCCTGAAGTATCTCTATGTAAGTTGGATCGCAGGTAATTCCACCTGGAACCATGTACGAAGAGTGTGGCCACTGCCCACCTAAGAGTGCTATTGCTTTTGTAGCTAAACTCGCTCCAAATGCACCTTTGAGTGGGTAGCTCGTTTGTTTAGAATCACTGCGTTTATACAGTTCTGGAAGTAAAACAAAATAAATCCATTTTAAATGGTTTTGAATAATCTCCATTACCACTGTAAACTCACGAATATTTTCTGCTTTTTTGCTTAACACAACAGATTCACCAGCATTTTTATACGCGTCTTCTATAGCTCTCACACATGCCATAAGGTGTGCATGACCACAGATTCCACATACTCGAGGGGTTATAACAAGTGCATCGAGTGCATTTTTTCCCTTGAGTATGTTCTCCATCCCACGAAAATGAGGAAAGGCTATGGTTGAAAAAACCACTTTTTCATCGTCTGTATCAAAGTAAACAGAGGCTTCGCCCTCTATTTGTTCAACGAGTTGTTTTGTAGTCAATGAGTTTTCCTTCAAGTCTTTTTATACTAAATGTTTTAGCAAATCCTGTCATCGTAAGATAGGCTCGTTTTGGAATCTCCAAAGGAACATCTTGGGGTATGGACATATTTGTTTGTGTGCTAAAAAGATTGTTACGGGGAAAGTCTGGTTCAGTGCATCCAAAACATGGTGTTCCTGCTCGTGTTTTTGAGCTCACTTCATTCCATAGAATCTTATTGCACGAAGCGTGTGTCATAGGAGCGCGACACCCTTGTTCGTAAAACAAACAGCCCTCTTTTAAACCAAACTCTTTTGCATCTACCTTCCATTCAAAGTACTCATTTCGTGTGCATCCATGGTGTGCTAAATGACTGTACAACTCCAAAGGTCGATGAAGTTCATCGAGGAGAATCTCTTTTTTGTTTATAATCATATTTAAAGTGTAGCCTAACCATTCTGGATGAACTGGACATCCTGAGAGGTTTATAACCTTTTTTTGAGACTCTAAAAGTGGACCAAAAGATTCTTTTTCATTAAAGATAAGTCCACTGTTTCTCTTAGGAGCAGATGCCTTAAAAATGCCACCAAAACTCGCACAACTCCCTAAAGCGACAACATACTTCGCTTCTTGTGCAAAATGCTTTACAACATCTGCAATAAGTACATCATTTCTTTTTAAAAGTGGGTCGTATGTTCCTTCAAATATAAGTACATCACACGCAATTTCAAGCTGTGTAATCTCTTGGAGTGTGTGAGAACATTCTAGTGATGGATGGTAAAGCATGTTGAGTTTACTGAGTAAGGATGGAAGAGTTGGTAGGTTTAAAAAGGAGTGGATATTTGCGTTACAAGTAACGCCCTGTATCCAAACAAGACGCGGTTTAGCTTCTTGTTTTGAGTGCATTGAAAATATTTTGTGAAATACTTGTTTTGTACTCACTCAAGGGTTCTGGCAAAATATTTTCACCAAACAAAAACACCATACCACCTAAGTAGCCCATAAAAAGCCCAAAAGCACTAAAGAAGTCTTGGTTATGTAATTCGCCTTTCGCCACACCATCATCAAAGAAAATCATCATCTCTGTTACAAAAGGAGAGACGCAGAGCATACCTTTACAGTCTTCACCAAAAACTTCACGATTTGATAAATATACGCGTAAAAAGTACTCAATCATTTCAGGTTTATGATCTGCCATATCAAAATACATAGTAACGATTTTATATACTTTTTCTTCCGTAGAAACATCTTCTTCGTTAATTTTTTGAATACTTTTACCTAAGTACTCTGATATAAAAAGAACTAATTCTTTTGCCAAAATATCTTTAGATGTAAAATAGTTATAAAAATTCCCAACACTCATACCAACTTTTTCTGCAATGTCTGGAATCGTTGTGATGTAAAAACCTCTCTCAGAAAAAAGTTTTAATGCTACTGAGATGATTGTACTTTTTCGTTCTTCTTTGCTGATTCTTGCCATATACATACTCGATTTAAATAATTTGTAATGATTATAGCATTTATTTTGCGAAAAACTACAATAAGAGACAATTTTATTTACTATCTTAAAACTCTCTTCTTAACAATAGCATTAATACAAAAAATATATAATAATGATAAAATTGCATAAATAATTTCTTCCAGAGGGATAAAATAATGCTTGTACATATTTGTTGTAGTGTCGACTCACACTTTTTTTTAGAAAAACTCCAGACGGATTATCCAGAAGAAAAACTTACTGGTTTTTTTTATGACCCAAATATTCATCCTTATTCAGAATACCAACTTCGTCTTTTAGATGTACAACGTTCATGTAAAAAGCTCGGGATAGAAGTTCTTGAAGGTCCCTACGACTATGAAAACTGGCTTCAAGCAGTTCGTGGACTAGAAAATGAACCCGAAAAAGGTGCACGGTGCGAAGTATGTTTTGATAAACGTTTTGATGTGAGTGCAAAAAAAGCACTTGAACTGGGTGAAAAAAAAATCACTACTACCCTTTTAGTAAGTCCTTTAAAATCACAAGAGCAACTTAAACGTGTTGGTGATGCCTTTTATGAAAAGCATGGCGTTGCATTTATTGCAGTTGATTACCGCTCAAAAGGTGGAACACAAGATCAAAGTCGTGTCACAAAAGAAGAACAGCTTTATCGACAAGATTATTGTGGATGTATTTTTGGATTAACTATGCAAAGGGATCAGCAAAATAAACTCATGGATGAAATGTTTTCTCCTATTTCAAATCTTACACTTCCAGCTTCTATAGAAGAAAGAATCCACATGTATAAATATAGAATGGAACTTGAAGATGAGAATAAAGAATATAAAATCATAAAACAAAAATTTTTAAATTATAGACAGTTTAATTTTAAACTTATAAAAGGAAAAAGAGAAGTTCTTGATGCGTATGCTCTTTCTTATTCAACACTTCAAAGAAAAAAAGCACAAGGTCGTATAGAATTTACAAATGAAAATATCCATTATTTTAATAGAGAAGAGATAAAGTTTATTACACTTGATTATTTCAATCTTACATGTGGAACAAGCTATCAAGCAATAAAAGAACTTATTTTCAACCCACCTCACTTTGAAAAAGAGATGGAATGTAGAAGAGCTATGCTGTGTGATAACTATGATATTACACCGATAATAGTTGTCAAAAATATTCCAGATGGAAAATTAAGTATTGAATTAGATGCTAAAACATATGAAGATGTAAAAGAAAAACTAATCATTTTATAATAAAATTTAGGGTAAAATGCTACAAATTATTACCAAGGCCTTGACTTATGACTCTTGATGTTACCGAAATTCAAAAAATTCTTCCTCACAGATACCCGTTCTTACTTGTAGATCGTGTTACTGATGTTCAAAAAAAATGAGACATTAGTAGCTTTTAAAAATGTCTCCATTAATGAACAAGTATTTGAAGGTCACTTTCCTGGACACCCTATTTACCCTGGTGTTATGATTTTAGAAGGTATGGCACAAGCGGGTGGTATTCTTTCATTTAAAAGTTTAGATATGACAGAAGAAGAAGCTGCAAATAAAGTAGTTTATTTTATGAGTATAGACAAAGCAAAATTTCGTGCTCCAGTGAAGCCAGGTGATCGACTTGAATATAGAATTAGCGTTCTTAAGACAAAGGGTCCTGTTTGGGTATTTGAAGGAAAAGCTTATGTTGATGAGAAGTTAGTAGCGCAAGCTGAATTAAAAGCTATGATAGTAGATAAGTAAACTAAGGTAAGCAACAGATGTCAAATAGCAAAATATCACCTCTCGCAATTATAGACGATGGTGCAGTAATAGGCGAAAATGTTACAATTGGTCCCTACTGTCTTATTTCCTCTCAAACAACTATTGGAGATGGAACGACAATAGCCCAAGGTGCTTGTATTTATGGAAAAACAACTATTGGAAAAAATAATGTAATTTTTTCACATGCAGTAATTGGTTCTGTTCCCCAAGACTTGAAGTTTAATGGTGAAGATGTTGAGCTCATTATTGGTGATGGAAATACCATACGTGAATTTACACTTTTTAATCCTGGAACCAAAGGCGGTGGTGGCAAAACTATCATTGGAGATAATAATCTTTTTATGGGGTATGTTCATCTTGGTCATGATGTAATCGTTGGCAACAACAATGTTTTAGCAAATGCTGCTTCTTTTGCTGGGCATGTGGAAATTGGAAATAACATCGTGATAGGTGCATTTACACCTGTGCATCAGTTTGTAAAAATCGGTGACTATGCAATGCTTGGTGGTGCTTCTGCACTTACACAAGATGTACCACCCTTTTGCATGGCTGAGGGAAATCGAGCTACATTACGTGGCTTAAATCTCAATGGACTACGAAGACATTTAGACCGTGAAGTAATAAATGAATTAAAAATTGCATATAGAAAACTTTTTGAGTCTGGGCAACCACTTAAAGATGTTGCCAATGCATTAGTAGAAAACACTACAGATGAACATATTAAAAACCTATGTTCTTTTATATTAACAACAAAAAGAGGAATCCCCTTTGAGAGAAAAACAGTATGATAACTAGAAATTGTAGCTTTTGTGATGCCATAGAAAGTGATGTAAATCCGCTTATTGCAGGAAATGGTGTTTACATATGTAAAAACTGTGTTACTTCAGCATATAAAATCATGTTTGGTGATGAAGTAAACACAAGTGCACAAGAAGACAATAAAGCACTCACAGATGCAGTTGTAAAACTCATGGTACCAAAAGAGCTCAATGCTTTTTTAAGTGACTATATTATTGGTCAAGAAAGAGCCAGAAAACTTTTAAGCGTAGCTGTATACAACCACTATAAAAGAATTTTTAAAACAGCAGACCTTTTAGATGATGAAACTGAAATAGCAAAATCAAATGTTCTTCTCATCGGACCAACTGGTTCTGGAAAAACACTTATGGCACAAACAATAGCAAGAGTTTTAAATGTTCCTATTGCTATTGCAGATGCTACAAGTTTAACAGAAGCTGGTTACGTTGGTGAAGATGTTGAAAACATTTTAACAAAACTTCTCCAAGCTGCTGATGGTGACATCGAACGTGCACAACAAGGAATCGTTTTTATCGATGAAGTAGACAAAATTTCACGAATGAGTGAAAACCGTTCTATTACACGTGACGTTTCAGGTGAAGGTGTACAACAAGCACTTCTTAAAATCATAGAAGGTGCACAGGTAAACATTCCGCCAAAGGGTGGTCGTAAGCACCCTAACCAAGAATTTACTTCTATCGACACAACTGGAATTTTATTTATTTGTGGTGGGGCTTTTGATGGTCTTAAGGAAATTCTTAAAAAGAAACAAGGCGAAAATATTCTTGGCTTTGGTCATGATAAAAAGACAAAAACAGAGCAAGAAACAACATATGACATGGTTGAACCTGATGATTTAGTTTCTTATGGTTTAATTCCAGAGCTTGTTGGACGTCTTCCTATTATTGCTTCTTTAAATGAAATAACTGAAGAAGATATGGTACGAATTTTAACAGAACCTAAAAACTCGCTTATCAAACAATATAAAAAGCTTTTTTCTATCGATGAAGTTGAACTCAACTTTGAAGATGAAGCATTAGTAGCAATCGCAGCAAAAGCAATAAAAAGAAAAACTGGAGCACGTGGTTTACGTGCAATACTAGAAGAAAACATGATAGACATTATGTATGAACTTCCAGAGTACAGTGGGTATGAGGTTTTAATAACTGCGGAAGTTATTGAAAATGGCGAAAGTCCAGTATATATAAAAAAACAAACGAAAATTACAGCATAAGGCATATAAAACATGATATTTAACAAGATTATCGGACTTTTCTCTAACGACCTCTCTATAGATTTAGGAACAGCAAATACTATCGTAATTGCAAAGGGCAGAGGCATCATTATTAATGAACCTTCTGTTGTTGCTGTAAAAACTGAAAAATATGGACAACAAAGAGTTTTAGCCGTTGGACAAGAAGCTAAAGATATGGTTGGAAAAACTCCAGGAAATATTAAAGCTATTCGTCCTATGCGGGATGGTGTTATTGCTGATTTTGACATGACTGAAAAAATGATTCGTAAATTTATTGAAAAAGCACATGGTCGTTCTTCTTTAATTTCTCCTCGAATTATTATTTGTGTACCTTATGGTTTAACACAAGTTGAGAGAAAAGCTGTTCGTGAATCTGCATTAAGTGCAGGAGCACGTGAAGTATTTCTAATAGAAGAACCAATGGCAGCTGCTATTGGTTCTGGTATAGATATTCGTGAGCCACAAGGACATTTAGTTGTTGATATTGGTGGTGGTACTACTGAGATTGGTGTTGTTTCACTAGGTGGACTTGTACTTTCAAAGTCAATCCGTACAGCTGGTGATAAAATCGATACTTCTATCGTAAACTATATTCGTAAAAAATATAATCTTCTTATTGGTGAGAGAGTTGCTGAAGAGATTAAAATCAACATAGGTACTGCTGTAAAACTTGAAGAAGAATTGACAATGGTTGTAAATGGACGTGACCAAGTTGAAGGTCTTCTAAGCTCAGTTGAATTAACAAGTGAAGATGCACGTGAAGCGATGAAAGATCCTTTACGTGAAATCGCTGAAGCACTTCGTGATGTATTAGAAAAAATGCCACCTGATTTAGCTGGTGACATTGTAAACCATGGTATTATTTTAACAGGTGGTGGTGCTTTAATTCGTCAACTTGATAAATACCTTTCTTCTCTTGTAAGAATTCCAGTTTTTGTAGCTGATGAGCCACTTTTAGCTGTTGCACGTGGAACGGGTCGTGCTCTTGAAGAGATAGACCTACTTCAAGAACTTTTCGACAATGAATAAAGAGCTCTTTAGCTTTTTATTTACCCTCATTGCACTCGTTATGGGTGCACTCTACTATACGAATACTATTCAAGCGCCCTTTATAAATTCATTGAACTATTTAAAATCTAGCTACCATAAAACTACCACTCTTATCGAAAAAAATATCGATAAACATGTATTTCAAGCTTCTACAATTACAAGCCTCAAAGACACACTGCAAAACTATGAAAAAAATCACCTTGTTATGCAACAACTTGCTTCAGAAGTAAATGAACTCTTTAAAGCAAATAAATCTTCTTTAAAAAATGAACCAAAGGTTATCTTAACCCGAGTTATTTCTTATGAAAAATTTGGTAATTTTGATAGACTATGGTTAGATTTAGAAGATTATAATAATTCTAAAATTTATGGTCTCACCTACCAAGAACTTGTTGCCGGTATTGTTATTGAAAAAAACAATCGTCCTTTAGCCTTACTCAATCAAGATCCAAAAAGTGCGTATGCTGTGCATGTGGGAAATGTACTCGCTCCTGGGATTGCCCAAGGTAATAATAGTGAAAATTTAATTATAAACTTCATTCCTGCGTGGTTTCTTATTAAAAAAGATGATGAAGTTGTCACATCTGGTCTTGATAATGTTTTTTTTAAAGGTTTAAAAGTTGGTAAGGTACTTTCCGTTTCAAAAGAACACGGATTCCAAACAGCAATAGTAGAGCCCTACTATAAATCAAATAGCCCTAGCTATTTTCACATGATAAGGATACAACGATGAAATATATTGTACTACTACTCTTCATTTTTTCTCTCTCTCAAGCAAAAGAGAAAGAACAAACAATCACGATAGGACTTGGGTTATATACACAAACACAACCTTATGCAAATGTAGATACTTTAGTTTTACCCTCCCCTGTAGTTTTTTTTGATAATGAACTCTTTTATATTCGTTGGACGAGAGCGGGTGTATACTTTTTAGGGAACAAAAGTAAAGACTTTTCTTGGGGCTTATCACTTACAGCCCAACCCCGAACAAATGGGTATAAGTCTTCTGATATAGTAGGAATGAATGAACGAAAATCGAGTCTAGAGGGTGGTTTAGCACTAAGTGTAGAAAGTGGAGATACTTTTTTTGAAGCTCTTTTATTAACAGATATTATTGATAGACATGATACTTGGGTTCTACAAAGTGAACTAGGTCACGAATTTAAATTCTCTAAACTTTCTATTTACCCTAGCGTACTTTTACGCTACCAATCGAGTGCTTTTATGAATTACTATTATGGTGTTACAGCTGCAGAAGCAGTACGTAGGGGTGAAACTACGTATACACCAAGCGCAGGTTTACAGGTAAGTTTACAAACATATATTACATACCCTCTCACTAAAAATATAGATGCTTTCATTAATATACGTGCAGACAAACTACCTATTGGAGCAACTTCTAGCACCATAGTACAAGATAAATATGTCTATTCAGGATTAGCTTCACTTATATATACTTTTGACTATTAAATCTCTTCATCCAAAGACACTAAAACTCATCAAATATTAAGTGCTCTTTGGCTATAATCTTTCAATTTTATAAAATAATTCAGAAGGTAAAAAATGCCAAAACGCACCGACATTACTACTATTTTACTTATAGGTTCTGGTCCTATTATTATTGGTCAAGCATGTGAGTTTGACTACTCTGGAACACAGGCTGTAAAAACGCTCAAAGAGTTAGGCTACCGTGTAGTTCTTATTAACTCTAATCCTGCAACGATTATGACTGACCCTGAATTTGCAGATAGAACGTATATAGAACCTATCAAAGAAGATGTAATTGCTAAAATTATTAAAGAAGAAAATATTGATGCAATTTTACCAACTATGGGCGGACAAACTGCACTTAATGTTGCAACATCTATGTACGAAAAAGGTATGCTTGAGGGAATCGAATTTTTAGGAGCAAGTCCAGAAGCAATTCATAAAGGTGAAGACCGTTCAGCTTTTAATGAGGCTATGGAAAAAATTGGTATGGATTTACCAAAAAGTAAAAATGCGTATACTGTCGATGAAGCTATTGAAGTAGTAAAAGAGATAGGTTTTCCCGTAATTAGTAGAGCCTCTTTTACGCTTGCGGGTGGTGGTTCAGGTGTTGCATACAATATGGAAGAGTTTAAAACATTAGCAGCAGAAGGTCTTTCAGCTTCTCCTGTAAGTGAAATCGAAATTATGGAATCAATGCTTGGCTGGAAAGAGTATGAGATGGAAGTTATTCGAGATAAAAACGACAACTGCATCATCGTTTGTACAATAGAAAACTTCGACCCAATGGGCGTGCATACAGGTGATTCAATTACAGTAGCTCCAGCACTTACTTTAACAGATAAAGAATACCAAAGAATGCGTGATGCTTCTTTTGCAATTTTAAGAGAAATCGGCGTAGATACTGGTGGATCAAATGTTCAGTTTTCTATTTGCCCAACAACTGGAAGAATGATTGTTATTGAGATGAATCCTCGTGTTTCACGTTCTTCTGCTCTTGCTTCAAAAGCAACAGGGTATCCTATTGCCAAAGTTGCAACGCTTTTAGCTGTTGGTTTTACTCTTGATGAAGTAACAAACGACATTACAGGAACGCCTGCCTCATTTGAGCCTGTTATAGATTATGTAGTTACAAAAATACCGCGTTTCACGTTTGAAAAATTTCCAGAAGCTGTTGATACACTCAGTACAAGTATGAAATCAGTTGGTGAAATAATGGCAATTGGTCGTACATTTAAAGAGTCTATGCAAAAAGCTCTTTGTTCACTTGAAACTGGACTGTGTGGATTTAATGAAATGAAAGCTGAAACAGAATCTATAAAACATGAAATCCGTCGTCCAAATGCCGACAGAATGCTTTATGTCGCAGAAGGCTTTCGTCGTGGAATGAGCGTTACAGACATCTTTGATACATGCCAAATCGACCCTTGGTTTTTATACCAAATACAAGAGATAGTAGCATCTGAAAATGCAGTAACGGACAAAGTTCTTTTTGATGAAAAGCTTATGAGAACTTTAAAAGTTGATGGTTTTTCAGATAAACGAATAGCACAACTCATTCTTAAAAACTCGAATCACATAGTAAGTGAAGATGAAGTCTATTTAAAAAGAAAAACTCTGGGGGTGTCTGTAGAGTTTAATGAAGTAGATACGTGCTCGGCTGAGTTTAAAGCATTAACTCCCTACCTTTACTCTACTACAAATATCACAAAACTTCCACATGTAAAAAAGAGAATAAGCGAGAAGAAAAAAGTTCTTATTTTAGGTGGAGGACCCAATAGAATCGGTCAAGGAATAGAGTTTGATTACTGCTGTGTTCATGCTGCTTTTGCACTTAAAGAGATGGATATTGAATGTATTATGTATAACTGTAACCCTGAAACAGTTTCTACTGACTATGACACTTCTGATGTACTTTATTTTGAGCCTATCGACCTTGAACATGTGCGAGAAGTAATCGAGAATGAACAACCCGATGGAATAATTGTACATTTTGGTGGACAAACGCCACTTAAACTTGCAGATGCACTTACAAAAATAGGTGCAAAAATCATCGGTACAACATCTGCTGTAATTGATCTTGCAGAAGATAGAGAACAGTTTTCTAACTTTGTAATTAAACATGGTTTAAAGCAACCAGAAAATGGATTAGCGCGTAAAAAAGAAGAAGCTGGTCCTATTGCCGAAAAACTTGGTTTTCCTGTTCTTGTACGTCCTTCATTTGTTCTTGGTGGTCGTGGTATGAAAATAGTATACTCACAGAGTGAACTCGAAGAGTATATGGCACTTGCTATCTCCGTATCAAACGAAGCTCCTGTTTTGATTGATAAGTTTCTTGACCAAGCGATTGAGCTTGATGTAGACTGTATTAGTGATGGTAAAGACGTATATATTGGTTCGGTTATGCAACACATTGAAGAAGCGGGTATCCACTCTGGTGATTCAGCATGTTCACTTCCTCCTGTAAACTTAACAGATGCGATGATAGAAAAAGTAGAGCAACAAACCAAAACAATTGCCTTAGGTCTTGGTGTAATTGGACTTATGAATGTTCAGTACGCAATTTATAGAGATGCAATTTACTTAATCGAAGTTAATCCAAGAGCTTCTCGTACAGTTCCATTTGTAAGTAAGGCAACGGGTATGCCACTCGCAAAAGTTGCAACACGCGTTATGGTTGGAGAAACACTAAGAAGTGCACTCGAACACTATGACCAGTATGATGTAGTTCAAGAAAAAAATGGACTGCTAAAACCACTTCTAAAAAACCATGTTTCTGTAAAAGAAGCAGTATTTCCTTTCCATAAACTCTACGGTGCAGACTTAGTGCTAAGCCCTGAGATGAAATCAACCGGTGAAGTTATGGGTATAAGTTCAAACTTTGGTATTAGTTTTGCAAAAGCGCAACTCTCAGCTGGAAATACAATTCCAACAGAGGGAACATGTTTTCTTTCTTTTGTCGATACAGACAAACAACATGCTTCAGAAATCGCAACTGGACTTCATAGACATGGCTTTAAACTTGTTGCTACAAAAGGAACACAGTCTATTATAGAAAAAGCTGGTATTCCATGCCAAAGAGTTCTCAAAATTTCAGAAGGACGTCCAAACATTGAAGACAGCATGAAAAATGATGAAATTTCAATGGCCATTAATACCTCAGATAATAATACTTCAAAAAAAGATGCTGTCGTTATTCGTCAAGAAGTACTTAAGCGAAGTATCCCATACTTTACAACACTGAGTGCTGCACGTGCACTCATTTTAGCACTTGATGCAATGCAAGATGAATCATGGTCGAATCCAAAAGCACTTCAAGACTTCCTCGTATAGCTAAGCCTGTTATACTTATACAAACCGACACAACTGTCGGTTTTATTTCTCAAAATAAAGAAGAACTCTCTTTCATCAAAACACGTGATTCTTCAAAGCCCTTTATTAAGGTATATTCTAGTTTAGCTAGCTTTATAGCATGTGGAAATCGCTTTCCAAAAAAACAAAAGAACATACTTCGTCGCTCCTTAAAAACAAGTTTTATCGTTAAAAATAAAGCATTTAGAATTTCAAGAACAAATCTCAATTCAAAAATACTCCTAGACCTAGAGTGGAACTACTCTACTTCTGCAAATGCTGCGGGAAAAAGTTTTGATAGCGTGTTTTGTGAAGACAAAGCTGATATAATAATAATAAATAAAGATGGTTTTACGCAAAGAGATGCTTCATCTCTCATAAAAATCAATAATAAAAAAATAAAGAGGATACGATGAGTAAAGTAGTTCAAGCTTTTTTAACGGGTGTGTTTTTCACTTTCTTTTTGGATTTCTTTTTATTTTTAGGAATTAAACTCCATTATATAGATTTTTATGAAATTGATGTTTATTATAACTCTCTTTTTGCGGATCATCAAAATATTTATATTTATACATTTTTCACGATACTTTTTGGTTTTCTTATTACCTATGTGGAGCATGTGAAAACGAATATAATACTCATCGGTGGATTGTTTTTTCTTGCCTTAAGCACACTCATTGCACCCGTAGGGTTTCAAATAGGTCATTTTATTTTAAGTCAAAAAAATGTCACCTTTGAAGATGACAGATATACATATATAGGTGATATATACTATGATGGAAGAGAAAAAATAACTTTTTACGACTATGAAGTTAAAAAAATTATACTAATTAATAAAAAGGATTTAAAGTAATGATAAAAATGTCTTCAATTGCAAGTGGTATAGCACTAGGTTCTACTGGTGTTATGATGATGGGAGTTCTAACAGGTTGTGAAGCACCGCAAGAACAACAGCAACAAAATAGATTTTTAGTAATCGAGCAACAAACAAATGGAAAATATATAGTTGTTGAAGAGATGCCAACCGATGGTCCCTCTCGTGCAATTATTCGCGAGAAAGATGCAAATGGAAATACAGTAGAGCGTTTTATGAGTGAAGCTGAAATGAAAGCACTTGCCGAACAAGAATACCAAAAAGTCCAAAATGGAACATCTGAAACTGTTCAAGAAAACTCTGGTGGTGCTGGAATGGGACTTGCAGGAACAATTCTTGCAGTAGCCGCTGGTTCACTTCTTGGAAATATGATAGGAAATGCTCTTAATAAAAACAAGAATTTTTCTAAAAATTCTGCAAGTTCAAATAAAAGTGCTTATAGCCGTTCTAAAGCTTCAAGTACTTCAAAAAGATCTACAAAAAAAAGCTTTTTTGGAAGTTCTAGTAAACGTTCATCGTCTCGAAGTTTTGGTAGCTAATGGTTCAGTTACAAAAAATCAACCCACTTGATGATACAACGCTTGAAGAGTTAGACTTCACATGGCATACGGATGATGACGGTACAAAGTATGTTAGTGATGCTCTTGTAAAAATTACACAAAATGAAGCTGAAGCTTACTATACTGCAACAAATGAAATATATGACATGTATGTTGAAGCAGCTGAACATGTGATTGAAAATGATTTATTTTTTGATTTAGGAATTCCATTTAACCTCATTGATGTAATCAAAAAATCTTGGGAAAATGATGTGCATTGGCATATTTATGGCCGCTTTGATTTGGCAGGTGGTATCGATGGACAGCCCATTAAACTTATAGAATTTAATGCAGATACTCCGACTTCACTCTTTGAAACAGCCCTCCTCCAATGGGCACTTCTTAAGCATAATGCTATGGACGAAGAAAAACAATTTAATAATGTTTATGAAGCAATAAAAAATAATTTTAAACGACTTATAACACTCTTTGATGACATAGAAGAGTTTGATGAGCGTTATGATGGTTGGAAAATTCTTTTTTCTTCCATTGCAGGAAATGAGGAAGAAGAAGCTACAACGAAACTCCTTCAGCAAATTGCAACGGATGCAGGATTTAACACAGGTTTTGAGTACCTTGAAAATACCCATTTTGATGATGACGGTATTTACGATGCAGATGAAAACAAATATGAGTACTGGTTTAAGCTCTACCCTTGGGAAGATATAGCTGTTGATGAGCCAGAACTCGCAACGACCCTTACAAATATTATGAATGCACAAGAAGCTATAATACTAAACCCGGCCTATACACTTCTTTTTCAATCTAAAGGAATGTTAAAAGTACTTTGTGATTTATTTCCTGATTCTCCCTACGTACTTCAAACATCTTTTGAACCACTCGAGGGTGTAAAGCAAGTTGAAAAAGCAGTTTTTGGCAGAGAGGGTGCAAATACGGCTATCGTAAATGCTGATGGTTCACTGAGTGTAAAAACTGATGGACCTTACGATAACTACAAAAAAGTATACCAAGAGTATGTAGACTTTCCAAAGGATTCTGAGAGAAAAAAATACCAAGCTGGAGTTTTCTTCGCGTACGAAGCATGTGGAATGAGCTTTAGAAAAGGCGATGAAATCATGGATAATATGAGTAAGTTTGTAGGGCATGTGATAGTGTAACTATCACATGTAGTTAATTTAATTGATGATTAAACTCAGGAACAATAACTTTAAGTTGTTCGAGTTGGTTTTCACATGCTAGCAACTCGTTTATGTCTTTATTTAAAGTCTTAATATCGTAGTATGTTGGAGTGGCAACTGTTATAGACTCATAATCTGTCGAAGCATCACTATCATCTATAAGTAACTCTTCATAAAGTTTTTCTCCAGGACGAAGACCTGAGAATTCTATTTGAACATCTTCTTTACCACTTAATTCTATCATCTTCTTAGCTAAGTCTACTATCTTAATAGGTTCACCCATATCTAAAATAAATATCTCACCACCAGTTCCAATAGCACCAGCTTGAAGAACAAGTTCACATGCTTCAGGTATAAGCATAAAGTAACGTGTAATATCAGGGTGCGTTACAGTTATATTTTTCCCATTTTCGATCTGTGCTTTGAACTTAGGAATAACGCTACCACTGCTGCCTAAAACATTACCAAAACGAACAGCAACGATGTCTGTGCCTTTACCATTAGAGTTTTGCGCATACAACTCACATATACGCTTTGTAGTTCCCATGACATTTGTAGGACGTACTGCTTTGTCAGTTGAAATCATTACAAATTTTGAAACATTGTATTGTATGGAAGTATCTATAATATTTTTTGTTCCTATGATGTTATTAATAATACCTTCATTAATGTTTGACTCAACAAGAGGAACATGTTTATAAGCAGCTGCATGAATCACGATGTCTGGCATGTGGATTTTAAATGTTTTAGCTAAAGCCTCTTTGTTTACAACACTTTGCATAACAGAAATCACCTCAACATCTAATAATCCTTCAGTTATAGCATAAAGATTATACTCACTATGATCAAGTAAAATAAGTTTTTTAACTCCAAATATTTGACACTGTCTACAAATTTCACTCCCAATACTACCCCCTGCCCCACTCACTAAAACAGTTTTCCCTTTAATAAACTCTGAAATTTTTGTTTTATCTAAGTCTTGCGGATGTCTTGCTAGGAGGTCTTCTACTGAGATGTTTTTGAGTTGGTTTAAATAAGAATTATTTTGTAGAATATCGTTGAGTGATGGTAATATCTGAATTTCAGTAAAATTCGTTTGTAAACAATCATAAGCCTTATTAATCGCCTTTTTATCAGCAGACGGCATAGCAATGATGAGTAAATCAAATTTCATGCCTTTATTTTTATTTCGAAATGTACGAGAAGAACTTATATTTACATTATCTATACTTCTTTTTTGAAGTGTTTCATTATCGTCAATAAAACAAAGGACTTTAAACTCTGAACCAGCAAACTCTGATGCTAATTTTATTCCTGCCTTTCCAGCTCCATAAATTACAACACTCTTTATTTTTTTTGTATTGCTTCGATTTATTAAATAATAATAGGAATACATCAAAAAAGTTATACTAAATAGATAAAAAAATAGTTCACTTGCCATATAAGCAAAACGAACATCTCCATAAAAAATTGGTAAATAAACTAAAAAGGCTACAATATTAACAATACTTTTAATTAAAAATGTCTTTTGCGTAGCCTTTGACCAGCTTAAAGAATAATCTTTAAAAATAAATAATGAACTTAAAGAACGAAGAACAATTACGCTGAGCAATAGAGAATATTCTACTTGTTGATGAAAAATAAATGAAGTCCAAAGCATAGAAAGTGAAGTAAAGAGAGCAATGACTATGAAATTCAAAATCCGTTTATCTTTTAAAATAATCAAAGAATACTTCTAATTTTTTCACAAATCATTTTAACATCATCTTTAACCATTGTTGTACTACTAGCCAGACATAAACCATTTTTATATAAGGTTTCACTAGTACCGTCGAGTAAAGATACAGCATGCTGAAAAAGAGGTTGCATATGCATTGGTTTCCATAGAGGTCGTGATTCTACATTTATTTTTTCTAAGGCTTCCATAACATCTGTATATGCTGTCTTATCAAATGTTAAAGCAGTAAGCCATCTATTTCCTCGGCTATTTGCAAGCTCAGGCATAAATGTAATTTCTTCAATATCATTTAGAAATTCTTTGTACCAGCCAAATATTTCTCTTTTTTTAAGGACTCTATCTTCAATTACTTCCATCTGAGCAACACCAATAGCAGCCAAAACATTACTCATTCTATAATTATAACCATACTCATTATGTTCATAATGGATAAAGGATTCCTTCGCTTGTGTAGCATAAAACTTTGCTTTTTCTATCCACTTTTTGTTAGGACTCACTAACATACCCCCACCACTTGTTGTCAAAATTTTATTTCCATTAAATGAATAAATTCCAAAATCTCCAAAGGTTCCAGTATGTTTTTTATTGAATGTAGCACCCAAAGACTCTGCAGCATCTTCTATTAAATAGACGCCATGTGAAGTACATATATCTTTTATTTTTTCGATATCTGCACTCATTCCATAAAGATGTGTCAAAATAAGAGCTTTTGGCTTTTTCTCACATGTTAATAAATATTTATTTAAAAGTTTTGGACTTATATTCCAACTTTCTTTGTCGCTGTCTATAAATACAGGATTTGCATTTTGGTAAAGAATGGCATTTACAGAACCTATAAAAGTAAAAGTGGAAGCAAGGACATCATCACCCGCACCTACACCTAAAATACGTAAGGCTAAATGTATAGCTCCCGTTCCACTACTGAGTGCTAAGGCATTTTCACTTCGAGTATACGCTTTAATACTCTCTTCAAATTTATCTACATATGCACCAAGTGGTGCTATATAATTACTCTGAAAAACTTTTTCAATATATTTTAATTCATTACCACTCATGTGGGGAGCTGATAAAAATAATCTTTTAGACATTTAAATTCCTTATAACCTTAGCCGGCACTCCAAAGGCAAGTACATTATCAGGTATATCAGCAATCACCAAACTATGTGCACCGATAATAGAGTTTTTACCTATAGTTACGCCTGGAAGAACAGTTGAGTGACTTCCAACTTTTGAGTTTTCTTTTAAATGAACTTTAGCAGTTTTATTATCTATTGTAGAAATAGAGTAAATTGAACAATGCGAACCTATTTGAACATACTTTTCAAGGATCACTCCATACTTAGCATTAATATAAGAGAATGCGCCTATATCTGTTTTATAGCCTAACTCTAGTCCATCTTTATTTTGTACAATCCAGTTATATTTAGTAGGGATTCCCTCTATTATTTCAGGAATTTTCCAATTATCAAAACGATTCATTTTTTCCACATGCACTTCCTTCAAACTTTTCCATAGTTACATTTGTATCTGATGCTATATTACTTCTTTTAACTACTTTTAAAAATGTCATCCACAATATTTTTAAATCTAAAAAAAATGATTGATTCTCAACATACCAAACATCATATTCAAATTTTTTTTCCCAACTAATTGCATTCCTTCCATTTACTTGTGCCCACCCAGTAATACCAGGTTTCACAGAATGCCTTTGTGCTTGTTTAGAATTATAGAGAGATAAATATTCTACCAGTAAAGGACGTGGACCTACAAAGCTCATTTCACCTTTAAGTACATTAAAAATCTGAGGTAATTCATCTAAAGACGTACTACGAATAAACTTACCAACACCAGCGATTCTTTGCGCATCTGGTAATAGTTCACCCTTAGAGTCTTTTTCATTTGTCATGGTTCGAAACTTATAGATACCAAATATTTTCTCATTCAATCCTGGACGTTTTTGTCTAAAAAGTATGGGTGATCCCATTTTAATTAAAATTAAAAAAGAAACAATCACATAGAAGGGTGAAAATAACACTACTAAAAATAAAGCTAAACCAAAATCAAATAATCTTTTCATACACTTCCATATATTTTGACACAACTATTTTCACATCAAATTCTTTTAATACTTTTATTCTACCATTTATGCCCATAGACTCTCGTAAAGAGCTATCATTTATAAGCTTTTCAATTCCACAGGCTAAGTCTTTAGAGTCTTTCACCTTTACTAAAAAACCATTTAATCCATCCTCGACAACTTCTCTGCATCCTATAGCATCTGTTGTAACAATTGGTTTACGCATAGAAGCTGCTTCAAGTAAGGTTCTTGGAACTCCTTCACGGTAACTTGGAAGTACATAAATATCACTTAATGCTGTTACATCAACGATATCATCACGGTGCCCTAACCAACCAACATTTGATGATGACAAAAAGTCCCTATTTGCACAAGAGTGGTTTCCATCATCTGTATCACCAACATAAAGGAATATAACATGTGGATATTTACTTTCTAGTTCTTTAGCTGCTTCATAGTATTCTCTAACACCCTTGTCCCAGATGGCACGCGCGACCATTAGAACAACGATACTGTTTTCATCTATTTTTAGTTCTTTTTTTAAAGCTTTTTGTATCTGTAAGTTTTGTTTTTGAATATCAAATTTTTCACTATCGATACCTGAACTTTTTATAAGAACTGCTTGATTTTTTTTTACAAGTTCTTTATCTAAAAAATATTGCATGTCATCACTATTTTGAAAAATCACAAATGATACTTTTTTATTTGCTTCTCTGTAAAGTGTTTCAATGACTCTTCTAACAGTTTTTGCCTTTGTAGTTTCTTGTATAAAAAAGCTGCCCATCCCAGTAACAGAGTTAATAACTTTTGAAACTCTTGCTAAATGCCCTGCAATAGAACCATATATATTTGGCTTAACAGTAAAGTTATGTAAAACATCTAGCTCTAATGGCTTAACAACACGGTAAATATTTCTAATTGTTTGAAGCTCTTTGAGGGGATTTAAACTCTTTCTTTGTATCTTGTAGTCTAAGGCTAGAACACCATGCTGAACAAATAAGTCAAATTTTTCACCTCGTGGACAAATTGCATATACAATATGTCCTCTTTTAATGAGCTCTATCATAATAGGTAAACGAAATAAATATAAATTTAAGTCAAGATGAGAAAGAAAAGCTATAGTCATAAACTCTTTTTCCAACTCTCTAAACTGAACATATCCCACAACATTTTTGCTCTTTTTTCATCAGAAACATTCACTTTTTTTTGTAAAAGTTTTTGAATAAATTCATTGTCTACAAACGTAGAAGAATAAGAGTTTATATTTAAACTTTCATATATAGTATCTTTTAAATCTTTCTCTACCCATTTTTTTAGAGGTACTTCAAAACCTCTTTTAGGTTGAGAAATTAATTCACGAGGTAAGTACTTTTTAGATAGTTCACGTAAAATATATTTTGTTGTTTTACCTTTTATTTTGTACGCATCTTGCAGTGTTGGAGTAAATTCAAGCATATACTTACTTAAAAATGGGCTCCGACCCTCCAAAGAATGTGCCATAGTCGCAATGTCCATTTTCACTAATAAGTCAGATAACAACAGCATATTAAAATCAAGATACAACTGCTTCGAAAGTCCTGTTAATGTACAAGTGCTTATAAACTTTTCCATTTCTTGCATTATATGGTTATTTGTAAACGTATAACTATCTTCAAATAAATCTGTAGTAGCTGAAAGGTAAAAGTCTAAGCCTTGTTTATCTGACATACTCAGGAGTCTATATACATGCGAATACAAAGATTTTTTAGCATGTGGAATTGGTAAAATCTTTAAAAGAAAGGAGAACTTACTAGCAATGTCAATCCAATTATTTGCGATAGGAACATACCGACGGTACCCTGCAAAAATTTCATCTGCACCATCACCATTAAGAATAACTGTCACATACTTCTTTGCTTCTTGTGATACATAATAACTAGGTACGGCAGAGCTATCCATAAAAGGCATGCCATAGTTATATAATATTTTTTCTATATCATCTTTTACATTCATACTAATCTCTATAGTATGGTGTTGCGTGTTATATTTTGTCGCTGTTAGTTGTGCTAAATGAGACTCATCGTAAGCACCATCAAACTTAACTGTAAATGTCTTAAGGTTCTCAGTATACTCAGATGCAATTGCAACAATTAAAGAGCTATCAATACCTCCACTTAAAAAAGCTCCAACTTCTAAGTCTGAACTTAAAAGTCTATCTTTAACACTCTTATGTAGAATGTCATCTACTTTTTTCTTTGCCTCTTCAAAACACAAGTTTGAAGGTTTTTTATAAAAATATTCTATATCAAAATATTTATTTTTTTTGATATCTAAAGTTTTAATATCAATTATGTAATAACTTCCTGCATCCATCTCTTGAACATTTTTGTATGGTGTATATTTTCCATAAAAAAGCCCTACTCTTAAGTATGAAGCTATTGCTTCTTCATCTATTATAAGTTCTTTCACTCCAGATTTTATGGCATTCAATTCACTTGCGAAAAAAAGAGAGTTTTCATTTTTATAAATATAAAGAGGTTTTTTTCCTGAGCGATCTCTACTTAAAAATATTGTATTTGTATTAAAATCAACTATAGAAAAGGCAAACATTCCATCAAGCATTTCCAAACATTTTTCTTTGTATTTTATATACATAAAAAGTAAGGTTTCCGTATCTGAAGAAGTATTGAAATTAAACTCTTTAAGATTTTCTCTTAGTTCTAAATGATTATAAATCTCTCCATTAAATAAAATAGAAAAATTTTTATAATGTAGAGGCTGATGCCCGCAGGATACGTCTTGTATCGACAACCTTGTATGAATTAAAGCTATTTTATCTTTGATAAAAATCTCTTGTTCATCCGGTCCTCGATGCAAAAGAGAAGTTTTTATAGCCTCAAGATTATATGTATTGTGATTAATTATTCCTGCTATGCCACACATACCTATAAGCTCTTTATTAAATATTTATATCTCATCACAATAAACTAGCAGCTTTTAATGAACGTTGAATTTTTTCATTGTCTTGAGCCATTTCTCTCAAAACAAAAAGAATACCTTTAAGATTTTCAAAATGCTTTTTATCTTCTGCTTCTCGCTTATCTCTTAAATAAATAGCAATAAATGGTGATGCGAATATAAGTCCCATAAGCATATACAAAATATTTTGCATAAAATCAAATCTCTTCTCAACATGTTCAAACCTTCTATCTACTTGTTCAAAGCGTTTATCTACTTGCTCAAATCGCTTATCAATCTGCTCAAATCGTTTATCTACTTGCTCAAACCTTTTATTCATATCTACTCTTAGTTGCTTAATCTCTTTTAAAATCATCTCAGAATTATCAAGAGCAAATAGGTTTATACTTAACATACTCATTAAAATAATAAAAATTATCTTTTTCATCTCTTTGTCCTTTTAATTAATATTAACATATATTAGCATAATTTCATTTATATCTTCAACTTATAAACTTTAGCAAGTGGAGATAAAATAACAGGTTCAAATAAATCTTTATTTGCATTTTCCAAAACAAAAAGTTGAATAAACAATGAGTTGTAAAGTCGTCTGTCTAAGACTAAAAATTGATTGTAGTTTTTCATAAAAATTACAAAAACTTGTGAGGTGGGGTCTATATTTTGAATATTTTTATGTAAAACACCTTTTGAATCATACTCTGTTACTATAAACTGATTTAAATTTACTAGCTGATTACCTATTTTAATCTTGCCACCTTGCTTCATCACTTGGACACCATTACCAAGTTTAATACTTGTAGTATCTTCTGTAAATGATTTCGATACAAAAAATAAAGGTCTTTTTTTCTGCTTACCAGTTAATAAATCTAAATTTGAAAAAAGGTCTACAGTTGGTAAGATGTTTAACATTCGGTTTGGTAGATATACAAAAATATCACGTGTTTTTGTGGGGAGCTGTAAAGTTTTGGAATTCAATGCTGAAACTAATGCATTTGGATTTTTAATATTAGAATGTTTTAACATACATTCTATAGATGGTCCACATGGTTTGGAAAAATTTAATTCTGTAAACTCAACATCAAGTCTAAGCATATTTGCTGCTGCTGTTTGGTTGTTTAAAAGTGCAAAACTAACTGGAAAGTTAGAACTACCATCATGCTTACCACCATCTACTAAAGTTTTAACATCTGCATAATATCGAATAGGGTATCCATAATCCCACCAAGAAAGTACATAGTCTTCACGAGTAGCAATTTGACCAAGTTTATCTAAAACTACAACTTCTTCTTTGTTAAATACCGTTGGTACCTTATAGGCAATAATATGCATAATATTTGGATAAAGAACAGCAATAGTTGCTAGTACAATAAATCCATATTTAGCATATTCTTTAATATTATCTGCAAATAAATTTTCAACAATGTTTGCCATAATAAAAATGAAGTAAGAAATACCTATAGCCATAAAAGGAACAGAAAAAACAGTAAAGCGAAGTCCACCTTGAAGAGCAAAAAAGCCAAGTATGACCATGGGAAAAGTTACTATAAAAAGTTTATATCTCCATATAAATAGCATATAGCCAACTATACTCAACCAAAAAGTCAAAGTATGCCCGCTTATACGATTTGCAAATGTCTCAAAAGGTATACTACCTACCTCCCGAACAGTACCAACAACACCAAAGTAGTGTAAGGATAAGTTTACATCATCTGCAAATATACGAGTAATATATGCATTATTTAAAATTCCTATAATCCAATCAGCACCACCGAAGACCAAATATATAAACGCACTAAGCAGAGAAATACTTATGACTATTTTTTTTGTTAACTTATCTCTTAAGAAATGAAAAGATGTAACAAGAGCAATCATAAATAAAACCTTGACAAGAACTGGTAAGGTTGTCAAAGCAATCACAAGAATAGATAAGAATTTATAGTAATAAAGATTGTGTTTTTCATAAAAAAATGTATAAATAAGCGTTAAGATAAATACACCATTTACTATATGAACTAAACCTCCATGCCAATGCATAGTAGCTATTGCAAATAATGGAGCTATTAAAAAAGAATCACTATCTTCATGACTTAAAGAATATAAAACTCCCCAAATAAAAAAAGTAGGTAAAACAACAACGAGTAAGTCTGTGTCATAGTACCCTGTCATAGTACGGTTATAGTAACTCCAAACGATTCCACCCAAAAGTGCAGCAACAAAACCAACCATATCTTGCTTGAAAATTCTTGTTATTAACATGATAGGGACTATTAACAAAGACCCAAAAAATGTTGGCATATAAAGAATGAGTGTTTCAAAAGAAATCGGTAAAATCGATGCTAAAAAGGCTGTTAAGCGAGAAAGTGGTTGTGAAACGGGAGACAGATCATTATCTTGATGAGTACCAGCTAAAATATCTCTAGCACCCTCGGCATAAAAATAACCATCATTAGTGTTAATCATAAGTTGATTATTCCATTTAAAATTATCAACTCCACTAAACTGATCTACCCAAATCATACGAACTAAAATGCTAAATATAAATGCCATTAACATTAGGACTAAAAAATACTTAATATTTAAGGTATTTTTTTTTAAATGTAGTGTTTCTTTTATTTTATTCACTTGTTCCCTTTTATGATAGCATTAACTCATATTTAATACTTATTAATTCTTCTATTATCTTAACCCGAGTTGTATTCTCTCTTTTTTCTAGTTCTTTTAAATATCTTATTATTTTTTCATCTAGTAAAAAGCTTTTTATAACTTTCATTTAATTATTCCTTATATTTTTAGTCTTTTATTATATCAAACCATTGCTGTATAATTTTATCTTTATCATATTCTTTAGCTCTATCTAAAGCTTTATCTTTATAGCTTCTTCTTAACTTACTATCATTCATCATTAAATCCATAGCCTTAAGCAGATTATCTTTACAATTAACAGGAGTCAATATTCCAAAGTCAGCTAACTCTATAGTGTCTTTTAATTGAAATTCCATGTCGCTTGTAGGTGATAATATCTCTCTTGGACCACTTTGACAATCAGTACTAATAACTGGTAATTCACAAGCCAAGGCTTCAAGTAAAACATTTGGAAAGCCTTCATAATTTGAGCTAAATATAAAACAATCTGCTTTAGCTAAATACTTATATGGATTTTCTTGACGACCCAATAATATGACTTTTAATTTTAAATTTAATTCATTTATTTGAGATTCTAATGCTTGTCGTAATTCACCATCACCTATTATATAGAGTTTTGCGTTTATATTTTTCATAGCTTCTATCATTAATTTATGGTTTTTTTGGTTCTCGAATCTTCCTATTGTGATAAATGTATAAATCGACTGGCTTATCTCATCTGTAAACTCACCTTTAGATATCAATAGCTTAGTCAAATTAATAGGATTATTAATTACATTAATTAATAAAGGACTTATTAAAAAGTTTTTTAGTAAATCATTTTTTATACCAATAGCATTTGGTATAATTACATCTACCTTTGGATATAAATGCTTAATTAAATTTCTCGATATTTTATCTTTGATTCCAGCTGTTTTATACTCTTGTGAAGGTACTATTCTTTCACTTATTAATACTCTAGAATTATTACCTGTTAATCTTGAAAAAGTATTTATATAATTTGGTCTATTCATAAAAGACAAACTAACATCGATATTATTCTCTTTACATATATTTTTATACTGAAATCCTAATAATGGTAATTTTAATAGTTTGTAAATACCATTTTCTTTAGGATCTGATTTTTCTAGAAATATTATTTTAGTATCTTTTGGTATATCATAAAACATTGTATCATTCATAAGTACTAAAGTAATGTTATATTTATACTTAAATTCATTTAATAAAATAGATACAACTCTTTCGGCACCACCCGATGCTAATGAATAAATTAAAATAGCTAAATTTTTTTTCATAATTTCAATTCTTTCTTTAAGTACTTAGCTATTGCCTGATGTGTATTTTCATTCCAATGCCCATCACAAGAAAAATCTATTTTTTGTTTACTAGATAATTGTTTTAAAAATGGAGCTATATTACTGTGAGAAATATTTTGTTTGTTTAAAAATACTTGAAATTTTTCTCTATTTTTTAAATATCCATCATCTTCAAATGTAGAAAATATTATAATTTTATATTTAAAACTCATCTTTTTCGCAATTTTATTTATTTGGTATATAGAGCCTTCAAGTTGTGTCCACTTATATTCTTCATTATCTAATATATACTTTTTGTCATTAACTAGTACTTTTACAACTTCTCTTTTTTCTTTAAAAAAATTTGATATATGACTACTATAAAAGTAAAAAGTTTTTTTCAGGTAAACATACAATTCAAAATGTCCAAGAAAATCTCTTATTTTTTCTTTTATATTATAAACTCTCGGTTTTATAATCTCATAGTTCTCGAAGTTCTTAAATTTATAATAGACTTTTGGACGATTTATTTCATTGAAATTTTTTGGATCACCATCATTTAAATCATTCTCTAAAAATACGAAATGAATCAAGGTATCAATATTTTTTAAATCAACTTTAGTTTTAAGTATCTCTAATTGTTGAGAAGGTCCTGTTCCTGATAGCCCATAATTCAATACATTATATTTTCCATTAATCTCTCTATATAAACTATTATGAATCACATTCTCATTCTCGACCATTAATGCTTCTACTTGAGAATCACCTAGCAAAATAATATTTTTCTTTTTAACATCAAAATCATAAATATTTTGTATTCTTCCATCTTCATCAAAAAAATACTTTG
>NZ_JAEMVA010000019.1 GCF_029215955.1 Sulfurimonas sp. SAG-AH-194-I05
AAACAGAATAAAAGACCCTTTACCTTACAACCAATTATCAGAAAGTGGGAAGATTACTTATAAAGTTAAACAAATTGAGGAGTGGCAAGAAAGAAATCAATGCTAGTTTAAAGCAGTTGAACCTACATAACTTCCTACATAACCTCTAAACCTTAAACCAAAAAACAAAGATTTATATATAGTTATTTATTATAATAGTAAAATATTGAAAATGAACTTCAAATCTCTTGAAGTATCGTTGTAGTGGTGGTTCTTGGCAGGCTCGAACTGCCGACTTATACCATGTCATGGTATCACTCTACCAACTGAGTTAAAGAACCTTGTATATTTTTTCTCTTTCCATGTCATGGAAACACTCTACCACTGAGTTAATCGAGCTAGAAATGACATTTTATCTAAAATATCTTAAACTAATTTTTCCCTATTAATTTCAAATAAACATCATTATTTATATAAATTTTAGGTTTATTAAGTGTATAATTGCGGCATTAAAATATATTACTTGAGAGTACATTATGAAATTGAACGAGTTAGAAGATTTAGGTCTTAAAAATGTTGGCCAGGTTTTTCATAACCTAAGTTATGAAGATTTAATCAAGCATGAGCTTGATAACGGTGAAGTGCAACAAACAAAAACTGGTTCAACTGCTGTTGATACAGGTATTTTTACTGGTCGCTCTCCAAAAGACAAGTATTTTGTTGATTGTGATCCATCAAACAAATACATCGCTTGGGGCGACGTAAATAAAAAAGTTTCAGCAGATATATTTGCAGAACTTTTAGTTGTTGCACAAGAGCAACTTTCAAATAAAGACCTTTACATAACAGATGTTTTTTGTGGTTCTTCGATAGCTTCAAAAAAATCTGTTCGTTTTGTTTCTGAAATTGCATGGCAGTCTCATTTTGTAAAAAACATGTTTATTCGTCCAACGGAGCCAGAACTTGAAGTCTTTAAGTCGGATTTTGTTGTTTTAAATGCATGTAAGGCTGTGAATGAAAAGTGGAAAGAACATGGACTTAATTCTGAAGTATTTGTACTTTTTGATGTAGAAAATAATATTGCAATTATCGGTGGCACTTGGTACGGTGGCGAGATGAAAAAAGGTATATTTTCAATGATGAACTACTGGCTACCTCTTGAAGGCAAGCTTGCTATGCATTGTTCAGCAAACATTGGGGAAAAGGGTGATACAGCACTTTTCTTTGGTCTGAGTGGAACAGGAAAAACTACACTTTCAACCGATCCTCATCGTGCTTTAATCGGTGATGATGAACATGGTTGGGATAATTATGGAGTATTTAACTTTGAGGGGGGATGCTACGCAAAAGTGATTAACCTTGATGGCAAAAGTGAACCTGAAATTTATAATGCTATTCGTGCAAATGCACTTTTAGAAAATGTTGTTATGTATGGTGAGGGTGAAGTAGATTATGAAGATGGTTCAAAAACGGAAAATACACGTGTTTCTTACCCAATAGAACATATCGCTAACCATAAAAAAGATTTAATGGGTGGACATCCTGAAAATATTATCTTTTTAACAGCTGATGCTTTTGGTGTTCTACCGCCTGTTTCTAAACTTTCTAAAGAGCAAGCAATGTATTACTTTTTAAGTGGTTACACTGCTAAAGTTGCTGGAACTGAACGTGGTATTACTGAACCAGTTGCTACATTTTCGGCATGTTTTGGTGAAGCATTTTTACCTTTGCACCCAACAGTTTATGCAAAACTTTTAGGCGAAAAAATTGATACACATAATGTAAATGTATATCTTGTTAACACTGGTTGGACTGGTGGTGCTTATGGTGTTGGTAAACGAATGAGTATTAAAAATACACGTGCATGTATTAATGCTATTTTAGATGGGAGTATTCAAGATTCTGAGTTTGATACTACAAAAACATTTAGACTTCAAGTTCCTAAAACTTTAGGTGACATTAAACCAGAAATTCTCAACCCTCGTAATGCTTGGGAAGATAAAGAGTTATTTGATACAACAAGAGATAACTTAGCTGAAATGTTTGTTGCTAATTACAAAAAATATCAAGATGGAGAACATACTGATTATGCTCCATTTGGACCAATTATAGGCTCTTAAAAGTTCATCTTCACTGTATTTTGTGCACGAAAGAAGAGATAAATACTCTTGGGATGCACAAAAATATAATACGATAGGCTTTACTCCAGTTAACTTCTT
Source organism: Sulfurimonas sp. SAG-AH-194-I05 (assembly GCF_029215955.1). Classification (GTDB taxonomy): domain Bacteria; phylum Campylobacterota; class Campylobacteria; order Campylobacterales; family Sulfurimonadaceae; genus Sulfurimonas. The sequence continues at coordinate 2,199 of NZ_JAEMVA010000019.1, forward strand.
TATAGTAAATAAATTCTTATTTTTTTACTTTCTTTTTTGTTGCTTTTTCTAAATAGAACCATAGTCCACCACCAAAAGTTACTAATATAAGAGGTGCGATCCAAGGTTTATCTCCGATAAGCTCGGCTAGCTTTATAAGAGGTTCACCTGAATAATAACTTCCTAGTCCAACGACAAGTGCCCAAACAGCAGCACTAAAAATATTTAAAAGAGCAAATTTTCTTAAATCATATTTTGTAAGTCCAATTGCTATAGGAATAAGAGTTTTTATGCCGTAAACAAATTTTTGAATCAAAATAATCCAAGAGCCATACTTTTTCATCATAATATGAGAAAGGGCAAGTTTTCGTCTATGTTTTCGAAGTCCTTCCATCATCATCGACTTTTGGTAACGTGCCATATAAAAAAGCATCATATCCCCCAAAGTATTGGCTGTAAATGCAATGGCTATAGAAGTTGTTAGGTCCATCTTTCCCATGTACGATAAAACACCAGCACCTAAAAGTGCAACAAATCCTCCTCCAAAAGAGTAAAGAAAAAGTCCTATATATCCATAGGTCGCTAAACTACTAAATGTATCTTCCATATTTTATATACCTTATAATTGTTTTATTTTTTGTATTTCATCACGAAGTCGTGCTGCTTCTTCAAAGTTTAATTCTTTTGCAGCAGCTTTCATTTTTAACATTAACTCTTTTGTGATTGCTTTTTTTTCACTTGCAGGCATTTTATCGCGTTTTTTATGTTTTTGGTACAAGTCACCATGATCATCAACTTTAAGGTTTTCATCAAGTTTACGTATAGTAGTCGTTGGTGTTATTCCATGTTTTTTATTATGCTCTTCTTGAATTTTTCTTCTTTCTTGTGTTATGTCCATAGCTTTTTTCATAGATTTTGTAATTCTATTGGCATAAAGAATTACTCTACCTTTTGAATTTCTAGCAGCACGTCCTATTGTTTGAATAAGTGCGGTTTCACTTCGTAAAAAGCCTTCTTTATCGGCATCTAAAATGGCAACAAGAGAAACTTCGGGTAAGTCTAAACCTTCTCTTAATAAGTTAATTCCTATAAGCACATCAAACTCACCGATGCGTAAAGCACGGATTATTTGGTTTCTCTCTATTGTATCGATATCGGAGTGCATATATTGTACTTTTATACCTAAGTCTGCTAAGTATTTACTCAGCGCCTCTGCCATTTTTTTTGTAAGAACTGTGATTAAAATTCTTTCATTTTTAGCTGCAACTTTTACGATTTCATCATGAATATCTTCTACTTGATTATCGGATGTTTTTATTTCTATTATAGGGTCAAGTAGACCTGTTGGTCGAATGATTTGATGGGCTACTATGCTTGACATTTCAAGTTCATATTCTGCTGGTGTGGCTGATACAAAAAGATATTTGGGCGCTTTTTTAATGTACTCTTCTGCTTTTAATGGACGGTTGTCTAAGGCTGATGGAAGTCTAAACCCATAATCAACGAGGACTTCTTTTCTAGCTCTATCCCCTGCATACATTCCTCGATATTGGGGAAGTGATACATGTGACTCATCTACAATTACAAGGTATTCTTGATGGTTCATCCCAAAGTAATCAAGTAAAGTAAAAGGAGCTTCTCCTGGTTTTTTATCTGTTAAAAGACGGGAATAGTTTTCTACACCTTTGCACATTCCTGTAGTTTGTAACATCTCTAAGTCAAATTCAACTCTTTGTTTCAGTCTTTGGTATTCGAGTAGTTTTCCAGCTTTTGTAAAGTACTTTAGTCTATCGTCAAGTTCATCTTCTATACGCTTAATCGCGCGACTCATTTTTTCTTTTCCTACACTAAATTGAGAAGTTGCATAAATAGTAATCGTTTTATGCTCTTCAAGACGTTTATTATCAATAATTTCAAAGGTATAAATAGCTTCTATTTCATCTCCAAAAAACTCAATTCTTACAGCCTCTTGCTCAAAATAGGGTGGGTAAATATCTAAGCTTTCACCATTTACACGAATGTGACCACTGTCAAAATAAGTGTCATTACGGGAATAGCCCATTTCTACTAAACGAAGTAAAAGTTTTTTTTGATTGATTTCATCACCAACTTCAAGTACTTGAACCATATTTAAATACTCTTCGGGGTCACCAAGACCATAGTTAGCAGACACAGATGCGACTACAATCACATCATCGTAAGAGAGTAAGTTAGCAGTAGAAGAAAGTCTCATACGTTCGAGCTCATCATTAATAGCAGAGTCTTTTTCTATAAATAAATCTTGACGAGGAATGTAAGCCTCTGGCTGATAATAATCATAATACGAAACAAAGTACTCAACATGTGCCTTGGGAAAAAACTGGCGAAACTCAGAGTAGAGTTGTGCCGCTAAAGTTTTGTTATGTGTCATGATGATAGTGGGCATCTTTACATTTTCTATAACCTTCGCCATAGTGTATGTTTTACCGCTACCAGTCACACCTTCAAGTGTTTGGTAACGATTACCTTTTAGTATCGACTCACTTAACTCTTTAATAGCTTGAGGTTGATCACCTGCTGGTTCATAAGGAGTATGTGCTTTAAAATTCATCTCTTTTTTCATTAGTGGAATTATAGCTTACTTGTATGAATATACTTGGTTTTGAGTGGTTTTTGAAAAAGTGGCTGTTATATGGCTGTCGAGGGTTAGTAAGCTCTTTGTTTGATTTACTCATGGTTTCTTGAAATTTAAAAAAAATTCGCTATAATTTTACTTAGGATTATCAAATTCTATTGGGGACGACTTGGCTTCGACTGGAGTTGATGGTCTGTAATCGCATGTCGGACTGAGCATTTCCGTTACACGGCTCACAATTGCTTAAACGCAAACAATACAAATTACCGCCCAGCTTTAGCAGTAGCTTAAGTTTTAACCCCCTCTTAGAGGACGGGCTGCTTCACCTATGGACTCTGGATAGATAGGATTCGAAGTATAACCCTTATGTAGATATATACTAAGTTTGTCTCATCTTAGTATGAATTTAGAGGCTCGTTTTGTGTAGCTTTGCAAGTTGTGTGAAGCAAAATTAAACTTTTAACAACTTCTCTAAGCATGTAGACGTTACAGAAACTCAACTTTAGGACTGCGGTTCGATCCCGCACGTCTCCACCAAAACACATTCTTTAAACCCCCTAAATAGCACCAACTAACCCCATAGATAGCTACTTTCAAGCGATTATCTCTAATATAGCCTAGCTACAAGTATGTACAATTATGTACAACTATCTATACTTTTGTGTTATACTTTGTGTACAACTAATGAAATATACATATCTTTTAGAAGGAGTTGTACACACTATGCTTACAAACACCCAACTCAAAGCACTTAAGCCACAAAACAAATTATACAGAGTAACTGATTATGACAGCCTATCTATAGAAGTACCAGTTAGTGGAAAATTACGATGGCGCTTTAGATATAGGTTCAACGGCAAGGCAATTCAAAAAAGTTTCGGAACTTATCCTGAAGTGTCGCTAAAGGATGCTAGAGACATGAGAGATGATGCTCGTATACTTTTAGCAAAAAGCATAGACCCCTTTGCATCGGCAAAAATTGAGGAGAAGAAAGAAGAAGAAAAAACCTTTAGGGAATGGAGTGACTACTATTTACAAAAAGTTATCGATGATGTAACTGAAACCCATCTTACAAGAACACTTAAGGGCTTTAAAGCTGATGTCTACCCCTATATTGGAGATATGCGAATGAACAGTATTAAAGCTAAAGATATTATTCAAGTAGTAAATGTAATGGCAAATAGGGGAGCAAAAGAAAGTGCGAAAAAAGTATTTAGTTCCATCAGTAGATGTTTTCAAGTATGTATGGCAAATTTTCCTGATGATATAGAACGAAATCCATGTAAGGATATTGCTCTTAGGGATTTGCTAGGTAAACGCAAAGAAGTACACTATCCTATTATAACCGACTCTAGGGAACTAGGACTTCTTATTGGTGCCATTAGTGACTATCAAGGTCACACTAGCACGAAATTAGCCTTACTAATGATAGCACATACCTTTGTAAGACCACATAATATTCGTCACGCTAAGTGGGAACAAATTAACTTAAATACTAAACAATGGATTATTCCAGCTAATGAGATGAAAACGCGTAAAGAATTAATCGTGCCATTAAGTATTCAGGTTATTAGTATTTTAAAAGATGCAAAATCTATCTCAAATCCAGATAGCTATATCTTTCCATCTCCCAAAAGTAAAACATCCCCTCTCTCCGATGCAGCCTTGGTTGGAGCGCTCAGAAGACTAGGATACACAAAAGAGCAAATAGTTGCCCATAGCTTTAGAGGAATATTTTCTACACTTACACATGAAGCTGCGAAGTACGACCATGCAGTTATAGAAACACAATTAGCCCATAGTGTTGGTTCATCTGTGTCACAAGCCTATAATCGTGCTATATATCTAAAAGAGAGAACTGAAATGATGCAGTGGTATAGTGATTTACTCGAAAAATATCAAACTAAAAAGTAATGGAAGGATTAGCTTCATATTTCAAAGTACTCCATTTGACAAAGAAGTCCATACTTAATATAATGGGCATATACAATGGGTAGGAAAAATATTGAAAGAAAATATTACATATGACAACGTCTTAAATATTCTTGGACTATATGCTACTAAACAAAATGAATTATTCTATCTTCACTATAGGAAATCGCCAGCACTAACTTATGCCAACACTAACATAATTAAAGCAGTTTCTCTTAACTCTACGACTGATGATAATCAAGCATTTAAATATATTTCCTTTTTTCATCCTCTTATCGAGGAAGAAGAATCATGCAGCCATTTACTAATGCTAGATGCTATACATAATTATTTAAAACATTTAACTCATAAGATATTTAGAAAATTCATTCCTCCAAAAGATGAAAGAAAAGATTACTCTTTATCTGTAAAATATAAGTTTACTAATCTCCTTAATATTACTAGTGCTACTTCCTATTCAAAAAACTTAATAAGTTTTGAAATTGATTTTTCTAACTCCCCAAAAAATGCTAGGGTTAGTTTTAAATATCCTCTATATGAAATGCTATGCACAATACAAAATAACACTATTTTTGGAATATATCTTGAAGATAATGAAATTAAATTATTTAAGCAAATATATGAGAATTACATTATTACTATAATAGATGATTTATTCAAAGAACCGATAGAAATTCCTATAAATAATAATCAATATCCTAAGTTTTATATACTAATGACAATAAAGTTAATGTTAGAGAAATTTTATTCGATAAATTACAATATATACTTTATCTTTAATTTCAAAAACAAGATTAAAATATATAAAAATATGTTGTCTGACTTAAATCATTACACTCAGTATGATAAATTTACAAAGTTTGATAATATTTATCCAGAAAGAGACCGAAAAATCGACCAAGAAACTTATAAAAATGAACTACAAATAAGAAAAGAAAGCGAGCCTAATTTGCTTGTATTAAAGGATGCTGTAATGAAAGATAAAAATGAACTAATAACTCAAGAAGAAATTAACATAAGGCTTAATAAGCAGCATTTGAATAAATATATTCAAAAAATTAGCACACTACGAGCCAATACAGATATTGCGTTTTATATTGCAAATAATGAACAAATGAATAATCAAGCAGAATTGGCAGAAATATTAGATATGCAACGCTTAGTTCTAAATATTATTAATGGACAGGATGGTCGACTATGGTTTGATACACGAACAAAAAAGTATTCTTTTCGTTCAGAATATAATGGAGAGATTGCTGAACACGATAAAAAAGAGATGACTACAATACTCAATATAGCAATGCAGAAGAACTTACCAAAATATCATAACTGGGATACTGATTTCTTAAACCATGTGATTGAAGTAATATTAGTAGAATCTATTGATGATATAGCAAAAAATAAAAATGAATATAATATATCTCAGGTAACAAAAGTACTACTTTTTACTAAAGCTATACCTACAATTAATGGAGATACATTTAACCTTGCATTTACTGAAGAAATATTTCAAAGCGATACGGATCTTTTATTTAAAAGGAATCGTTTTATACCAAGCCAATATCTTATTAAAAGGTATCTTCAAAATTCACAAGAAATACTAGGTAATCAAAAACAAACTTTTATAGAGAGATTTATTTATTTTCTTGTAGAAGAGGATCCAACTCTATTTGAGTATATAATAAACTGGATTGCCTATTATTTTCAAAATCTTAAAAAAACAAAAACTGCCTTAGTGTTGATGGGGGATCAAGAAGTAACTCAAAATATATTTTGGGATTTAATAATAAAAGAAATTTTTGGTAAGAGATATTGTACTACTGTTAATGACAATGAATATGAAAATGCACTTGTATCTGATATAGCTAGAGATAAGTTATTTTTTAATATTGGAGATATTGATGATGCCAGTACTCAATTTGATGATAATACATTGGCAGTAATTATCAAAAAACTCTTAATTAACACATCTGTTGAAGACAATGAAGATATGGAAGTCAATATCCATGGACAAATGATTATTACCGCAAAAAATCCAGCTCCATATCTAAAAAAAGTTTTATCAAAATGTACAGTTATTGAAGTAAATAATATTGATGCAATAATGCAAAAGCTTGATATTGAAGATGAGGCAGAACTTGAAGATGCAATATGTAGCGATTTAAATAATTTTACAAATCGATTAGCAAACTACAAAATAATTAGTGAAAATGCCGAACATCGAATAGATACAGAAGCTCGTGAAATCCTAAAAGGCAATAAATCATCTAATGTAGCTAAAGATGATAGGGATAAGCAACTTGATGATTTTATACAAGCTATTAAAGATAAAGATATAAACTATTTTGAAAAAGTTTATGGCACTAAAGATAAAAAAGGTGCTGATGTTTATGAACACTTAAAATATGCTTTTAATAAAGATGATGGATACTTTATTGGTCAAGATATGTATCTATACTACAATGCGATAAATGAGCCACCTTTTAAAACAAATAAACCTTTGATGGATAGATTAAAAGAAAAAGATAAGATGTTTAAACAAGATGTGAAAGTACTTAAAATTTTAACAAAAGATGATAAAGAAGATATACTATTTTCAATACCTTCTGGTGGTAAAGAAACAGGCAATAAAGACCTATATAAGATAACAGATTATAAACTAGCAGAAGATATAAAAATTCCTGATGGTGCTACTGTGATTTCTAGTCAAGAGAAGCTAGATAAATTTACTTTTACTAGCAAGAGTGAAGAAGAGGAATGTATCCAAAGAACAAAAGAATATAGAGATAAAAAGAAGAAAGAACAAGAACAAAAATAACATCTTAATCGCACTACAATAATAATTCTAATGTCCCTAGAAAAATCAGAGGGAGTGTAAACCTAAAAATAGCTTTTTCTCATATCTCAGCGATACGCTCAGACTCTCTCAGAGCCATCTCATACCTTTCTCAACATCCTCTCATACGTATTCTCAGTACAATTACCTAAAATATTTCACTGCTTATTCCTATTATTTCTCTACAGACTATACAACACGATATAACGCTCCTAATAGAAGGTGAATTTATATTACGACACAAATTCACTAAGACTTCATATTGAAATAACAAACAATCAGAGATTTAACTCAAGCTTAGATTACTGCAACAAAAAACTACGAATGTCTATCTTGAAGATGAAATCAAATCTTTAGAAAGTTGTTTTGATTCTTCGGCTCATTATATTCCTAATCCTGTATATCTACATAAAACCTAAAATCCCCTAAGCCCTCGTCTTCTCATAACCATGTATACAGAGTTAAAGATATATCTTCATTTAGGTTTTTAGTATTATCGTAAGATTTAATAAAGACATAAATAAATATATAAACATATAAGTGAGTAAGAGTAATGCTATATCTTAGTGATGATAGGACAGCTAGGCTACCATATATGTCTAATGCTATAACTCCTATACTAAGTGTGTAAGTTTTTTTATACTAAATAGTTATATGAAATAAATAGAAAAAGGATTATAGATGCTAATTAGCAACAATGAAAAAAAGAGGCTAAACAGTACGAAGAAGTACATAGATATGCTGACTGAAGAACATTCTAAACTTAATGTCATACGAGTAGACTTATCTTATCATGGGGATAATGGTAAAAATATCACTGCTGAAGAGGCGAACAAAGATATGAATCGATTATTTTCTAATATGCGCTCAAAGCCTAGCATATTTATAGATAAGGTTGGGTATGTAATGAAAAGAGAATATACAGAAGATAAAGGAATGCATTTTCACGCTGTCTTCTTTTTTAATGGTCAAAAAGTACTAAAGGATGCACATAAGGCAGATGAAATAGGTGCTTACTGGAGCAAAAACATAACTAAAGAGAGAGGGGTATACCACAATTGTAACAACAGTAAATATAAAAACCATGGGATAGGCATGCTTGAGCACAGGGATAGTGAAAAACGAAAAATTCTGGATACTAAAGTGATAGCTTACTTAACTAAGGAAGAACAAACTATAGCTCCTATTAAAGAGAATAAGCATACTAAATCATTTACAAGGGGTACTATTCCCAGGAAGAAAACTAAGCTAGGTAGACCAAGAATTGAAAAGTGATTTATTTTTTTCAACACCACTCTTAGATGATAGAAATATCTAAAAAACGCAAGGACTCCAAGGTGACAACAAATTTTGAAGAACTCATACCAGAAGGTGTATTATTTTCCATTAAGCAAATTAATGACATGAATATCATAAAGTCAGATATGCTTAAAAAACTAATCTACAAGCAAGCTATAGAGGTCGTGAAGATAGGTGCAAAGAACTTTGTATCAAGAACAGCGCTTATCCTCTTTTTAAGTACAAATACTATACCCGCAACACATTAAAACAAGTTACAAAATAAAAAATAATATAAGATGACAATATATAAAACAGAATTACACTTAACCGAAACCACTCTAGCAGTGATGGAAAGCGCACTTACCCCCTATAGTAGGAGGTAAGTGACGTGGTTGAGTCCATTATAGTTCTAAATCAAATATCATATCGCCCACATACTCTAAAGCTATTATGTTCTTAAAGGACAATTCCAAAAGATACGACTGGTGAAGCTTGAAGTTGCTAAATGCTTCTGCTATATCTAATCCTTTCCCCGTACCTAATATCTGCATATTGTGCGTGTCTACATTAGCTGGGTCAAAGGTATTGCCATCTTTTGTGAAGAATAGAAAACACTTCATCTTATGCCGCTTGTTGTTGCTTTTCTATAGGTTTGTACCAAAATTTAGAAGCACCATCCCATCTAAAACCGCACGCTTTGATAGAGTCTTTCTTAGCAAATATATCATCGCCAACTACAACTAGATTTTGCCCTTGTTCCATTATTGTTAAGCCTATATTATAGAGTGAGGCATACTCTTGTGGGGAGCTATTTTGCGTTTGCATTTGATGTGATTGAGTAATTTGTGCAGGAGGCTGTTGATATTGTTGCGACTGAGGTTGTATTTGAGTAGATTGCTGTTTATTCGGATACTTACGACTTTTATCATAGAGTGAGTTTCCGAACTGATTTCCGAAGCTTCTTAGAGTTCGTTTAATAGCATCTGTTACTGCCTCCTTAGCTCCACTCTCGTGAGCGTCAGCAAGCATTTTTGCTATACCAATACCAAAGCCTACATCTTCTCTTCTAACCTGCTTAGAGTGCTGCATATCATATACTTTTATCTCCAGTATAGCTTTGTAGCAAACGACCTTATTTTGGTTCGCATTAAGCTCCTCTGAGACCTGCTCTAGTTTTGAAATTGAATAGTCCCAATTCCCATAACCAAAGATTCTATTCGCAGTCTCTATGATATCAAATCCCTCTAAATATGAAAGCGATATACTTCCTTTAGCACGACTTTTAATTCTACTACTGTCTAGCTCATAAGCTAAGACTTGATTTTGTTTATCGTTGAACATAATTTATCTCCTATGCTACTTTTTGATTTTCTACTAAACTTAGTAGTTCTGTTGCCTGATTGTTAGCACTGCTACGTTTAGCATTTACTTTGATTTTTGCAGGTACATCCTCGCTTACTACACCAACCTCTACAAACGCATCAATTTCATTCATCCCATCTACTGTAAGCATTGCATCTTTGACACTTTGCTCATCTACCACTACACTATAAAATCCTAATTTTATAAGTGCATCAGCATCTGTAATTTTAAAAGTCTCTTTAAGTTTTGTCTTTTTTGGTGTGATGGTTATAGACGATATAGCAGTGCCGTCTAGTCTATCTATACCATACTCTGCTAAAACCTCTGCTGTCGCTTCTAGTGCTGTTTGCTTGGCTGTAGTGAGGTTCTTTTTAAGTGCTTGCAACTCTTTTATATCATCTGAGATATAAGAGATTTTATTATCAATCTCTTTGATGCTAAGACCCAGATAATCGGCTTTAGCATGGTAGGGTTTAGTAGACTCTAGCACTTGTCGTACATAGTTTTTAAACCACTCTTGTTTATCTGTCTTTATGTTTTCGATTTCAGTCTGTAATCTGTAGTTTGTCATCTTCATAATTTTGCTCCTTATGCTACTAATGCCATTTGTGGCTCTTTTATAAATGCTATTCGCTCTGCTATATCCCATAACCCTTGATTTACTTCTACATCTTTAGAGATAGACTTAATCTCTTTACTTGTAAATCTTCTCCCTGTCTCTTTGTTGGTGCCAGATATATTTCCTCGAAGTAAGTTTTCTTGTATAACATTAAGTACAGTATAAAGGTCGTCTTTTGTATCTTCATCACGATGTGGAATTAACAAGTCTGTATGATTTACTTGTAGGTGCTTATCAAATCGAAGAGGAATTGAAGAACGAGCAAAACTCTCTTGTTCAACCTCTGTAAGTTCTATTGCTTCAAGTGTTTGAATGTTTTGCATCAGTTTCGGCTTAATGGCTGTAATGTTGGCGACTGCGTTTGCTACATCGTTTTCTCTTTCACCTAGATGTTTAATCTTGTATGTTTCAAATACACTCTCGGCGATAACTAAACCATTTGAGCATACGAAACGATATATGCCAGCTGAGATACTAAAACTTTTGCTTCTGTCGTGTGAATTAAACAGTAAAAGTTCTACTGCATTTTCTTGTGGGTTAAGTAAGTCGTCGAAATGGCGAAAACGTACTAAGTGCTGTTGGTAGCCTTGCTTATCGTCATTTCTAACATTTGCTTCACTTACATTTACTGGATGCCAGTTATGAAGTTTAATCTCGTTAATGACATCTATGGTTGGGATGAAGTGATATTTATCACTTACATCATAGTGTGGCTCCTCTGTAAAGAGTGCTGGTGCTTGTTGTTTGAGTTGTTCATTGGTTAGTGGAAATTGCGACATGGTTGTATCCTTTATTTTTAGTGGGTTTATCCATAGTTAAAACTATGACTACTCGTTATTGAAATCTTTTAACGAACCTGTTATGATTGTTAAAATTACTATGATGATTGGTATCAAAACTACTCCTTAATATAGGGGATAAAAAGCTTAGAAGAACCTCCTAAGAGACCCTTCTACTAGCTTTATGATATGTGTTTGAATTTTTTTGATTTGCACGAATAATGATGGAGGAGATACTTCGACAGATACTTTACATTAGTAAAACATATGTCATACTTCCGAGATACAACTTCAAAAAACAAGGAAGAATTAACATGCTTTTTAAATTTATTGGTTTTTTCGTACAAACATATCGTAAACTCACAAACTATGACCCTGCCTATATAATAGGAAGTCGTGGTGCATCAGGGCATAATATTTACCTTACTTTTGGTTCTAATAAAACGCAAACCAAAGATGCGCAAGACAGCTATAAACGCTACGCCATGGCTATGAGACATTACGACCAAAAAATATGCAACCAAGAGAGCTTTATAAGAGGCTATAACGACACAAAACACTCTTTAGGTGCTTAGGTATTGTCTAAAGATTACGACAAGCTAGGCTACAGATTAGCCCTCATTTTAAGCAAGTTTAATTCAGGTGAAAAACTCCATATAAAAGACCTAGCTACAGAGTTTAATGTGTCTGCTCGAACTATACAGCGTGATATAAATGAGCGTTTTCACTACTTACCTATTGTAAAAGAAAATGGCTACTATTCGCTAGAGCCTTATTGTATAGGAAAGTTAAGTTATGATGATATTCGTAACTTTGCAACCCTTAGTGGCATAGAAAAACTCTATCCATCGCTAACAAATAACTTTATGGTAGACCTCTTAAACACAAAACTAAATAAAACATACCTAATAAAAGGCTATGAATACGAAGAGGTAAGCAACAGAGAAAAAGACTTTGAGTGTGTAAACATTGCCATAGCATCGCATAAAAAACTCTCCTTTACTTATAATGATAAACAAAGAACAGTATGCCCCTATAAGCTAGTAAATACAAACGGTATTTGGTACCTTGTAGCCGATGAAGACAAGAACTTAAAAACTTATACATTTGCAAAAGTAGCGCAACCCAAAGGACTAGAAGATAGTTTTAGCCCCAAACAAGAGTACCTTAGCATTATAGAAGAAAACAAAGCTACATGGTTCTCTCAAAACCAAATAGAAGTAACGCTAAAGATAGCGATAGAAGTAGCACCTTACTTCAAAAGACGAGACTTGCTCCCAAAACAAACCATACTAGAAGAGCATGAAGACTATATAGTACTACAAGCACATGTAACTTATGAAGAACAGATTTTACAAGTAGTCCGCTACTGGTTACCACATATTAGAATCATTGCTCCATTGTATTTGCAAGAAAAGTTAAAAAAAGGCTTACAAGAGTATCTAAAAATTTAAAATGTGATACAATATGTAATACAAAAAAAGAAGGATAAAATCATGATATCAGTTAGATTAGAAGCAGAGCTAGAAAATCAACTTAACTATTTTTCTTCGCAACAAGATGTATCAAAGAGTAAAATCATCAAAGACTCTCTTACCTACTATTTTACTTTACTTAAAGAAGAATCTACTAAAAAAACAGCTTTTGAGCTGGGGAGTGATTTGTTTGGTAAATATGCAAGTGGTAAAAAAGATTTATCTGTGACATATAAACAAAGATTAAAAGAAAAAATAAATGCAAAAAACAATCATTGATAGTGGTCCGATTATTGCACTTTTTGATAAAAGTGACAACTATCACATGCAAATTTTAACATTTATGAAATCTTTTAGAGGTGAACTTATTACCTCGTGGTCTGTTCTTACTGAAGTTTCTCATATGTTAAGCTTCAATCTTCAAGTACAAATAGATTTTCTTAAATGGATAGAAATAGGTGCTATTCACATTTATGATATACCTCAAAAAGAAATCTTTACCATCCGAACAATGATGGAAAAATATCTTGACATTCCCATGGATTTAGCAGATGCTACTTTAATGTACATTGCCAACAAAGAAAATATAAAAAACATTATCAGCATAGATAGTGACTTTGATATATATAGAACACTTAAAAAACAAAATCTTAATAATTTACTACGAAATTAATCACTTTGTATTAAAAAAGTCAAAAACGACACCTCCTGTCCCCCTGCATTGTTATACTTCTTCTACAACAACATATAAAAGAGAGGTAGAAGATGTTACCAGTAATATTAGGTGCAGTGGCACTAGGAACGGTTGGGTTTGGAATAAAAAAATGTATGGAAGATGAAGCGTGCTTAGATTCCCTAAAAGACAAAGTACAAGATGGTGTATTTGCACTTGCAGATGCGCAAGACAAGGTTGAAGAGTATTTCAACTTAAACGCAGTAACACTCAGTGATGATGCTCTAACATCAGCATTTTTTACAGGTACCGAAAAAAGCACTCCACCAAACATAAAGGCACAAGCAAAGGCTACTCTTGATACTTTTTTCACAAGCGTAGAATCACTTCAAGGTTTTGAAGACGCTTCAGCACTTAGCGAAGCTTTTAGCCTAAATGACACTCCCTATAAAGATGAGTACAAATCGTACATAGAGATAAGCGAGTATGTCATAACTATCAACAAGGTAGCTAAACTCCTAGAAAACGAAACTAACAAAATACAAGAGATGCTTAAAGCGTCCCTTGTATATGAAAGTTTTGAAAAAGATGAAAAAGACACCATAAACAAAACCTACATACTTGCAGACATACTAAAAGAACTTCTTACTCTAAAACTACTCAAAAAGAGTGGCAAGCTAAACAAAAAACTAGAAGATGAAATACTCAAAGCTAACAGATACCTCTTTAAACTCAAAGTAGATGGTATACCACTCCAGTACAAGAACTTTTTAAAAGAGCCTGAGATTGTGGACTTGTTTAATTAGTAGGTTCGCTATCTTCACGAAATAAATCACAAAGTTCAACATTGAAAATTTGTGATATTTTTAGAAGATGTTCGATATTGAAATGTATCTTGTTGTAGTAGATTTCAGCTCCAGAGACGACAGACACCGACTTATAACCCATTTCTAAAGATAAATCAAGCTGAGAGAAGCCTTTGGCTTTTCTCAGCTTTGATACATTTCTTCCTATGGTTTTATAAAGTTCTTCAGCTGTCGTTTGTTGTTGCATAAGTTGTACCCTACTATTATAGATTGGTATAAGAATATCTTGTGTATAATTCTTAATCAATCTTAAATAATGCACTGCATTATCATAGGTTTTATTAATATAAAAAAGGAAAAGTCAAATGTCAAGATTTAAAAAAGCCATAAAGAAAAAAGAGTTAGAGACTGCTCTTTCTAAGCATCCACTAAGAGAACTTAGCGAAGATGTGAAAAGTGACTATGTTAAAGGTCTAGTGTTTCTCGCTACAGAAGATGAAAACTTTAACGAAGATGAAAAAAGTTACATTACATCACTTATGAGTAACATCGGTTTAGATGCTAGTTTGCTAGCCGAGTTTGAAACATTCGCTAGTGAGTGTGAAGAAGAAGAACTGCTAGCCTTTATGGACAGACTCAAAGCATTTGACGAAGATATAAAAGTAAACTTTCTTATAGAAGTTATCGTAGTTTCGTTTAAAGATGGAGAGTTTGACGAAAGTGAACAAGCGATGTTTGATGACTACCTTGAGATGCTTGAAGTAGCAGACAAAAAAGATGACATCATGTACATCTCTTTAGCACTAGTAAACAAAGACATAGACTTAGCCCTCGCAATGTACACTGCAAAAAAAGACTTCTTCAACAAGTACGATTATATGTTTGATATGATAGGTGTGGATGTGGAGAAAGAACTGAATGACGTTTTTAGTTGGGAATGGATTGAATTTAGATTAGATAAATGTGTAGTGGAAAATAGTAACCTTGTAGCTTCAAAACCTATCACTACTAGACAGGCTTGCATATTTTTGAACTCAAATATAATTGCTAACTCTATCTTTCAAGTTCCAAATACCACAAAATTTGAATTTCAAGATGCTATTTTCATCATTGATATAAATAACTCTAACTTGGATTATTGTGATGACTTATTTAATTACGATGAAGATATAAAAAATAATTCTTATTTAGGTTCATCAATTTTCATGCCAAGTTCTTTCTCCTCTTGGATAAAAATTGTAATAAATATATCTGTTCAAATTCTTTATATAAAAATTGACGACTTTAGTCTAGTTTTATCAGAATCAGCGAGAGGATTTCTAACTGATGATAAAGAACTATTTAAGGTAAATATACCATATGCTAGCGCAAATGATACATTTAGGTATTTTAACGTTATGCAAACAGATTATGATGCTTATGGTAAACTTGAAGATGATAGATATGCATTCAGACTTATGAAAATTGTAGAAGACTAAAAATGGAAAAGTATATAATCATTGAAGAAATAAATAACCACTTTACCTTAAAAATTGAAAATAAAAAAGTATTAAAATATATAAAACAATTATTAACAAGTAACTTTAGTTTTAAATTTACTGAATGCGAACATACACTAGAAGGATATACTATTTTGGACATCTCTAGTGATATTAGTTCTGATGTTTTTTATAGACATTTTGAAATTATTACGCTGAGTATTTTAGATGATATATCTAGTAATTAGGAAATATTTTGAATTTTGAATTAGGCAAAGAGTTCACACGAGAAGATGGTAAAACATTCATACTGACAAAAAATGGACTGAAAGAAAAAGGTAAAAAGTTTCCAAGTTATAACTATGAAAAAAGCGTGGAGGTTTTACAAGACCCAGCACTTTTTGCAGGACTAAGTGGGAGTGCTTTTAACTACGCTGACAATGTCGTCATGGGTGGAAGCCAAGGTCATGGATTTGCTGGAGAAAAACTTAACAATATGTACGATACTATAGTCGGTAAAGACGCTACTATCGTAGGTGGTGACAACGCCAAAAATGGAGCAGATAGACTTGTAGATGGCGTAAATATACAAACCAAATATTGTAAAACTGGTTCTCGATGTGTCAATGAGTGTTTTGCAGATGATGGAATTATGAAGTATATAAACCCAGATGGCACACCCATGCAAATAGAAGTACCCTCTGACAAATACCAAGATGCAATTCAATCTATGGAAGATAAAATACGCAAAGGGAAAGTGCCAGGGGTAAGCGACCCTAAAGAAGCACAAAACATTATAAAAAGAGGTGAATTTACTTACCAACAAGCTATAAATGTAGCGAAGTTTGGTACAGTTGAGAGTTTGACTTTTGATGCTGTCAATGGTTTACGACTTGCAGGAACAAGTATGGGGATATCTTCCGTTATCTCTTTTAGTGTTGCTATATGGAATGGTGATTCTTTTGATAAAGCTCTTAAGAGTTCTATTTACTCAGGTTTAAAAGTTGGTGGTGTTGCATGGGCTGGAAGTATTTTGGCTGCACAACTCGGACGAACAGGATTAGAACAAGCACTTCGTGGGACTACTGACTATATCGTAAAAAGTATGGGGAAAAATGCTTATCATTTTTTAGCAAATGGACTACGAAGTAGTGGCAAGATATATGGTGCCGCAGCTATTAACAATGTAAGTAAAGTCTTAAGAGGAAATGTAGTAACAGCCGTAGCAACTACCGTTGTTATGTCCGTTCCTGACTTCTACCGTCTTTTTAATGGCAAAGTATCAGGTGCTCAAGTCTTTAAAAATGTAACCAAAACTGGTGCAGGTGTTGCTGGTGGAGTTGGCGGATGGATGGGTGGTGCGGCAGCTGGTGCTGCTGTTGGTAGTGCTGTTCCTATCCTAGGTACTGCTGTAGGTGGTATAGTAGGAGGATTACTTGGAAGTTTTGCAGGTGGAAGCGCAGGAAGTAAAGTTGCAGAAGTAGTTCTTGATGAATTTATAGAAGATGATGCTAAGGCGATGATGTCGATAGTCGAAGATGTATTCGCTACCTTAGCCTTTGAGTATATTTTAAATCAAGAAGAAGCAAATAACGCACTCTCAAAATTCACAAAGCGAGATGTTCCTGAACTACTAAGAAATATGTATGCATCTAGTAACTCTAAAGCCTATGCAACACGAGTGTTAGAGAGCATAATCGAAACAATAGTTAAACAAAGACCACAAATCAAGCTACCATCAAACCAAAAACTCATTGAGCATATGGGTGAGGTTATTGATGAAATGGCAAGTTAAAGTAATTCAGATTATCATGCTATAATATACATATTAAATCTATATGTATAGATAAAGGAGTATATTATGAGTACGCTTACAGTTCGTAAAAACTTTAACTTTGAAAAAGAGTTAGTAGATAAAGCATCTACTATTATAAAAGAAAAAAACAAGAACTTTACGGAAGTTTTAACGCATTACTTTCAAGCGATAATAAAAGACCCTCTTCTCATTGATGCCATCGAAGAAAAAGCAAAAAAGAGAACAGGTGGGTTTATAGGTATGCTAGATGGAAAAGTAGGAACACAAGACTATAAAGATATGCACAAGGACTATCATGAAAATATTTCTTGATGCCAACATTTGCTTAGACCTGCTAGACACTACGAGACCAACATCGAGTAAATCTGTAGAGTGGTATCTTAAACACAAAGACAATCAAGAACTGGACTTCTACTTTTCAGGAGACTTCATAACTACTTTTTACTATATTATGACGGAAAAAAGAAAGTATAGTCCTAAAGACACCTTAAAATCTATAGATGCGCTTAGTGGTGAAATAGTGCCACATTACATCAATCATAGTGATTTTATTGGTGCAAAAAATGACTTTTTAGTTGATATATTCAGTGACTTTGAAGACTTACTTATACTTAACAGTGCAAATAGATTACAGTGCGCAAAATTTATAACTAACGATAAAAAACTTCTGTCTCTTAAAAGTTACTCCAATATTGAGATAACAACACCCTAAAACTTATTCTCCTTGAGCTAATACAACTATCTGCTCGGAGGTACTAGGGTCTCTACAATCTACCACAAATGTATCATTTCTCATAACACCAATATAAAGCATCTCGTTATGAAGTAAATCTGCTTTGAGTGCGAGGTATTCAAGCGCAAACAACTCTCTGTACTCCTCTTTATTTAGTAAATAAAACTCATTCCCTCGTGAGTGAGTAATTTCATTAAAAATATCTACCACACCACGGTTAAATATAATTTGCGTTATATACTCTCCTACAATTTTCTCCGATAAAATAATGTTGTTCTTTTTGTCTTCTAATAACTTAGCATTGATAGGATTATGAATAATGTTAATAATCCTACTTAAAAAACTTGAATTTTCACTGTAAAGATTTTTAAGATACATAGTGAGTATAAACTCAAAATCATCTTCCATATTTAATATTATGGTATCGTAATTTTCACTTACTATAGTGTCCCAAAATGATGATTCCATATACTCAGAATTCGAAAGTACATACCTCTGAAAATCAGCAATACTTTCATCTTCTAAAAACTGCGTAATATTCTCTTCTTTTATCTCTTCGTAATCCCCAACAATACAAATCTTTCTCTTTATTTTTAGTCGTGGTTTCTTAATGTCAATAGCCTTGCTTAGCTCAACCTCTTGAAAAAGTAGCTCATAGTCTTGTGTGTTTTGCATAAGCATCACAAGCTTATCGTCTTGTGCTATAAGCGTTGCTTTTGGAGGGTTAAGTAAAAGTATGCCATCTTTACGCAAGCCGACTAAAACCCCTTTGCTAAACTGCATATATGCTTCTCCAAAGCTTAGTTCATTCTCAAACACTTCACTTGCTTCTAATCTATAAAACTCATAATCTTCATAAGACATCAAAGTGGTATATATTTTAAAATATGCTGGCTCAACAATAGAACGATTTAAAATCTTTTGAATTATATCGTTATGCTCTATAAGGGAGTAATCATCATTCTCTCTAAATATTTCAGCATAAACATGCTTCATCACTTTGTCATTTGTAGATTCTATTGTAAAAGCAAGGGTATCATTTGTATATTTTTCATTTGAAACTATAAACCTAGCTATCTTTGTATTTAGGTTCTTTATTTCACATTGTTTGTCTTCGAGGAGCAAAACCTTACTTGCATGATTAATATTTATTCTCTTATACGACTGCCAGTTTAGTGAATCTCCCGTAAGGATACTAAGCTCTATGTTATGATACTTCTTGAGATTTTTACTAAAAGCTTCTATCTCTTTAACAAATGGCAAGAACAACACAACAGCTTGCTTTTGCTCATATTCGGTATGATAATAATCTAGCTCTTGAAGTATAAACTCTAACTTTGAGTTATAGTTAATGATAACGATATGCCCAGTTCCCTTATACGGATAGTAGCCGTTTTTAACATTTGATGTTATACTTGAAAGTAGCTCGGTGATAATAGAAATCAATGCACCACCAATGAGTAGTCCGACCAATAATTCCACAATCCCAAACAACATCTCTTTAAGCGATGAAGCTTCAGCGAGTGCTGGCGGGTCTAAAAATATCATTAAGCTTACATCATTTCCTCCAGAGTAGACAAATGAAAATAAATTTATAAACACTATGCTAAAAACAAATAAAATGAAGATTTGCAGTGTTATTGGCGAAGTTGCGAACATACTGACACTAAAAAACCTTTTGAGGGTATCTTTTAGCCTAAGTAACTTCAGCAGTCTAAAAAATCGCAATAGTCGAAGAAGTCTCGCTATCATTACACCTTCCCCTATCCCAACTAAGAGATAAGGGAGAAGTGTAATAATGTCTATGAGTATAAAAGGGGTAAAAGTATAAAGAAGTCTACCCTTAACTCCTCTGTATTTTTCATCTATACCAATAATTATATAACGTAAGAGTAGTTCAACAGTAAAAATAATAACAGTAGCATATTCAACATAGTGAAACACAACTGCCATTGCATCTGACAATATAAATATATCTCCTACAAAAGAAACAAAAATATTAATAATGATATTGGCAAATATAAGGTTCTGAACTTTATTACCATAACTAGACCTGCGAGGTTGCTCTAGTACCTTGTATAGTGTTTGTAACATATTGCTCCTAATAATTTTTAAATTAAATATCTTCTCAAACATTTTTACACCTTTAATACAAAAATCCAAACAAATACAATGGTATCTTATTTCCATTTCCTACTTCAATATCGTCTGCAACTACATAAGAGTTATCCATATCTTTTATCTGTTTAAAACTCTTGCTCTTTCCTCCAACTTCAATAGTATGTTTCTCATCAACTATAAAATCGCCTTTTTTCGACACTGTTATACTATGCCCAGCATTACAAATGATACCACTATAAAAACTTTCTCTTAATGTCCCAATATCTGGTCGGGGACACAGAACATTAAACATATTTGGATTATCTAAATATATTTTCTCTGGTTTTTTAATAATAGATTCACCTCTTGAAGTTGCTGATACCATCCTTATAATCCTCCCCTTTTGTAAAGCATCCAAGTAAATATAAAGTGTTTTTGGGTCTACTTCTACAGATGATGCTAATGTTGTCATATTTGGCTTGTATGGTACAGAAGTACATAGCAAGGTAAGTATTTTTTTAATGTTTCTAAGCTTTTTAGGGTCTATGTTATATATTTGCAATAAATCAATGTCTATTGTCTTATTTATCGCTTCTGCAAGCTTCATACTTACTGTCTCCTCATCTTCTAAGTAGAATGGATAAAAACCAAACTTAAAATAATCTTTAAAGTGTTTGAGTGGTTTAATTTTAGATAATATTTCTTGTGAATGTTTTGCGTGATTTGATAGAATCTCTTCAAGAGTAAGCTTCGCAAATTTTTTATTTGTTTGTATCTCTATAAACTCTCTAAACGACAGTGTAGGAAGTGTATACTTTAAAACTCTTCTGCTTAGGTCTGCATTGTCAAGGTGAAGAGCTGAGGAGCCTGAAAAAATTACATTTATCTCTAAAAAGTCCCATATAGTTTTTAAATCTATTGCAAAATTATCTTGCTTATGTATTTCGTCTAAGATTAAAAGCTTCCCGCCATAAGAAGCAAACTCTTTAGCAATATCTAATATAGTAGTTGCACTCATTAAGGGGTGGTCTATACTTATATAAAGCATCTCATCACTTGATAAGTTTTGCTTCTTCATGTACTGTAAAAGGAGTGTAGTTTTTCCGACACCTTTAGCCCCAACAATACCTATAATACGATTTTTTAAATTGAGCTTGTGTAATAAGTCTCTTTCATACTCAGGTATTTGCTTTGACAAGAATAGAGAAGAGTACTCTTTTAAGGATTCTAATAATTCCATAAAATAGCCTTTTGATTATGTAGTTAATATGTTACCATAAAAATGTTAAATAATAAGGAATATATTCCTTAGTGTAAATTTAAAAGATATTATGAGACTTATACACACATCGAGTTTGTGATATTAAAGGATTTTATATTATAATAGTATTAAGGAATGCTACTATGAATAAGCTAGATATTTTAAAAGTACTTGCAGATAAAAAAATTGTATCATCTTAAAAGCTTCATTCTATTTGGTTCAGTCGCAAAAGAAACAAACAACAATGATAGTGATATAGATATTGCATACATAGAAGATAGAACAAAATTAAACTTTGAAAATTATTTAAAATTGGGATGAGAGTATTAGAGATTTAATTTACAAAGGTTATAGAATTGTATATAAAACTGATGAAATGAAAGCAATAATAACTATTATTAGTATGAAAAAGCACCAAGATGAATTATAGTTACTTTGAATTTAGCGTACAACTTTGTGTACAACTTAAAGTAGAATATCGACTTATCTCTTATAATATGGCACGGTATCGTCCCGCACGTCTCCACCAAAAAAACATCACTTTATCTCTTCTTGAAGTTATTTTAGATAAAATCACATTCTAAATTATAAATTTTGAAGGTTTTACATGTTTGGAATGGGTTTCACTGAAATACTAATCATTGCTGTTATCGCCATACTTTTTCTTGGTCCAGATAAACTGCCGTCTGCTATGGTAGATATTGCTAAGTTTTTTAGACAAATGAAAAAAACTGTTAGTAATGTTAAAGAGTCTATGGAAGAAGAGATGAATGTAAGTGAGATTAAACAAGAAGCGCTTGCGTATAAAAAACAACTCTTAGATGTACAAGGTGAAGTCCAAAAAGTGACTTCTATCCCTGACTTAGCATCTGAATTCACTGATATTAGTGATGACATCATCGAAGAAATAGAAAAGCCTAAAGCTCCAAAAGAAGAAAAAGTAACTTTCAAAAAAAAGAAAAAGAAAAAAATAGAGGATGATAGCATAGATGTTTGATGATTTAAAACCTCACTTAATTGAGTTAAGAAAAAGACTAGGTATTTCTGTTGGAAGCCTTATTGTTATGTTTTTTGTTATGTTTTACTTCCATGAGCCTATTCTTAGCTGGATGGTTGAACCTTTAAATATTGCACTTCTTGAAGTTGGAAAAAAATCTGTTCACGCTGCAGATGGAATGATTACGACATCACAAGTTGGTGGTGCATTTTTTGTAGCTTTAAAAGTTGCATTTTTTGCGGCTATTGTTGCTTCTATTCCTATTATACTGTCTCAAATTTGGCTTTTTATTGCTCCAGGTCTTTACGCTAGTGAAAAGAAAATGATTATTCCTTTTATTTTAGGTGGGACGATTATGTTTCTTGTAGGTGTGCTTTTCGCCTACTATGTCGTTACCCCATTTGGTTTTGACTTTTTAATTACTTTTGGTAGTTTTAAGTTTACACCACTTATTAATATTGAAGACTATGTTGGCTTTTTTAGTAAGATTTTATTTGGTTTTGGGTTAGCTTTTGAACTTCCTGTATTTGCTTACTTTCTAGCACTTTTAGGTCTTGTGAACGACAAACAAATGATTGCATTTTTCAAATATGCAGTTGTTATTATTTTTATTGTTGCAGCACTTTTAACACCACCAGATGTTTTAACGCAACTGCTTATGGCTGGTCCATTAATTATTCTTTATGGGTTTTCTATTCTTATTGTTCGTGTTGTTAATCCTGCTGAAGACGAGGATGAAGACGAAGAAGAAGATGATGATGAGAATACTGAGAGTATTTCTGAAATGCTTGGTCTTAATGATCCAAAAAAAGAAGATAAATAAAGCTCTTGCAAGAAAAAGAACTCCAAACTTCTAGTTATGATTTTACTCTTCCGAGTGAACTTATAGCTACACACCCTGCAAGTCCTAGAGACTCTGCAAAACTCCTTGTATACAACAGAGAAACAAATACAATAACCCATGCTATATTTCGTGACTTTGAAGATTTTATTCCTAAAAACTGTGCACTTATTTTTAATGATACAAAAGTGATAAAAGCTAGGCTTTATGGTTATAAACCTAGTGGTGGAAAAATAGAACTTCTCATAAACAGAGCATTAAATGCTCATGATATAAATGTTTATATTCGAGGAAAAGTAAAGCTTGGAACACAAATTTTATTTGATGATAATCTTGTTGCTACACTTAAAGAATTAAATGAAGATGGTAGTCGTGTTGTCCAATTCTCTACATGTGGAAAGTTACTGCGTTTTGAAGATATTCTTCCTATTATAGATAATATAGGTCATGTCCCTCTTCCTCCATACATTCAAAGGCAGGACAATGCAGAGGATGAAAGTGAATACCAAAGTGTTTTTGCTAAAGAAGAAGGAGCAGTTGCCGCACCTACTGCATCGCTCCATTTCACATCAGAACAGCATACACAAATTTGTAAAAGATTTCCACATGCTTATCTTACATTACATGTGGGAAGTGGAACTTTTAAGCCTGTTGAGGCTGCTATTATTACGGAGCATCCTATGCATGCAGAGTATTACGATATTTCACCACATGCCAAAGAGCTATTAGAGTCTACTATACCAATTTTATGTATAGGGACAACTTCTACAAGAACTGTAGAATTTTATGAAAAGCACGGAAAAATTCAAAGAGGAGAAGCAAATTTATTTTTGCATCCTCAAAATAAACCTAGTCGCGTTAACCATCTTCTCACAAACTTTCACCTACCAAAATCAACACTTCTCATGCTTGTAGCTTCTTTTATTGGTCTGGATAAAGCACAAGAACTTTATGCTGAGGCTATTAAAGAAAAGTATCGTTTTTATTCTTATGGCGATG
The DNA here is from genome assembly GCF_029215955.1 of Sulfurimonas sp. SAG-AH-194-I05. Taxonomy (GTDB): domain Bacteria; phylum Campylobacterota; class Campylobacteria; order Campylobacterales; family Sulfurimonadaceae; genus Sulfurimonas. The sequence goes on from NZ_JAEMVA010000019.1 coordinate 26,780, forward strand.
CAATGTTAATTATTTAAGAAATACTTGTCCATTTATTATCTCTATCGTTGCGTTTAATTCTGCTTCAAAAACTTTATTTGGAAATTTTAAAAGTGCTTCATCATAACTTGGACTTGTCTTGCAGAACTCTAAAAAAGCATCACTATGAGTATTTTGTATGGCACTCTTTGTATCAGAAAATTTTGCAACAAAAGCATCTATATCATAAATAGCTTCTGCTTTTTTAGATTTTAAAAGTTCGTTTGTAGCCATGCTTTCACCTAAATGATGAGGAAGGACAAAAATCTTTTTTCCTTGTGTACGTGCGTATTCTACACTTCTCATACTCCCACTCTTAAGGTCAGCTTCACAAACGATGAGAACATCTCCAAGAGCTACAACCAATTCATTTCTTGTAACAAAACTCCAAGGTCTACTTTTAAATCCAATTTCAAATTGACTCAGTAAAAGTCCTTCTTCTTCTATACTTTTTAAAAGACTTTTATTTACTGCTGGATATTTAATGTCTATGCCGCATGGAAGAACGGCTATAGTATTTTTACTCCCAGCTCCAGAATGTGCTATAGCATCAACACCCATAGCTCCACCGCTCACAACACAAAGAGAATGTTTCGCTAATGTAGAAGCTAACTTGTAGGTAACCTCTCTTGTATATTTACTCGGTTTTCTTGTTCCAACTATAGAAATTTTTGTTTTTTTTAGAAGTTCTTTATTCCCACTAAAAAAAAGAGTGGAGGGGTATTTCTTCATGGAAGATAACGCAGGTATAGTCTCTTTAATTGTCTGCATTTAATATATCTTATTAATAAAAACTAAATCAACATCTTTAAACAATTTTTTTGACTCATGAAGGGCTAAAATTGTATTCGCATGTGGATGCCCTATTGCTATAGCTAAGCCCTCAGACTTTGCAATTCGAATAGCCTCTTTAATCTGCTTTAAAATATAAGGCTTGTCCATGTGATGATCTAAAAAAACATCTCGTGCGACATATTTATAGCCAAAATTTTTCATAACAGTAGGAACTTTTGTTTTTGCAGTTGTTCTGCTGTCAATAAAGCTTATATAGTTTTTCTTAAGAGCTACTACAAGCTTGTTCATAGCAACTTCATTTGCTGTAAATTTACTCCCGGTATGGTTATTTATATAGCGTACTTTTGGAAATAGTTTTTTAATTGCAGCCACACGATACGATATTTTTTCTTGTGAATCATAGATACGTAATGTATTTGGTTCTTCTGCACTATAATTTTGTGCTTCCATCGGTAAATGCACCATATAAAAATCTTCATTTGCTGCTAATTTTGCAGAGTGCGGACGTGATGGGCTTGGTGGTAAAAAAGACATTGTGATATCTAGTCCTAAGCTTTTCACAGCATTCACTTGGGATTTAACACTTACATCATCGATAATTATGGCTAGTTTAGGCTTACTAGAATATATTTTTTTAATAGCTCTTTTAACACGTATGGGAGGTTGAGCTAAGGATTCATCTGCATACTCATGTGAGGAGCCATAGGATTCTTTAATTTTATATACTTCTTTTTTTACTAGGGGCTTTTCTATCTTCTTGGGTATTTGATTTTTCTTTTGAGCTACTTTGACTTGTTCTCTTATTTTGGGTGTTGCCTTTTGTGCTTCTTTTTTTAAAACTTTTTTGAGTCTTTCATTTACAGTTGATTCTTTAGATGCAAGTTGCGTGTTTTTTCTTTTTAATACATCGAGTTTTTTTTGCTCTTGAACTCCATGCTTTTCTAATTCTTCTTTCTGCGCTTGCTCATAACCGAAGTAATAGCCTACGGCGAAAACGCTCATACCAAAGATTACAAGTGCTAAAAACCATGCGATAAACTTTAAAACTGAAAAACTACTTTTTGACTTATTTTTTCTTCTCTTTGCCACTAAAAAACCTTAAGATATTTAATTATTTTGTACTATATCTAAAAAGTATAAATTACACGATTATCTTGCATAGTGACATCTTCTCTTTTTTATATGAATATTACTATATTTTAAGTAAAATTTATGTATAATCGCGAGTTCCTTTCTCTTTGTATCATTTATAGGATGATATATTTTAGATATCCGAAAGGGAAACATACGCCGATTAAGGCAAATACCAAAGGGAGAATATACTCTATGAGAAACTACGAAAACTTAGTTATCGTTAAACCAACATTAACAGCAGAAGAGATCCAATCTAGCATTAAAGCTATTGAAGAAGTTATCACTTCAAACGGTGGCGAAATTGCTACTACAGATTCAATGGGAATGAGAAAACTAGCATACCCAATTGAAAAAAATGAGCGTGGTTATTTCCATGTTATCTATTATTCAGTTGCTCCATCTGCAATTACTGAAATCGAAAGAAAATTCCGTATTAATGAAGAACTTCTTCGTTTTGTGACTATCAAGTATGATACAAACCGTGAAATTAAAGCATGGAATGGTCTTGTTGAAAAAGCACAGAAAAAAGCAGCAACTCCAGCAAAAACTGAAGCAGCTCCAGTAGTAGAATCTGAAGCAACAACTGAGGCTCCAGTAGCAACTGAAGCACCAGTAGTAGAAGCTCCTGCAGCAACTGAAGCAGCAGCAGAGTAATTAGCATTACGCTCAAACACTTAAGGAAAACCTATGTTTAATAAAATCATATTAGTTGGAAACTTAACTCGCGACATCGAACTTAGATATGCTCAATCTGGTACAGCTATAGCAAAAACTGCTATTGCAACATCAAGAAAGTTTACAAGTAACGGTGAGAAGAAAGAAGAAGTTTGTTTTGTAGACATTACTTTTTTTGGAAGAAGTGGAGAAGTTGCTAACCAATACCTTCGTAAAGGGAGTAAAATCCTAGTAGAGGGAAGACTTAACTTTGAACAATGGGTAGATCAAAATGGACAGAAACGCTCAAAGCACTCAGTAATTGCTGAAACTATGCAAATGCTTGATTCTAAAGGAGACAACCAAGGTGGTGGATACAATGCACCTAATCAAGGTTCTCAACCCGAATATCAAGCACCTGCACAACAACAGTCTTACCAAGCGCCTCAGCAGCAACAACAGCAAAGTTATCAAGCGCCACAGCAGCAACAGCAACAAAGTTATCAGGCTCCGCAACAGCAACAGTCTTATAATAATCAAGCGAATGCTCAAAGCCGTCAGATGCCTAGCCCTGATTCTGTTCCAGTGATTGACATCGATGAAGATGAAATTCCGTTTTAGAAATAAATAGATAATAAAGGAAATACCATGGCAGAAAAAAGAAAATACAAAAAAAGATTTTGTAAATATTGTGAATCAAAAGTTGATTTTATGGATTATAAAGAAGTTGGAGCATTACGTTTTTCACTTTCTGAGAGATATAAAATCATGCCACGTCGTTTAACAGGTAACTGTAAGCGTCACCAAGACATGATTTCAGTAGTTATTAAAAGAGCGCGTGCAGCAGCATTAGTTCCATATACAGTAACAAGAAAACAAGTTATCACACAACCATTCGAAAACCTTAGATAGCTTAAAATTAGCCCCTCATATAGGGGTTTAAGCTAATCTTACATATCCCTTCTTCTCATCACAATAATTACACTTAATTTATAGAATATATTTATACGATATATGCTATAGTTAAAAAAAACTAAAAGAATGCAATATATGAAAAAAATATTATTAATTGATGATAGTCAAACTATACTTGACGCATTAAAAGAAGCTATATACGCCTGCATCGATAGTACATCAAGCAGCTTTGAAATACTTACAGCAACATCTTTTACTCAAGCGAGTAAAATCATAAGAAGAGAACATGAAAATATTTATGCCGCTGTTGTTGATTTAAACTTACCTGATTGTAAATCAGGGCAAGCAGTATTACTAACGAGTGCACATCACATACCAACTATTGTTCTTACATCCGTGGACGATGCAAGTGTAAAGGCCTTACTCTTAAAAAAAGATGTTCTTGACTATACAAAAAAAGATTCATTCAATAATATTACCTATGTAGCTAGCTTTGTCAAAAAAATACTAAGAAATTATGATATTACGGCTCTTGTAGTTGATGATTCTCTTGTGTTTAGAAGTGCATTTAAAAGAGATTTAGAAAAGCTTCGTATTAATGTACTTGAAGCTACTGATGGGATAGAAGCTTTAGCTATTATGAATGATCCTGAGAATAATGTCTCACTCATACTCACTGATTATAACATGCCCAATATGGATGGAATAGAGCTAACTATAGAACTCAGAAAAAAGTATAATAAAGACTCTTTGTCCATTATAGCTCTTAGTACATCTGAAAATATTAATGTTTTATCTGATTTTATTAAAGAAGGGGCAAATGATTTTATAAGTAAACCCCATAAATTTGAAGAGCTTAATGTTCGGATTAATTCTAATTTAGATATTTTAGATTTATTTCAAACAACAAAAGATTTAGCAAATAAAGATTTTTTAACAGGTTCTTATAATAGAAGATACTTTTTTGAAGCGAGCGAAGCGATACTGGATAAAAATAGACGTAAAGACCAAGAAGTAGTAGTTGCGACATTAGATATCGACCACTTTAAAAATGTGAATGACACCTACGGGCACGATGTGGGAGATATTGCAATTCAAGCGATAGCAACGCTATTAAATGCTTCTTTACGTTCTTCTGACTTAGTATCTCGGTTTGGTGGAGAAGAATACTGTATCTTGCTAGAAGATATCTCACGAGAAGACACATCAATACTTTTTGAAAAAATACGTCAAAATTTTGAAGACAATGTAATCACAACAAACGACATTCATTTAAAGTATACAGTTTCTTTGGGTGTAGCCTATGGAAAAAGTATAGATATAAATGCACTTATAAAAGTTTCTGATAATGCTCTTTATGAAGCAAAAGATACAGGAAGAAATAAAGTTGTTATACATAATATATAATTTAACTTATAATAATAATAATTTAAGGTTATGTCTAGTATAATTACACTTCCCCTTGAGTTGTGGTATGTCATTTAAGACGTACTACAATTCGTTTTATTCCATTATTTTTTTTCTTCTTTAATAATTTCATATGCTTGGTTGATTTCTTGCGTTTTAGCTGTGGCTTGCTCTAAATATTCTTCATCTTTATTTTGCGATTTTACAATATCGGGATGGTATTGGCGTACTAATTTTCTGTATGTTTTTTTAATACTATTTAAATCATCATTCTCATTTACACCTAATATTTTATATGCATCTTGTACGCTCATTGATTGCTGTTTATTTTTTAACATATTTTCAAATTTAGAATGCATAGCACTATATTCAGAAGGAGTAATGTTGAGTTCTGCAACAATGTCACGTAAGACTCTGTCCTCATCAGCAGTTATACCATTACCAACAGATGCTAGTTGAATTAAAAATCCTACGTACTGTCTTCTTTTTAATATACTGCGTCCAAGAAGCTTGTTTAAAGCCTGTGCAATCTCTTTAGTATCATCACTTCTTTCTTTTTCTTCATTAAAAATTTCTTTTAAAATAGCTCTCGTTTTTTCTCTATTTGGAAAAATTGCAGAAATATCATCAAACATATTTCCTATGAGTTGTGCTTCTAGTTCATCAACTCTCCCATCAGCTTTTGCAACCTTAGCAACAAGTGCTATAAAAAGTCCAAATTCACTTTTACTAAACAACTCTTTAGAACTTGATATTTTTTTTAACTTTTGTTTAGCATACACCTTGTAAAGTTTAAATGCTACATATATACTTGCAATAACTCCAAGTGTCACCATGATATTTGCGATAAATACATAATAAAGTACGAATAAAATTATTGCTAAATATATCCATTTTTTTAATTTAATCATTTTTTTCCATTTTTACTTAGGTAGAGAAATTTTAGCACAAATTAGTATATATAAAAGAAATTTTCAAGCATTTTCAACTTCGATGCGTGGTTTGAAAACAACACCATTGCTAACATACCAACCTTTTGTAAGCTCTTCTTTTAAATCGGATGAAGATACAAGTAATGCTTTATAAAGGTCATTTAAGAGGCTCGAATCTGTATTTTTATTTAAAATATTTTTTGAATCTATATTTTTCCATTTATTGAATGATGGCAAAGAAATCTTTGAAAGAAGATATGTGTCAAATACCTTATAAAGGGTATTCTTGTCATGATGAACATGAAAATTCTCTAATTCAAAATGAAGTAACTCCTCTTCAAAATACGCAACAATCTCTCCATACCCTGAAATATTTGCAGATACATAGTTGTAAATAAAAAAAGCAAAATTATGATTTATCTTTGTTCCAATATGAACGAGTTCTTCAGTACTAAGCATCAAGTTACATACTTCTTTAGCTAAACGCATAAAAGCCGCTCCATCAGAAGAAGACCCTCCTAGTCCCACATGTAAAGGGATACGTTTAGTTACTACAACCTTATGTTCGTAAAAGAAGTCTTGTAGTTCTGTGTCTATTAAGTATTCATTTAATGCTTTATATGCTTTATAAATGCTATTGGACTCCAAAGGTATATCTTCACACCCCTCGATTGTGAAATTCCCACATGTACAAGGCACAAAACTTATTGTATCATATACGTCTTGTACTCGCATATATCGTGCTTGTATAGTATAGCGTTCCTTTTTCAAACCTGTGATTTTAAAGAATATATTTACTTTTGCATAGGCTCTAATGCTGTACATTGCGTCTTTAATATATATTTCTTCTTTAGGTAAACATTTTTTCTTATTTGAAGGAACGACTACAATACTTTCCTCATCCCAATACCCACCTTCATCACCACCAGCAAATCCACCCATACGTAAATCCTCTTGCAAAATAATTATAAACAATTATACTAAAATTTTAGGCTGTAACTTTAAAATGGATGACCTTAAAGATTATTAAGTTAAACAAGCTAGAATGCACTCTTAATTAAAATAATTTATAAAGGATTCCTATGATGTTTACAGGTATGATTTTTCAGTATGACAATACCCTCGATTCCGGGCTTATTATATTATCTGATGGTGAAAAAAAAGAGTTTAGTATTATGGATTGGATAGATACAATGCATAAACCTACTATTGGTCAAAAAATATCCTATGAAAGTAATAATAATAAAATTGAAATGAGAGTTGCAACTCCAGAAGATGAACAAAAAGCTTTAATGGATAAAGAAAAAAAAATGAAAGAAGAAAAAAAATTAAAAGAGAGTATTGAAGCATGTGAAAGTGTTGATGATTATGTCTCATATTTTACAAAAATGGGCTTTAAACTAGTAAAAGATGAAACAAGCGATGCTACTCGCATTGTAACATTACGCTTTTATTCTATGGACCAATTTGCAGAAGCAATGATTAGAGAACATGATTCG
>NZ_JAEMVA010000002.1 GCF_029215955.1 Sulfurimonas sp. SAG-AH-194-I05
TGTATCACTTGAGATTAATTGCTGTGCTAAATGACTTTTTTGATTTTGTAATGCAACAATTTTTTCCTCTATAGTATTTTTCGTAATCATTTTATATGCGAAAACACTTTTAGTTTGCCCTATTCGATGGGCTCTGTCTATTGCTTGTTCTTCACTCGCTTTATTCCACCAAGGATCGTAAATAAAAACATAATCAGCCTTTGTTAAGTTAAGCCCTACTCCTCCTACTTTTAAAGAGAGTATAAAAACACGAATATTCTCATTTTCGTTAAATTCTTGAACCATTTTCGCTCTCTTTTTAGTGGCTCCTGTCATACTTAGGTAGCCTATATTTTTTTTCTCTAACATCTTCCCAATCCTTTGGATAGTCCCTAAATACGAACTAAAAATTAAAATATTGTGATTCTCTTTTAAAAGTTCATCTAAATGGTCACTGAGTTCATTTTCTTTATTTCCTTTAACATCGGCAAATACTTCAGGTTGCGAAGCAATCTGTCTTAGCTCATTAAAAGCTTGAAAAACCAAAAATTGACTCTTTTGGATTCCAACTTCTTCAATTTTTGAATGGATTAAAGTACTGTATCTTCTTTTAGTTTGCTCATACAGTTTCGCTTGGGGAGCATTCATAGTGTTATAAATAATATTATTTACCCGTTTTGGCAAGTCTTTTGCTACTAATGACTTCGTTCTTCTCAAAATAAAAGGGTAAATTTTCGCACGTAATTCTTTGAGAACTTCTTTGTCTTCTGCTTTACGAATTGGGTCTAAATACTTCTTTTTAAAATCAAGTCCACTTCCAAACATCATAGGGTTCAAAAATCTAAACTGGGAGTATAAATCCATTAAAGAATTTTCAATAGGTGTACCACTCATACTAAATCGATGTTTAGCATTGAGTAGAAACACAGAAGTTGCAACTTTCGAACTTGGATTTTTAATTGCCTGTGCTTCATCTAAAATCACAGTATCATAGAGCTCTTTACTAAAGAAGTCTATATCTGTACGCAATGTTCCATAGCTTGTTATAACTAAGTCTGTTGTCGCAGTTTGTTTTTTTCTATTTTTTCCATAATGGAGTGTGTATGTTAAATGAGGAGCAAATTTCGCTATTTCATCTTCCCAGTTAAAGAGTAAAGAAACTGGTAAAATTATTAAAACAGCATCTTTAGGCTTGCATGATTTAATATAAGAAAGTAATCCTAATATTTGCACCGTTTTACCTAAACCCATATCATCAGCCAAACAGCCACCTAAATTGTGCTCATACAAGTACTCTAACCAAGCAACTCCCTCTTTTTGATACGGTCGTAAAACTGCTTTAAAGTCCTTAGTCTGTGTACATTCTTTCATACTGTTAAAACCTTCATAGACAGACCGTACTTTTTCGAAGCTGTTGTATTTTGCATTACTTTCAAGTAACAATGCTACTAAAGGCATATCAAAAAAACTTATTTTGATTCCTTTTTCATTAACATTTAAAAGTCGTTTTAGTGAGGCAATGTAACTTGCATCAACTAAGTTTATCCGTCCATCCTCTAAGGGAATCGATTGATTATCTTCATAATTTTGTAAAAAAGCATGTAACGCAAACGATTCATCTTCAATGACTACATGCGCATCTCCTTCAAAAAAATCAATTCCTGACTTTATGTTAAGTGATAATTTTGGTTTATTCTTTATAATATCAAAGGCTTCTAAAACTTCTATACCCTCTTGTTTATACTGCTTATTTAACTCGATAAAAGTATTCAAAATAAATGCTTTTGCCAAAGTAGAATTTAAAATAAACGTATCTTTTTTTAAAGAATAATTATTTTGAAATAAGAGTTTTTTATCTTCTTTTTTAATCATACGTCTTAAATTTATACATGCAGGTTCTATGAAACTTTTATCAATCTTGCATATACATATACTTTCTTCTAATTCATTAATATAAACAACTTTACGTATCTTTTCATTTGTAAAAAAACTAGCTTTATAGTAATCGAGTGTTGCTTCATAACGTAAATAAAGCAGGTTATTCTCTACTTTTTCATACACAACACTTGGTTTTAAGAAAACATTTGTACCTATCTTAACTCGATAGTTTTTATAGACTAGGATAATATTATATAAAGATACAATACGTGATAGAACATTATAAAGCTCTTCTTTTTTATAGAAGGTATCTGCTAAAGTATGCAAGGTATAAAAATTTTCACCAACTTTAGATACTTGCCTAATTTGTTCTTCATACCAAATATAATGGTCGTTTATCATTGTTATTTGTCTGACTTTCTCTGCATCAACACTAAAACGAAGTATAAAACCATCATCTTGGGTACACACTTCTATACTGAGCTTGTGTATATTTGTATTTATATCTAAAAGAACACCCGAATCATCAACAACTTTAACACGACTAAGAAGTACTAAAAAAGCATCATCTAAAGGCTTATTTAAATTTTCCAATATCTCTTTATTACGTGCATCTACTCCATAAAGAGTAGAAATATCATCAATAATATCACCCTTATAATCAAGAACATTCAAGTACTGGTTACTTGTTAATTGATAATAAAAGTCTAAACTTTTTGTTTGATTGTAGGACATTTACTTGCCTTATATTTTATAGAGAGATTCTATTAAAATATAAGAAGAAATGTTAAAAATATGTCTCTTTGCAATATTAAATTGTAAAAATTATTAATTTTAAAAGGGTAATCACGAAAGGAAGTGTATTCCTACACTTTATTAGGTAGTTCACTTATTTTATTTAAATAATATACAGATACAGCTATCACTAAAGTAGCTATTATTAAGCCTGCTAGTTGCATTATTCTTTCTCCAGTTCATCTAATTTTATGTATACATTGGTTTTTCACCTGATACAACGGCATATATTAAACCAGCTTCACCACTTAAAAGAGCAAGAAGAATTAAAAAGTACCCTCTAAACTCTTCTTGTAAAAACTAATTTCTTTTTCTAGTCGCTCTTTTTTGCTCATAGTCTAATTATATCAAAAGTAATACTAAAAACTTTACCCATCATTAGTAATAGCAGTAATTAACTCTTTTAAAATGTCTTCACATGTAGCGTTGTCTATTTGGCAAGTTCCAGCAGCTCCATGTCCACCTCCGCCATATTTAAGCATTAACTCGCCAACATTTGTTTTTGAACTTCTGTCAATTATAGACTTTCCTGTTGCAAAAACTGTGTTTTGTTTTTTAAAGCCCCAAAGAACATGTATAGAAATATTTGTTTGTGGAAACATTGCGTAAATCATAAAACGATTTCCTGGAAAAATTGTTTCTTCTTCACGTAAGTCTAAAATAATTAAATTTTTATGAATTGTTGTACATCTTTGCAGTTGGTCTTTAAACTCTCCCGCATACTTGTTAAAAAGTTCAACTCTTTCTTTTACATCTGGGAGTTCCATAATATCTTCTATTCCATGGTCATGGCAGTAGTCGATTAAATCCATCATGAGTTCATAGTTAGAAATTCTAAAGTCACGAAAACGCCCTAGACCCGTTCGAGAATCCATTAAAAATGAAAGTAAATCCCAACCCTTAGGATTTAAAATATCTTCTTCACTAAACTGTGCGGCATCTGCCTTGTCAACTGCTACCATCATATCTTCACGAATCATAGAAAGATCGTTATCTTTAATGTAATAATCATAAATTACACGAGCCGCAGAAGGAGCATCTGGTATAATAATGTAGTTATCAGCCTCACCATTACGAATAGACTCACTCTCATGATGATCAAACACTAAATGTGCATTTGCAACATAAGGAAGGTTTGTAATGATGTCATTTTCAGTAATAGTTATCGTGCCATCTTGCATATCTTTAGGATGTACAAACTTAATTTCATCGATTAACTCTAACTGTTTTAAAATTACAGCACATACTAAACCATCCATATCACTTCTTGTGACTAAACGAAATTTACCACTCATATTTACACTCCGTACATTATTTTAAATTATTATACTCTCAAATACCTAACTATTTAGTAACAATAGCAAAACTAAGGTCTAAAATTTCTTTATGGTTTTTAATAAAAGTATTTAAATCTTTTAGCTGTAGCTTCTCAATTTTTTGAAGTTCCTTAACGGAAGATCCTAATTCTTCTCCCTTATAGTATTCCATAAAAGTACGACTAAGTCTTTGACTCATAGTCTCTACTCGTAATGGCTCACTCCCTAATAAGAATTTTTTTGTTTGCTCTAACTCTTCTTGTGTAACACCTTTTTTAACAAAAGTAGCAATAACATCTTCAACTGTCTTTTTCGCTTCATCCATTGACTCAAGTTTTGTTTGTAAATAACCTGTCACATAGGAGCTTGACTTCGTAACACTTACTCTTGCGTACGCAGAATACGCAAGTCCACGTTTTACGCGAACCTCTTCCATTAAACGAGAACCAAAACCACCAGTACCTAAAATAAACATTGCAACACGCGCTTTATAGTAGTCTTTGTCGCCTTCTTGCATGTGGTATGGTGAGCCAAAATAAACATACGCTTGTTCTGTTTCTTTTTTCAAAATACTTATTTGTGGCTTTGTAATAACTTCTCGTCGTTGTGTTATTGTTTTTGTACCAACTGCTACATTATTTATAATTTTTACAATCTTCTTTTTTGTTTCTTTGAGGTTAATATCTCCACCTAAAACAACAATGAGTTTTGAAGAAACAAGATTCGTTTTGATAAACTTTTGAACATCTTCTAGATTTATACTTTTTAAACTCGCAACAGTACCAGACGATGGATTTTCCAAGCTCGTTCCCTTAAATAAGACAGCCTTGAGTTCCTTTGCTGCAATGTAGTCAAAGTCATTTTCTTTTCGAGTTAAAGAACCTATGCTGGTTGTTTTCACTTTTTGTAAGGCTTCTTTTGTAAAGTTAGGACTTTTTAAAATATCTTCAAAGTATTGCAGTCCCTCATCAAAGTTTTCAGTCAGTGAACCTACTTCTATAACAAAAGTTTCAACCCCTGTTGAAGCAGAAATATGTATAGCACGTGACTCTAAGGCCTCAGCAAAAGCTGAAGACCCAAGCTCTTTTGTACCCTCATTCATAACCCTTGCACTTATTTTTGCAAGTCCAGCTTTTGTTGTATCTGTAATACTGCCAGAGTCTGTAAAAATAAACTGCATCGTTGCAAGAGGAAGACGCTTGTCACTCTCAAATATAAGAGGTATTTTTATACCATTTGTTTCAATGTATTCTATAGTTGTTGCCATGAGTATTTGTCCTAATATTAGTATTGTTATTATAATCTTTTTCATTTTAAAACCTACCTATCTTAAACTTGCTTCATTGATTTTTTATGTTATAATGGTATTTAACACAACCTGCTTGCAGGAAGCCTTTACTTTTAGTAAGGGCATATATCAATTTAACTCTAATAAATCTTTCATCTGTAACTTCAAATTTTTAAAATCTTCTACAGATATTTTACCTAACTTACTTTTCACTCTACTTATATCAAACAATTTCATTTGTGAAAGAATTGCATAATTAATTCGAGTACTATTGTTAACCATAAACTTATAATGAAACATATCATCTTTTATAGAAGTAGTTAATGGTATCCCTAAAAAGGTGTCCTTACTAAACTTTCTAAACACTAAAACTGGTCTTAAAAACTCATGACCCTTTCCATTTGTTTCATAACCAATATTTTGACCAAGCTTCAACCAATAAACTTCTCTCACCTTAAATGTAAAAGTGTTTTTAGGTGAGATCTCTTTTTTTATTGTATTCCATTTATCAAATTCTTCTATAGGATCAACGTTCACAGAATCACTTTTTCATGTATAAACTTTGAAATTTTACTGTGCACATTCAAAAAACTCTAATGTTTCGTAAGCCGTATTTCTACGTGCTGCTATTTCACCTATGTCTTGGATTAAGTGAATCATCTCTTCTTTTGCCATGCTATACGCAGCTCCCGCTGAACTAACAACATTTTCTTCCATCATCGTTGAACCTAAGTCATTTGCACCAAATCGAAGTGCCATTTGACCAATGTAAGGACCCTGTGTAACCCAAGAACTTTGAATATTTGGAACATTATCAAGGTACAAACGTGCCACTGCCAAAAGTCTTAAGTAACGGTTTGACGATGGTTTTTCCATGTCAGGAATACGTGCTAAAAGTTCTGTGTTCTTTCCTTGAAAACTCCACATTATGAAAGCTCGAAAACCACCTGTTTCATCTTGTAAGTTTCTAATCATATCGAAGTGATTAATTATGTCTTCATCCGACTCAACTGTTCCATACATCATAGTTGCCGTACTCATAATGTCTAACTTATGTGCTTGACGGTGTACATTAACCCAAACTTCTGCATCTATTTTTTTAGGTGCAATAATATCACGTACCCTGTCAGAAAGTATTTCAGCACCAGCCCCAGGAATAGAAGCTAAACCCTTTGCTTTAAGACGAGTTAGAACCTCTTCAATCGTAATGCGAGAAACCTTAGCAATAAAGTCTAACTCAATAGAAGAAAATCCATGAATAGTAATACTCGGATACTTCACATGTATATGTTCAACTAAGTCTTCATACCAAGCGATTTTCAGCTTAGGATGCACTCCACCTTGAAAAAGAATTTGTGTACCACCGATTTCTAAAAGTTCATCTATTTTTGCATCAATTTCTTCAAATGTTAAAACATAAGCATCAGCATCTTTTTCATGTCTGTAAAAAGCACAAAACTTACAATCGACCCAACAAATGTTAGTGTAGTTAATATTTCTGTCAATTACAAAGGTAGTTATTCCCTTAGGATGTAACTCTTTTTTTCTTGCACTTGCCATACGACCGAGTGTGTTTAAGTCAGCATTCTTCATTAAATCAAGTGCTTCTTCTTTTGTTAGCCTTGTGTGCATGTTCCAGCTTTTGTAGTTATTTTATCCATAGCACCGTTTATTTTTTTCTCACGTGCAGGAATTGAAAGTGCATGAACTCCAGCTAACCATGTTCCGTTTCTGTATGCCATGCGTACTTTTTCATCTTTGTCTTTATACACTAAAATTTTCATCGGTAAATCAAGTCCAACTGTCATATCTTTTTTCATTAAAGATGTTCCAAGTTTTGGGTTCCCAAAAACAATAAGCTTTGACTCTCTCATTTTCATGTTTACAGATTTTGCATTTTTTTGGTGATTTACCACTTTAAAAACACGCAAACCTTTTTTACCTAAAATAGTTTTAATATTTTGAATTGTTTTTGTAACGCTACAAGAACTCTCTTTTATTATAATATCGTTCGCCATAAGTGAGATTCCACATGCTAAGACTATAAGTAGTTTTTTCATTATTTCCATCCTTCATTTCTTGGGTTTATAACTTGTTTTTTAAAAAATTTCAAATACACACCGTACACAAAAAGTAAACCTGCAAGAACTCCAAGTATTACTTGAAACCATGCTGCAATGTTGAGCGATTTATTTACAATTTTTTTATGCATTGTATTGTCAATATTTATTTCTGCCATATCTGCCATGTGGGTTAATGCAGAAACTGCAAGATTTCCACTAGGAATATCTCTATGGCATGAAAAGCAGACTCCACTTCGGTCAAGCTTATCGCGTTGGGCTTTGCTTAGAGGAGCTGAAAGTGTCCAGTGATGCCCTACTGTTTGTAACTGCGTACCATTTTCATCTAAAAACTTTGAATAATCATGTTTCAAGTTAGCAATGGCAGGCATTTGTTCATCTACAATAGTAGGAATTACTTTGCCACTTGCTGTCATTATGTCCGTTATAGTAGTTAAAGACGGGTCTTTTGTACTTTTACTTCCACCTATTCCATAGCCCATAGCCTTTGGAGTTGTATGACACGACTCACAACTTCTTCCCTCTTTAGAAATAGTATGGGGTTGAATCGGAGCCATGTCGATAGCATTTTGACCCTCTTCACCTGCACCTTCAACATTAGGTATTTTATATATATGGTTTTGTAAAAGTGCTTTTCCATCTTTTCCAATAACTGTTATCGTAGTTTGACACCCCGGAACTGTGGGAGAAATACGACCCTCACCATTTTGGGCAAGAGGTGGATCTTCAAAACGCATAAACGAACGTGTTTCAGTTACTTTGCCATCTACAAGGTACTTTTTCAAGTCTTTCATTTCACCCGTTCGACCATTTTTATCGTGATGATGGGAAGCTTTTAAAAAGTCAGGGTTTTGTTTTCCACCTGAGTAGTCGATTTTCACATGGCAACCATAACATTGTGGTGCCCATGCTGCGTGGCATGTGTAACACTCTAACTCATCGGTATGAGAACTAATACTATCCATGGCTAAAAGACCAAGTGGAGAGAGTTTTTTTGTTTCTTTAAGTTTTTTAAGAGGGGTGAGCTTAATATCTTTTCCACTTGCAATATGCATAACAATGTCATTACCATCTCGAACCGCATGAATAAGTGGGTTCCCACGAGCAGTTACAAGGTAGCCATCACGAGGTTCATTGTAACTTCCCATTTTTAAGTACTCAGCCATAGTTTGCAGTGTTCCACGCGCTTCACCCGTTGCAACAGAAGTGTTAAACTCATCTGAGTACCCTAAGGGTAACTCCCAAGGGTACGCCTTTGTTGTTCCGTGGCAATCTTGACACTCAACCTCAACAGCGGCTGCATTTGCCCCACCTAAGAAACCATCACCATGCAAGTCATTTGAAGTATGACAATCTTGGCACAGCATCCCTTTTTGAAAGTGGATATCTTCTTGCATATGCATATAACGTTTTGTATGAAGTTTTGGCTGTCCATTTCCCTCACTGTCATAAGGAGAGTTATACGCTTTTTCCATTAAACCTTGGTACGAAACACCTATACGTTTTCCACGGTTATGACATGTGGAACAGGTCTCAACAGGAACACCGGAGTACTCGATTTCATGTACTTTTACTTTAGCATCACGCGAAGACTGAATAGCATGCACTAAAAGATGCCCTCTTTCTTTTTTGTTAATACTTTTGTCATTACCCTCGTAAAAACCTTCATTTGAGTAAGGAATGTGACACGATGCACACCCTATTCCTCTATAATCGCCACGTTTTTGACGACCTTTTGAACCTGTATGACAACGTAAACACTCTTGACGCAAATAAGTATACACTGCTAATGATGGGTCTTTTTCAACTTCTTCTGCTGTTGGAGCAGCTGGAAGTTCTTTCATCTCACTTGGAAATGCTTGTGGCTCCATTAAAGCGAGTTTACTCATGTATGCTCTATACTTATCAGTACCAAGACGCGCATGTGGATCATCAGGATTTTTTGTTTTGTAGTTTCCTACATCATGTTTATAGCCATTAATACCGCCAAAACTCCATAAAGCACCTTGAATTTTTCCCTGTTCTGTCATCATAAGAGAGTTCATTTGTGCGTTTACTTGTTCTTGATGGCACATGCCACATGTATTTTGATTTATCCATGTAGATCCAGGAGCTGGGTAAAACTCTTTTGGACCTTTGTTTTCTAAGAAGTGCTTAACAGTTCCCGAGTGTGCTCTTTTTTTCTTTTTAGCTTTTGGGTTTCCCCCATGACAAACGATACAATCATTTCCCACATGTCCAGCTTTCTCAGCTACATCTAAAATAGCTTTCATCATTCCAGAACTACCATGGCGGATATGCTCTAAGCCCTCATGACATTTTATACATTGGTTCGCACCAAAAACACTCGAATGAAGGACTATAACTAAAAAGAAAAATTTAAACATATTTACTCTGGGTTCGACGCACTAGGTTTACTAGTGTCCTTAGAAATAGCGTCTAAAACACCATTTATAAACTTAGGTGACTGTTCTGTTCCAAAAGCCTTTGTAATTTCAACTGCTTCATTTATAACAACAGCAGAGTCTAAGTCACCAAAAAGAATCTCATACGATGCAAGACGCAAAGTAGCTCTTTCAATAGCGCCAAGTCTTTCAAAGTCCCACTCTTTTAAGTGTTTAATAATTGAATCATCACATGCAGATAAATTTTCCATTACACCCTCATAAAGAGCAAGTGCAAAGTCTTTTTGCTTGTTACGAATCTTTTTTTCTTCTAAAATCTCTGCCGTATGTTCAGCAATGTTACCATTTCCTAAATCATAAGCATACAGCAGTGAAACTACTGCCATTCTTGCGTGATGTCTTGTTGCCATTAAAGAGTCTCGTAAAGGTCAAGTAACTCAATAATAACCGTCATAGACTCAAAACCTTTGTTTCCAGCTTTCGTACCAGCTCTCTCGATTGCTTGTTCGATAGTGTCAGTTGTTAAAAGGCCAAAAGAAACTGGTTTTCTATGTGATAATGACACAGTAGCAATTCCCTTAGTAGCTTCAGCAGAAACATAATCAAAGTGTGGTGTAGCACCACGAATAACAGCACCTAAAGCACAAACAGCGTCATACTTACCTGAAGCTAAAAGTTGGTCAATTACCATTGGTAACTCATACGCACCTGGAACTAAAACATGTGTTAAGTCTTCTTGGTTTCCACCATGACGAGAAAATGCGTCTTGTGCACCCTCAACTAATCTATCTACAATAAAATGATTCCAACGTGTACTTACAATCGCGATTTTCTTTCCATTTACTACTTTTAACTTACCTTCAACTAAATTCATCTTTTATATCTCCTGTATTTTTTTTATTTTTTTTATTAACTTTTCTAATTCACTTAATGTAACCATATTTGGTCCATCACTTAAAGCTACACTTGGGTCGAAATGTGTTTCCATAAAGAAACCATCTACTCCAACTGCCGCGGCTCCACTTGCAAGAAAAGGAACCATCGAGCTGTCTCCACCTGTTTTTCCATTTTCAGCTGTTGGCATCTGCACAGAATGTGTAGCATCAAAAATCACTGGTGCAAATTTTCGCATAGTTACAAGGTTTCGCATATCTACAACCATGTTGCCATACCCAAAAGAGTTTCCTCTCTCGCACAAAAACACCTTATGTTTAAGTGAATTTTCATATGTTGCCTCATTACAACCTCTCGTTTGAAGTACCTTTAAAACTGGGTACTCCATAGCCGAGCCACTTAAAAACTGCCCTTTTTTAATGTTCACTATTTTGTCAGTCTTTGCACATGCCACCAACAAGTCCGTTTGTCTACAAAGAAATGCAGGAATTTGAAGCATATCTACAACCTCAGCTACCTGATTTACCTGCGTTGACTCATGAACATCTGTTACTATTTTATACCCAAAGTCATTTTTGACTTTTTGTAAAATTCTAAGACCTTCATCTATTCCTAAACCACGAAAACTCTCTAAAGAGGTACGATTCGCCTTATCAAAACTCGCTTTAAAATAGAAGTCTATCGTAGCATCTGCATGATACTTTTCTAGTTCCTTAGCTATTTTAAAAATGTTTTCTTCACTCTCAATTACACACGGTCCTGTTAATAGTGTCATATTTACCCCTATAAAACTTGATTATATCATAATGGAATTAACTCTAAATTCTCATTGTATGATTTCCGTCAATCGTAGGTTCTTGTAACCTTACATCTCCATACTCTTCTCTACTTGTTCTATACGTTTGCGTCTTTATATTTTTAAAGAGTGTTTTTACCTGTGTGTCTCCACTAATGATGTTTTTCATCACAAAAAAGCTAAAAAGTCTATGCCCTTTTTTATCGTAACCATTTGAGTACTGCGAAGCTTTTCCTGCACTCATTACTACCATTTTTTGTTTGTTAAAGCTTACTTTTTTAGCTTTCATTCTTGTAGCTGCTACACCTTTTAGGACAGCTTTACCATCTGTTACCCCTGAAAAACAAGAGTCTACAATAGCTACAATCTTACTAGCCTTAGAATTACTAAGCTTGTTATAAATATTTTGTAAGGCAAAGAAACTTTCATCTGCCACAAAGTCAGGTTCGGTGTCCGATGCCAACATAAAAGGCTGAAATTTAAGTGAAGGAATCGGAACACCGTGTCCGTTATAGTAGAAGTAAATCGTATCCCCATTTCTTACTTTACGCAACATTCTTTTCATATTTGTTTTTATTTTTGCCTGTGTTGCACCTGCGTTTATCATCACATAGCTGTTTTGTTTTGTCACACCTAGTTTTTTTTGAGCAACTTTTACAAACATCTCTGCTGAACGCTGTGCATATACGATTTCATCTGTGAACTCATACTTTTCTATTCCTACAACAAAGAGCCATTTTTTAGATGACTTCTTTACACTCTTTGATGCTCGTAGAAGTTTGTCAAGGTCGCTGTAGCTTCTTAGGTTACTAGCATCAAAAGATGTTACTGTGTTATTTGCTATGGTAATGCTTGTGTTTATACTCGTGTCCACATGAATGTCATTTTTAAGGTTTACAGCTATACGTGTGTCGTCTATACGTAGGTTTGTAAACTGTGCTCTGTACACTTTCTTCTTGTAAGGAATTTGAATATCTTTGAGTTGTACGCTTTTTCCGTTGAACTCAAAAATGGCATTAGGTTGTAAAGAAGAAGCATCTTTAAAAAACTGTCTTGCTTGTTTTTTTGGAACTTTTATAGCCACTTTTTTGTTAAAGTCTTTTTTTTCTTTAAACCTTATGTCTGCCACAAAGTAACCGTTGTCTGCATCGTACATTAGGTTTTTAATAAAAGGTTTTCCCCATGTGAACTTTAAGGCTCTTTTATGTGCTTGTTGTTTTTTAAGTGCATAGTCTCTTTTGTATTTAGCCACGATTTGTTTTTGATTTTTTCTTGTTTTTACTACCCGTGCATTAAACTCAGCAGTTGTTTCAAACTGGTCTTTTTCTACCTTAAGTTCTCGTGGTGGCTTTGGAATGCTTTGTAACTCTTTTTTAATCAAAAGACTTACTATCTTTTCAAATTCACTCATTTTTACTGGTATTTGTATGTGTTATATGATTTTTGTGCATCATCAAATGTACTTGCCGATACATTTAACAGCATAAAGGTTAGTAATAATAGTTTTAGCATTGTTTTCCTTTTAAACTTTCTCGTTTGTGTTCATCTAAAAATCTTCAAGCCTAACTGTTTTTCCAATCCCATCTTCAACTTCTTGCATCGCTTTTAATGTTTTGCTTTAATAAGAAAAAATAATTTACTTGATTTTTGATTTTCAAGCATCCAGCCTTATCAAGCCCAAGAACACTTCTTTCAGGGCGTATTTCCAGGTAGAACTTTAGAAATGAAGAAACGAGCTATGTAGATGTAAGTTTATGTGGTTTTGACATTATATACACTACATATGCTACAACTATTAAAGTTGACAACATACCTAGTAAACCTACAATTTCCATTATTCTATCTCCTCTAGTTGAGCTAATTTTTCATCTATACTCAATCTTTTTCTTTTAAATAAAATACTAACGAAGATGGATAGTACGACACCTGATACCCCAACAAGTAATATCATAAGGGGAACTGTACCCATCATTACTTGATAAAATGTTGTGAAACTACCTGTTAAAATAGTCATAATGACTATAAAATAATTTTTATATTCATCTCTAAGAATCGATATATCTTCTTTTATTTTGTCTTTTTTACTCATAGTCTAATTATATCATAAGTAATAAAAGCCCTTCTCTCATTCCCAAATTATACTTGGGAATGCCTACAAAAATAACAACAAAATAAGAAAAAATCATTTTAAACTTTCTCGTTTGCGTTATCTGGAATCATATTAGTCATATAAACAATAGCACCTATCAAAGGCAAGTACTGCTATAAGTCTCCTAATGTTTCAATTTTAATAAATATTTTTGAAGTAATTATGATGATTAAAACACCCAAAGTAATAATCGTAACTACTGCTAAAAGAGCAAGATAAGATTCTAAGTTTTGAGCGAACCAACTTATTAAACTAATATTTGAAATAAACAAGATAACCATAAAGATTTCATAAACTGTTATCTCAGCTTTTACAACATCAATCTTTGCCATTTTAAACCTCTTTTAATTTAAGTCTATTATAGCAGTATGATATAAAAGTATATTAAGTGTGTAAATCTAAGTGAGAATGAGGAAATGGAATAGTATGAAACTATTTCATACATAAAAAGACTATAGTTATTTTATAAATTATAGTCTTCTAAAAATACATCAAAAGATGAAAAGGCAATGAACTTTTAAAAACTCTGGCATAAAAAGTTTTCTAGGGAAGAAGCACTACGCGAAACCCAAAGTAGTCAAGCGAGTACGACGGAGTATTCCTGCTACGAATAGCCGAACGAAGATAATACGAACTAACGTTCCAAGAACCACCACGCAGGACTTTATATTTTTGAGAACCACTATTATTATTATTTCCATCTCTTGGGGTATTGGTGTAGCTATCAGTATACCAATCTTCACACCATTCCCATACATTTCCGTGCATATCGTAAACTCCCCATGGGTTTGGAGTAAAAGAGCCTATTCTACTTGTTCCCTTTGAATTACATTTATCATAATTATAATCAGCTTTTGAACAGTCAATACTATTTCCAAAACTATACTTTGTACCTGTCCCTGCTCGTGCTACATACTCCCACTCTGCTTCTGTTGGGAGTCTGTAAGTTTTGTTTGTTTTTTGACTGAGCCATCTTGTATAAGCCTTTGCATCATTCCACGAAACATTTATAACAGGTCTGTTTCCTCTTCCCCAACCTCTATCTTTTGGTTTAGTTCTGTTTGTTGCTTCACAAAATTTGTCATACTCATTAAAAGTCACTTCATACTTTCCCATGTAAAAGTCATACGCTATACGTACTCTATGAACAGGCGTTTCATCTTTGCCACCATTAGCAGAACCCATCATAAAACTTCCTGCTTTTATATGCACAAAGTTCTTTGGAACTGGATTTATTATTATTTGTATTTCTTGTCTTTCTTTTTGGCTTAAGCCTTTGTTTATAACTATTTCGTACGATAAAAGTGTGTTAGTAGGAGAAGTGTTTGTTTTAGCATGTAGTATCTTTTAAAAGTATTTTTTGTATGTTTGTTTTTATTATGGGTAATCTTTCATTTATAACATCTTCAACGATATATAAATCAACTCCCTCATAACTCCCCTTGATATCTTGTTTTTCAAAACAAGCAAGTAGTTCAAACTCACCATCTTTCATAAGTTTGTCAAACTGTTCTGCCATAGAGGTAAGGTGCATCAAAATTGATGCTCGTGAGTTTTGTTCATCTTCTAAGGCTTTTATTACTGTACCTTTTTCTTTCACTATCGACTGAATGAAGTTGATTTTCTTTTCAATTTGTTTTACTTTTTGAAGTGCTTTTTCATTAAACATAAAGTAAATCTTGAAGTATGTTTTCTTTCATGGAAGAGTTACTATCGAGGTCAAATACATCGCTATTTCTATGAAACTTTTTTTGTAACATCTCTTTTATTTTTGTAACTTCATTAAAGTAGGAGTACGCTGTTCTATTTTTTAAATAGTTATGTTCTTTTTGTATAGCTACATCTATGTCACTATAAACATTTTGCTCACTTCTAGCGAAACTTCCAAACAATGCTAAAGAGACAATACCATCAGTTTTCAGTTCACCTTTAATCTCTTCTAAGTAGGCTAAAATATTTTCTTTATTTGCTCGCATAGTATCTCTTCTTATTTGTAATTAATCAAATTATAGCACAAGTTATATGACTAAGCTTATAGTGCTATTAACTAAGTATTTATATCATTTACTTCGTTCTTCTACTTTTGTATAAACTGCACCATTTTCTCTTTTTCCTACACTTAAGACTAGGACAACTATTTCTTTGTCTTTCACTTCATACACCAGTCTAAATCCAGCACTTCTTAACTTAATTTTATATATATTATTGTATCCACTCAGTTTATCTTTTTGAATTTTTGGGTTTTGGAGTCGTTTACTTAGTTTCTTTTTAAATTGATTTTGAATTGTAATATCTAGTTTTAACCATTCTTTCTTTGACAGTGGTAGAAATTTTAATTTATAACTCATCAAGTGAAACTTCTATAAGGTCTTCTTCTTTATAGTTCAATCGCTCATCAACAATCTTAGATAGGTGATAATCGTCTATGGTATTAATCATTTTTTCATACAGACTACTAGGAACAAGATAGGCACTAGCAACATTATGGTTTAATATTGCGACAGCTTCATCCCCTGCATCTTTTAAAAGTTGTGTTGGTGATTTTTTAAGTTCTGTAATACTTGCCGTATAGTTAGCTAAGATAGGTTGCATGAAGTATCCCTTTATTTAGTATCTAATATTATACTTTTTTTCATACTTTTTGTCAATTTAAATGTTGATGTGTTATACTATCAAAAATTTTAATACCTAAGGACTTTTCTTTGAGAACACTTTTACTTTTATTTATTACTCTTACATTTTTAGCATGTGGAAGTGCAGAACCAAAACTTGAAAACAAGCCAAATAGCATTTTAAAACCTGTTGCGAAGGTTCAAAAAAAGACTCCAAAAGTGTTTACTGTAAAAGTTCCTCACTGGTATAAAAAAAGAACTATTGCATCGCTTAAAAAGTATGAGCTTATAGGGTATGGGCAAGGAGATACACTAAGAGAAGCAGAATTTACTGCAAAAGAAAGTATTAGCCTCTCTTTAAGTAGTAAAATAGACAGCACTTTTACAAATAAAATGCTTAGTATAAATGGCGTAAACCAAGAACAAAGTGAATCGAGTTTGAAAGTAACAAGCAGTATTCACCTCCAAGACCTTACATAACTCAAACAAGAGTTTAGTGATGGCATTTTTTATGTAGCACTTAAGTATGAAAACCTTGACTTCGCCCACAAGGTAAAAACAACACTTGACAGCATACAATGCAATGACGCACCATCAAACGCCTACCTTCTTCAAACCCCACTTATTCAAGAAGTAAGTGCTTCACTTGGTTGTCAACTTAACTTTAAGCTTGAGCGACGCAACAAAGCATGGTGTTTAAAGTACAAAGAATACCTTTTTACTTTAGCAAACAAAGAGTTAGAAAACTCTATGTAACACACGCGAGTACTAGCTTTAGCTTTGTAGCAAACAAAAAAGTCTTAGTGGATGGAGAAAGCTTTCACTTCACTTTTAAATGTATATGAAAACGGTATTGTCACTCTAGTACAACCTTCTGTTTCTATACAAAAGAAGTGGATGGGGTTGAAGTTGAAGTGAGTGAGCAAGTAGTGAAGCAAACAGCAAGTGCCTACTTAGTCGGCAGTGAAATAGACGACACCTATGAAGCCCCCGATGGCAGGTACTATATTTTAATGATTCTAAATAAGAATGACATTAGGTAAGGTGCTTCCACTGACTTTTACGATTATGATATAATTTCCTTATGGGTAAAATAGATAAAGAAAAAGAACATATAGGTGCATTAAAAGTTTATTTAGCTTTAATTACAGCATTTCTTATGGGTGATATTAGTGGAACTATAAAACTTTTTCAAAATGATGTATTGGACTTTACTTTTTGGATAGGTGTTATTAGTATTGTTGTGTTAGCAATCGCATTTATGAAAGTGGCAAAGTTTATGCATAAAAAAATTAATGATTTAGAGGATTTATAATTATGAGTATTGAAGCCTTCGCTTTAGCCTTAGCACTTTTTATTGCATTAGGTGCTGTAGTATATAGTAGCTATGAACTTATGTATGAGAAATAATATTTCTCTCTAGTTTATTTTCTTCTCTCGTTCCCAAATTCCATTTGGGGACACATAGGACAGCATAAAAAAAGTTCTTTTACTTAGACCTTGCAACCATAACTCCAGCAAAAACGATTAAACATATGCCAAAAACTGTTACAGCACTTGGAAGTGCGTCTCCTAAAAGTACCCCAACTGCAATGGAAAAAATGATGTTGGTGTAACTCACAGCTCCTACTATTCCAGCCTTTGTTTCACCGTAGGCTTTTGTCATGAGAAGTTGTGAAATCGTAGCAAATACTCCCATTCCTAAGAGGTAAAACCATACTTTCCCCTGTGGCATTACAAATTCTCCAAGTAAAAAATCAAGCTCTGGCATGTGAATATAAGGCGAAACTACGAACAAAAACAAGGGTCCAACCGTTCCAACCCCCATAAACGAAAGGACAATAGCCCTCGTGTCATAGTAGTTTTTCAACTCTCTTATCGACGTATACGCTAAAGCCGCACCTATGCCTGAAAATATTCCTAACAAATCATACTTTGTAAAGCCTATGGTACTAGGCTGTGTAATAAACAAAATACCTATAAAGCCAACTCCAACAGCAGTCCAAGCTTTTAGGGAAAGTTTTTCAGACAAGAAAAGCCATGCAAAAATAGCGGTAAATATAGGAGATGTTTTAGAAAAAGTCATAGCATCGCCAAGTGGAATGTGGGCTATGTTATAAAAAAAAGCTAAAACCGCAATAAAACCCATAAACCCACGAAAAAAGAGTAGAACAGGTTTACCACCCTTGTTTTTTAAAGGCTTTTTCCATAGTGCTAACCCCACTAAAATCACACCTGCTAAGTTTCTAAAGAACACTACTTCTAGCGAAGACATGTATTCACTCGAGAGTTTGGCAAATGCTCCCATTATTGCGAATGTAAAAGATGCTATTAACATGTACTTTACACCGCTATTTAATTCTCTTATTATTTTCATAGATGAAAGTATACCTATTCACCCTTATAGTGTATAGTTATAACAATTTATTTAAGGAAACCACATGGGCAACATCATTTTATTTGCAATTTTAGGGGCTGTTTTTTACTATATTTTTAAAAGTTACTCTTCTTACTCGCAAGAGTATTCACAGGCTGCTTTTAAAAATATGACTGTTACAAAAGAGTCTATTGGTAACAGTGAACTTGGTATGTTTGTAGCACTTGTTGCAAAAGTAGCAAAAGCTGATGGAAAAGTAGATGCTCTTGAAGCGGAACTTATCGGCATAATGTTTGATGATATTTCTGCAATATTTCCACAGCCACAAAAAGCAAAAGACATTTTAAAAGAGATATTTGCTGAACAAAAAGATATGCCAGAGAACCTTCAAGCAGTAGCACAAGACTTAGGGCACACAACACGAAGAGACAAGGCAAAACAACAACAGTTTATGGGCTTTTTAATCCAGCTTGCTTTTGTTGATGGCGAAGTAAGTACGAGTGAAGAAGAGATGCTTCAAACCATTGCAGAAGCTTTTGAATTTGACCCTCAGGCGTACCATGCAATTTTTGATCAGTTTGAAAAAATGATGCAAAATGTTACACCTAAGACAAATATTAATGATGCCTATGAACTTTTGGGTGTCAAAGAAAGTGATGATATAAGCGTAATTAAAAAGGCATATAGAAAGTTAGTACGAAAATTTCATCCCGATATAATAAAATCGCAAGGAAAAGATGAAGCGTATATGAAAGAAGCCACAGCTAAAACACAAGAAATAAACCAAGCCTACGAGATGATAAAAGAAAAAAGAAAATAACTAATATTTATATTTATTAAATTTTTAAGCTTTCTTCAGATATAGTTTTTCATTATATATATTATAAAATTTAAAGAACATTTGGAAGACATTTTGAATTCAGAATTTAGCTATAAAGCCCTTATACTCTCCAGCGAAAATGACACCCTAAAAAAGTGTGAAAGCATCTCTCAAAAGAATAAAATTACTTTTTTAAAAGCATCAAGTACATTAGATGCTTTAGAACTTCTTATGGACATTAATGTCGATATTATTCTTATAGACTTAAAAGTGGGGGAAGAAGATGCACTTGCATTTTTAGATACTATATGTGAAGATTATGAAAATAAACTCACACCCATACTCCTTATAGCTCCACAAGAAAATACTGCTGTATTTGCAAAAAAAACACTTGCATATAATGTACTTTCAATTTTATCAAATACTAACTGGGATATACAAGTCACAAAGCAACTTAACTTCCTTAAAATTCAAAAACTTAACCTTCATTTTATTCAAGACTCCCTCATAGAAAGTGAAGGAAGAGGTACAATGGATAATCTCACTGGTGCATATAACCGCTACGGTTGTGAAGACATGTTTCATACCTTAGTTTCAAGAGAAAAAGCATACGATGAACCATTTTGCGCATTAATGCTTGATATTGACCATTTTAAAAATATTAATGATACACATGGTCATTCTGTAGGAGATGAAGTCTTAGTAAGTTTAACAAACCTTATTATGACATCTATCAGACGTGACGATTCGCTTATTCGCTTAGGTGGTGAAGAGTTCATTATTTTTATATCTAATGCAAATATAAATATCGCTCTAAGACGCGCTGAAAATATCCGCACACAAATACAAACACAAATGCATAGTCACAAAAGATTAAAAGTGACCGCAAGTTTTGGCGTTGCTCAATTTCAAGAGCAAGAAAGAATGGACGAACTTTTCAAACGAATAGATGGGCTTTTATACCAAGCTAAAGAAAGTGGAAGAAACAAGGTTGTGTCTTAAAGCATTACGTATAGTCCCTTTCCCAAAAAAAGTCTATCCAATCCTTTGCCTCATGTATCCAAAAATGGGGTTCGTAACATGAAGATTTTTTATAAAAAAGTGTACATGACTCAAACACAACACTCGGATGACTTTTTGCTAAAGCACACATAACTGCTTTTAAAGTCTCCCCACTATCTGCTATGTCATCAACCACAAGTACTTTTATATTTTCTTTAAAAGAACAGTTTCCAAAAACACTAATTTTTTCTCTCTTTGTAGTTCCATCATAAAGTTCTGTTCGTATAGTTTGAACATCACGAATTTCTAAACCTTCCGCCATACAATGCGCTAAAGTCAATCCACCACGCGCAATCCCAACAATTGCCTCAGGCTTAAATACTTGCACTTGCTCAATCAAAGTAGTAGTATCATTTTTAAAATTTTCATACGAGTAATATTGCATACTAAAAGTATACCCTTATAACAGCACTAATCTCCAATAATTTATTTTTAGCTATAATTTCATTTATATAATATGCCTAAGGTAACACATGAAAAAAATCGCCATAATCGGTCGTCCAAATGTTGGAAAAAGTTCACTTTTTAATCGTCTTGTTAAAAAAAGAGATGCTATCACCTCAGAGCAAGCAGGTACAACACGTGATGTAAAACGTAGAACTACTGTTATTATGAACAAAGAAGTACAACTTCTTGACACCGGTGGACTTGACAAAGGGTGTGAACTTTTTGACAAAATTAAAGAGATGTCACTTAAAGCTGCGTACAAGGCTGACATTATTCTTTATATGGTTGATGGAAAAGGTATTCCTGAAGATGAAGATAAAAAGCTTTTTTATGAACTTCAAGCTATGGGAAAAGATATGGCTCTTGTTGTAAATAAAATAGATAATGACAAAATGAAAGAAAAACTTTGGGATTATTATGAATTTGGCACGGATGCTATTTTTGGTATTTCTGTTGCGCATAACCGTAACACAGTTGAACTTCTTGAATGGATTGCTTCAAAGGTTCCAGATTCTGACATTATTAAAGAAGATGTTGAAGAAGAAGATGATGATGGAATAAACATCATTGAACCAGAAGTGAGTGATGAAGATTTCTTTGCTGATGATAAAGAATATGATGAAGAAGACGATGGCTTTACGTACTGGGATGAAGAGGAAATGGATGGTGTCGAAATAGACGACACTATTTTTGGTCAAAATGACAGAATCAAAGAGTTTGATGAAGAAGATATAAATCATATTAAAATCGCAATTATTGGTCGTACTAATGTTGGAAAATCATCACTTTTAAATTCACTTTTAGGCGAAGAACGCTCTGTTGTAAGTTCTGTTGCTGGCACTACTATAGACCCTATTGATGAAACTATAGACTACAAAGACAAACAACTCACATTTGTAGACACAGCAGGTCTTCGTCGTCGTGGTAAAATTGTAGGCATCGAGAAGTATGCACTTATGCGAACACGTGAAATGCTTGAAAATGCAAACATGGCACTTGTTGTTCTTGATGGAAGTCAGCCTTTTATGGATCTTGATGAAAAAATAGCAGGACTCGTAGACTCTAATAGACTCGCATGTGTAATTGTTCTTAATAAATGGGATATTGCAAAACGTGAAGATCACGATAAAATCATTTTAGAAGTACGTGATAGATTTAAATTCTTAGCCTATGCACCTATAATTACGCTGTCTGCTTTAACACATTTAAGAGTTGATAAGCTCCATGATTTAATTTTAGAAATCAATGAAAACTACTCGCAAAGAATTTCTACATCGGAACTTAATGAAGCGATGGCAAAAGCAATGCGGAGACATCAACTTCCATCTATGCGTGGGCAAGTTATACGTATTTACTACGCTACACAGTATGAAACACGACCACCAAAAATTGCTATTGTAATGAATAAACCAAGCGGTCTTCACTTTACATATAGAAGATACCTTACAAATAAACTGCGTGAAGCTTTCAAGTTTACAGGAACACCTTTACTCTTTAAAGCAAAGAAAAAAGGGGAAAAATAAGATAAGTAATAGGACATAAATAACTTCAAGGTATTTTATTTTTACAAAATCGACCGAATCATAATCGCATAATGTAAAATAAATATATTTGCAAAAAATATAAATAAAGAAGACCCTCTTGAAATGAGGTTTTGTATTTTTGTTCTTTGTGTATTGTTTGTTTTAAGTGCTATTGCAAAATGTATTATAGTTGCTAAAATCACCAAAGCAACAATAAAAAGTTTTTTTCTTAAATAATCAACTACTTCTGTATTCTCATTACTCAGGAGTTGTTCAAGAAGTCCATTTGTATAAATAAGTAATACCCCCGTTCCCACCAAAAAAAACAAAGAAACTAACTCAAAATACCCAAAAATAGGTCCAACATGTGGATAAACTTCAGATTGCTTCTTTTTATCTGTAAGCGTAACACCCAAAACAAACATAAAAATAGAACCACCTATCCACGCAATTCCTGCAAAAAGATGTATATGCATAAAAATATTCAATAGCGTCCTTTAAATTTCAAAATTATAGTGTAAAATACCTAAAAAAAGGACTCCCATGCAAAATATAAAAATTTGGCATAATCCACGATGTACAAAGTCGAGAGAAGCTGTAAAAGAAGTTGAAGCAAGTGACTGTGAAGTTACTATTATAAAATATCTCGAAGACTTGCCTAGTGTCGCTACACTTAAAGAAACACTCCACATGCTACAACTTGCTCCAAGAGAGTTAATGCGAACAACGGAAGATATTTATAAAGAACTCAACTTAAAAAATGAAATGAATGATGAAAAACTCATAGAAGCGATGGTTGCACATCCAAAGTTAATACAAAGACCTATTCTTTTTAAAAATGACAAGGCCATTATCGGTCGACCAAGCTCAGTCATAGAAGATTTTTTAAAGGCTTAACTGTTCTATACTCACACCGTTATCTCTTAAAAACTTAGAAATGGTGTCCGAGTGTGTATGCTCATATGGCTTTGCATACACAATTCTTTTAATCCCACTTGCGATAAGGTTTTTACTGCATTCACTACATGGCTCAAGCGTCACATAAATCGTAGCATTTTCTATAGAAATCCCCTGTCTTGCAGCCCAAATAATAGCATTCATTTCAGCATGTATTTCGTATGTTTTTGACCATTCATGGTGCTCTGAAGTATACTTGCCATTCCAATGATCACTGCAGTTTGTGTATCCTGTAGGTGTACCATTATAACCTGTACTTAAAATACGTCCATCTTTAACTATCACAGCCCCTACATGTTTAGAAACACATTTTGAGGCTGTTGCGAGTTCAGTTGCTATTTTAATAAAATTTTTATCATTTAGCATGTGGAAACTCTTTTATAAATGAAAGTATTTTGTCTTCATCTAATGGTTTAGAATAGTAATACCCTTGAATCATGTCACATGTAAAGTAACGCAGTAATTCTATTTCTCCCTTTGTTTCAGCACCCTCAGCAACAATACTAAAACCTAAGGTATGTCCCATTTTAATCATAGCTTCAACAATACTACGGTCATCCTTATCTGTACTAATATCTTTTATAAATGCTCTGTCAATTTTTAAAGTACTAATTGGTAGAGATTTTAAATAAGAAAAAGAAGAATACCCTGTTCCAAAATCATCCATAGAAAACTTCACACCTATGTTTTTAAACTGCTCAATTACCTCTAAAACAGTATTGAAATCTCCAATAAATGTATTTTCAGTTATTTCTAACTCCAACCATGTGGGGTCAAAGTCTAGTTGTTTAAACATTCTTTGTATTTCATCTAAACAACTAAGGTCTTGGAGTTGTTTCGATGAAAGATTCACTGCAATGTACTCAAGAGTACAGCCCGCATTTTTCCATTTTTTAAAAGTACTACAAGCCTCATAAAGCACCCATTTACCAAGGTCAAGTATTAAGCTGCTCTCTTCTGCTAAGGGTATAAAGCTGTCAGGCATTACTAAACCATCCGTAGGATGATTCCAACGAACTAAAGACTCAACACCTACGACCTTGTTAGATGCTAAGCTTACCTGTGGTTGGTACTGTAAAAAAAGTTCATTGTTTTGTATTGCATGTTTGAGTTGCTCTTCTACTCGAGATACTTGGATAGATTTTTCTGTCATAGCCTTATCGTAGTAGGTGAAATTATTACGTCCAGTATCTTTTGTTTTATACATAGCAGTATCTGCAAACTGCAATAAATTTTGCGCATTCGTACTATCATGTGGAAAAGTAGCTATACCAAT
This sequence comes from Sulfurimonas sp. SAG-AH-194-I05, assembly GCF_029215955.1. Classification (GTDB taxonomy): domain Bacteria; phylum Campylobacterota; class Campylobacteria; order Campylobacterales; family Sulfurimonadaceae; genus Sulfurimonas. The sequence continues at coordinate 24,656 of NZ_JAEMVA010000002.1, forward strand.
ACTAAGACCCACCCTGTAGCTTCTCTTTTTACCTTCAATAGGCTTTGCAATGACTCCAAGCATTTTATGGCATAGCGTATTTATATCATTCAATGTTTTATAATCGTTTATCACTAAAACAAATTCATCGCCACCAAGCCTTGCAAGTAAGTCCTCTTCTCTTAAAATAGTTTTGAGTCTTACTGCAACGTGTTTTAAAACAAAGTCCCCTGCTTCATGTCCATAACTATCGTTAATAATTTTAAATTTATCAAGATCAATAAAAAGAACAGCACCCTTCTTTTTAGAACGTTTCTTTTGCGCAAGTATATAGTTTAAATACTCTAACGCGAAAGTTCTATTTGGAAGACCTGTGAGACTATCGTGTGTTGCTTGGTATTTTATTTTGTTATCTTGTTTCTTTTTCTCACCTGTAATAAAGAGCATCACAAAAAATGCAAGAACACTTGAAATAAAAATAAAAATTATAATAGTGAACATTAAAGTATCTAAAAAAACAAATATCTCTTTTTTATCGATTTCAGTAAGAATAATCCATGAAAAGTCTTCAAATTGTAGAGTGTCAAAACTTGAAAGAACATCCTCTCCATTGTAATTTTCTATAAACGATACTCCACTTTCATCATTCATAGCTTTTAGTACGGACTCTGAGGTCATTTTTATATTGTATTTATACGAGTGTTTAACATTAAAATCTTGTGGGTTTAAAAAAGAATCTGTTCGTAACTTAGCATCTTCACCGACAATATATGTTTCTTTTTTTTCATAACTTTTGTCATTGTTACGAAGAAGTTTTTGAAGTGTTTCTTGGTTTAACTCAAGCACTACAATATTTTGAACCTTTCCTTTTTTATTTATCATAGGCATAAGAACGTATTGTGACAATTCACTCGAACAACTACTATGAAAGTTAATATCTGTTAAAACAAGCTTCTTGTTTGTAAAAACCTTGTTAATTGCCTTTACTAAATGCGTATCATCATCCTTACAATACATTAAATCTTTGTCATTCATTTTACTTTTATCTATAGAATAGAACAAATCTCCCTTTGAACCAATAAGCATAATGTTTTTATATCCATAATCATGTGCAAATCTTTCAAAATAATCTGACCCATCAATAATAGGGGAAATGACTTCTGTATATTTTACAGTTGTTTGCATACTTAAAATGATGTTATTCAAATGTACTGGAGTGTATCCTACGAGCTCAATAGCACCATTATTATTGTATTTCATAGCAACACCAGGGAGAGTAAAACCTAGATTGATATATTTTCCTTTTACAGAGTCACCAATTCTTCCAGTCTTTTTTATTGATTTTGTTCTATGTGATGCTAAAAAAGTTTCATTTTCATATTTATATATTAGAAATGTCTCAGCACTCTTCCCTAAAGCAGCAACATTTTCAATAACTTTTTGTATTTCTGCTTGATTTATCTCTATTGCGATATAACCATCAACATCTTTAAAGGGTGCTACTACATACTGTTTGTAAAGACCACTGTTTGCTTGGTTCCCTGTCGTAACAAAAGATGCTTTAAGTTCTTTTTTTTGTCCCTTTAAAAGCGTACATGTTTTTTCAAAAGCACTCGTAAGTTCACTTGCATTTTTATTTAAAAGTGTCGCATCATCACTTGAGTAAATAATTTCTCCATCAGCATCCATCATTAAAACATTGACAATCGCAAGCTCTTTTTTATATTTATAAATATTATCTAAATACGTACTACTAACTTCCTTACCCTGACTTAAAAACTTAAATATATACTGAAATACATCTTTTTTTGCAAGAGAAACTATAGTATTAGCAACAGAATGGTAATAATTTTGAAGATGGCTTTTTTGTAAATCTTGAATATTTGCAATATTTTTTGTAGCTTGTTTTTCTAAAAAAGAGATTGTTTTAGCAAGCTCTTTGACATCAAATTTTACTTGCTCAAAGTGCTTTATAACCTCTTGCTTTTTTTGAACGTTATGACTTTGAAGGTACATCAATGTATGTGCAATTTTTTCTTCTTTGGCTTCATTGTATGTCAGCAAACCAAAAAGAATTAAAGGAAGAATCGATGCAAAAATAATAATATTTTGAAATGTTAAAAACTTATTTTTATTGTGTAACATACGATAGTTTTCCTCGCTTTTTTATATAAAAATGTATTAAAGGGTTCGTAACATTACAATATTTGCATTGTCTTGTACTCTTCTAAAGTGGTTTCTAAGTGCTAATTCTCTTTTCTTTTGCATGATTTCATTCATAATATTTACTTTATATTTTTCATATCCTGCATTTTGGGAATCTTGGATTGCTTTCATATAAAAACTCATACTTCCACCTTTCCCATCGGGAACGATAGGAGTAAAAGTATGTAGCTTTGTTCTTTCTAAAAGACCTGCAAGTTGTGGAGAAATTCTATCATAGGGTAATACTTGTTCAATTTGCTGAATCTGAGGTGAATAAAACATTGGGTTTTGTACCTTTTGAACCAAGGCAGCTTTATTTACTGTTTGGTAAATGACTACTGTAAAAGCAGAAGGATGGTAAAATGATTTTTTATTCAGTTCATAGTACACTTTTAGTTCACTCTCACTAGGTTTAGTAAGCTTGGCGTATGAAATAGAATCATAAAGTTTTTTAGAAAGTAACTTCTGTTTTATTTTTTCTTTTAATTCTTCTGAATTTAATCCACCATTGTTAAGTGCGGCTGCATAAAAGTCATTTACACTCATGTTGTTTTTTTGTGCTGTTGCTTTTATGTCATCGTAAATATCACCTGTGGCTACGGTTATTTTACGTTTTTTAATTTCAACTTCTTCTAACTTTTGACGGATTAAAGCATCTGTCGCTTGTTTTTCATTTAACTGAGAGCTTTGCATCTCTTTTTTTATATCGTAAAGAGTAATTGCTTTATCGTTTACTACTACTGCTACACCGCCTATCATTTGTGCATTTAAACCAGCTACACAGAGAAGACTTATTAAAAATTTATTCATACTTATTCACTTTATTAAAATTTAGAAGTCTATTTTACCCTTTTTTAACCAAGTTTTGTCTAAAATTCGCTTACTTTAATAAAAGGCTACACTATGGTTGTTACACGTTTTGCTCCAAGTCCTACAGGATACCTTCATATTGGTGGTTTACGAACTGCATTATTTTCTTACCTTTGGGCTAAAAAAAATGGAGGTAATTTTGTTTTACGTATCGAAGATACAGACAAGGCAAGAAACTCACAAGAAGCAACAGATGCTATTTTAAAAGCATTTGAGTGGTTAGGGTTAGAGCACGATGGTGACATAACATACCAGTCCCAACGTGACGATATTTATGCAAAATATATTAAGCAACTTTTAGATGAAGGTAAAGCTTACAAATGCTACATGTCAAAAGAAGAACTTACACAACTTCGTGAGACGCAAATGGCAAACAAAGAACGTACAAAATACAACGGAAAATACCGTGATTTTGATGGTACACCTCCAGAAGGTATAGAACCTGTTATTCGTATAAAAGCACCATTAACTGGTGCAATTGTAGTAGAAGATGGAGTAAAGGGGAATGTTTCTTTTCAAGCAGAAGACATTTTAGACGACTTTGTAATCGCTCGCGCTGACGGTGCTCCAACATATAACTTTGTTGTAGCAATAGACGACCACTTAATGGGTATAAATGAAGTCATTCGTGGCGATGACCACCTCTCAAATACACCCAAACAAATCGTAGTTTATAATGCCTTAGGATTTCCTTTACCTACGTTTTACCATGTCCCTATGATTCATAATGCAGCTGGAAAGAAACTAAGTAAACGCGATGGTGCAACAGATGTAATGGCTTATAAAGAGATGGGGTATACACCACAGGCACTTTTAAACTTTTTAGTACGTTTAGGCTGGAGTCATGGGGATCAAGAGATTTTTTCTATGGATGAAATGAAAGATTTGTTTCATCCAAAAGACATCAATAAATCGGCTTCTATTTACGCAACTGACAAACTCGACTGGTTAAACGCCCACTACATCAAGAGCACTCCAAATGCAGAGTTAGTGGAACTTTTAACTGCTTATGATTTAGTTCTCACTTCACATGACAAAAAAGAGATTCTTCTTGATGCACTTAAAGAAAGAGCAAAAACATTAAAAGACTTAGCTGCACTTGCTAAAGAGATTTTAGAGACGCCTACAAGCTATGATGCAAAAGCTGTAAAAAAAGCCTTTAAAGGAAATGCTATAGAAGTTTTAAATACTTTTGGAGCAAAACTCTCAGTATGTGAAAACCCTCATTTACCAACAGACTACCACACATTAATGGAAGAAGTTGTCAATGAAATGGAAATAGGTTTTGGTAAAATCGGTCAACCTCTTCGTGTTGCACTTCTTGGTAAAATGAGTGGTCCAGGGCTTGACAGCGTTATGGCAATTTTGGGTCGTGATGAAACTATGCTGAGAATTACAAACGCTATCACAGCACATTCTTAAAAATAGGTTCAATAAATTAAGATAAAATAATAAAATATACTAAATAGAGGTTGTTTTTATGGAATATGTAACACTTTTTTTCACCGCTTTACTTGACCTTTCACATGCTATGAGTCCTTATATTCTTTTTGGTCTTATTTTTGCGGGGATACTCCATGAAATTGTTCCAGATACCCTTGTTACAAAGCATTTAGGAAATGAAAATATTCTCTCAGTTATAAAGTCTACTTTATTTGGAATTCCACTACCTGTTTGCTCGTGTGGGGTTATTCCACTTGCTACGAGTATTAAAAAAAGTGGTGCAAGTAAGGGTGCTACACTTTCTTTTTTAATTTCTACTCCCATAACTGGTGCTGATTCTATTTTAGCAACCTACGGAATGTTTGGATGGATTTTTACAATTTACAGAGTCATTACCTCTATGGTTATTGCTACTGTTGCTGGAATACTCTCTAATTTATTTGACAAAGAAAAGCCAAAACCCGCTTTTAGTGCTTTTGCACCACAAGGCAATAAAGCATCTTTTAGTATGAATGCACCAAAACCTCAACAAGAAGCTCCTTCGAGTTGCTGCTCCACGCAAACGAAAAAAGATAAATTTTCTTTAAAAAAAGTTTTTACGTACTCTTTTGGAACACTCTTAAAAGACATCGCTAAACCCCTTTTTATCGGTTTAGTTTTAGGCGCTTTCATTACCATCGCTATTCCTCAAAACTTAAGTGAAATACTTTTAGAGTACGGTTGGCTTTCATACCTAGTAGCAATAGCTATTGCAGTTCCTATGTACGTATGTGCAACAGCTTCTCTTCCTATTGCCGCAGCACTTATGATAGCTGGTGTTAGCCCTGGAGCTGCCTTTGTTTTTTTAACAGCAGGACCTGCTACAAACACTGTCACAATGGGTGTTGTAAAAAGCCTTCTTGGACTTAAGTCTTTGTATATTTATCTTGGAAGTATCATACTTGGAAGTATTGTTTTTGGCTTAGGGCTTGATTATATTTTTAACATAAATGACATCGACCCCACGAGCCTCATTCATATGCATGAAGAAGTTGGAATAATCCAAATTTTCAGCACAACAGTTTTATGGGCTTTCATTCTTTACTATATGCTCAAACCATATCTTAAAAAAGTGTACTATGCTTGAAAATAAAATTACTTTAAAAAGTATTTTTTCACTTATTTTAGACAAAAAACCAGCACTTATTTATGGGCAAATTATTACACTTTTTGCTATTACAGTAAGTGTTCCGATTCCTCTTATTTTACCTATGATGGTTGATGAAGTGTTACTTGAAAAACCTGCGAGTTTTGTGGCTACTATTACTACACTTTTTGGAGAGGGTTCTGCTTTTTATTATGTAGCTATTGTTACTTTAGCTGTTATATTTTTACGATTTCTTTATTATTTACTGAATGCAGTTATTGTCAGAATATTTACTAAAATTTCAAAGTATGTTACTTTTATGATTCGTAAACGTCTTATACAACACTTAAAAATAACCTCTATGAATGCATATGAAACCTTAGGTTCTGGGGCAATCACTTCAAACCTAGTAACAGATATAAATACTTTCGATGCTTTTATAATGACAGGTATCTCAAAACTCGTCTCAGCAACACTGACACTTATCGCTGTTGCAGGTGTTATGATTATGATGAACCCTATTTTGGGTCTTTTAATTCTAATCATCCAACCACTTAATGTTTTAATGAGTAAAAAAATGTCTAAGGCCGTTGGTGTTTTAAAACGCAATGAAAATGAAGCGATAGAAAACTTTCAAAACAACATAGGCGAAACACTTGATTTATACGGACAAATTAAAGCCTCAAACAAAGAAGAATACTTTTTTAATAAAGCTATTACAAATGCCAAGATAATTCAAACAACTTCAAATGAATACAGTTTTAAAAGTGTTATTTATGAGAAACTCTCCAATACTATTTCACTTGGGATGTTTGAAATTCTTCGTGCATCTGGATTTTTACTTGTTGTTTATAGTGACCTCAGCATAGGGATGATGTTTGCAATGTTTGGGTATATTTGGTTTATTATGACACCTGTGCAAGAGATACTTTCACTCCAGTATAGTTATGCCTCGGCTATGGGAGCACTGCGTCGTATAAATAAGATTTTAGTTCTTACAACCGAAAATAGTGGACTTGAAATAATCCAAGCCCAGCATGTGGATATACAACTCAAAGAACTCGATTTTAGCTACTCCAACAACAAACCTATTTTACAAAACATATCTATGAACATACGTTCAGGTTCAAAAATAGCACTTATAGGGGCAAGTGGAAGTGGAAAAACTACACTTGCTCAAATTATTTCAGGTTTTTATGAAAAAAAAGCAGGTACACTCTCTTATAATACAAAAGATATTGAAACCCTAGATAAAAAATCACTAAGAGAAAGAATATTTTTAGTCTTACAAATGCCTATACTTTTTAACGCTACATTACGTTTTAATATTACTATGGGTGATGAAAATACAAGTGATGAAGCAATCAAAAAAGCTCTCAAAATTGCACAACTTGACTCTATGATAGAAGATATGGAAGATGGACTTGACACTATTGTTGGTCGCCATGGTATTCGTCTCTCAGGAGGACAACGTCAACGTCTTAGTATAGCACGTATGATTATTGCAAACCCAAGTGTTGTTATATTTGATGAATCTACCTCTGCACTCGATGTCCAAACAGAAGCGAAACTACAAATAGCCCTAGAGCCTATTTTAAAAGAAAAAACAGTTATAACTATAGCCCATAGATTAAGTACAGTAAAAAATGCTGATACAATTTATGTTTTAGATAAAGGAACAATCACACAAAGTGGGACGCATGAGGAATTAGAAAAAGAAGAGGGTCATTACAATAGTTTTGTAAAGAACCAACTCCTTTAAATTTTACTGTTCAGTTAAAAGAATATCTTTAACTCTTGCTTTTTCTTCATTTATGTACGCTTCAAGTTCCTCTGCTGTGTTGAAAACTTTGGCAATTTGAGTTTATTAAATTATATTTGTGCTATACTTAAAATATGAAGAAATTGAGAAAGATTGTAGAAACATATCACTAGGACTTTTTGTAAATGGTAGTTTTACACTTAGCCAAGATGGATTAACGACAAGTGCAATCTTGATTACGAGCATATCTTTATATGCTATGATAATTACAGTAATATTTGAGGAGAATTAAATGGAAGGTCAAGATATAATACTTGCGATGAGTATCATCGTGGCAGTTGTTGCAACTGTTTTAGCATTTGTGAAAACAAAAGTAAAACACTCACACTAAATAACTACTTTAAATATTTATGCCCAAAGGGCATTTCTACATAGAATCACCAAGAGCCATTGCCGTTTCAGAATCCCAACGTGCCACATGTAAAACTATCCAATGTTTAAATTCATCTTCTAAAAAATGTTGTATTGCTTTTGGGTCTTTATCTCTGTCCCAATTTTCTTTAAGGTTCTTTATTTTTTTACGCATTGTGTCGTGTTCTGCTTTATGAATTCCAGCAGCGAAAAAACCACTTTCTTCCATCATTTGCTCTTCAGTTGAGAAGTGATCTTCTACGTCAAACTCCACTGCTTTAAAAATTTCATCTACTTTTTCTATATCTTTTGCTACTGCCGCGTCATGAAAAGCGTTTATAATTTCTATCTCTTCTTCATGAAGCATATTCATTTCCATATTCGATACTTTTTGTACATCTTTAACTGCTAATAACATGTGGTTTCTCCAATATTTATTAATTATATGAAAATTATAACAAAAGATAAAATAATATTCCTTGATAAGTGTCAAGAAAGTAAAAAATGAATGGAATTTTTAAAGGAGTTAAAATTGGCATGTGGACATCCATTTCCACATTGTCATTTTATGCTTGTAAGAGTGTCGCTAATGGCTGTGTTTTAGAAGTGTCTACCTCTGCAACCTCAACTGTATTTTTCACTTCTCTCATAGCAAAGTCAATCTGTGAAACATTTCCCACAGCTCCATCTTCATAAAGAAAAATTCCTGAACTTCGCATTTCACCAAGTGTTTGATTTAAACTTGTTTTATAGGTAAACTCACTCGAAGCAGAGTTTAAATAAATAGCACCGATTCCAGCTTCACCTAATCCCACGAGTTCATTTTCATTTGTATCTTCATTTTTGAGCCAAATTTGTAAGCTGTCAAAAATTGAATCACCCTCGTCTATCCAAGAGTTAAAGTCTTCATCATAGGCACTCAGTTCACCAAAACCATCTCCGCTGCGTGTTCCAAAAAGCTCACTTCCTTGGTTGATTTTTCCATCTTTATTTTTATCAAGTGCTAAAAATCCACTCCCAGATCCTAGTTTAGAAATTTGGTCTTTTACACCATCGTTATCTAAGTCAAAAGAAAAAGTGTCTGTGCTTAAGGTTGGAATGTCGCCACTAAGGTTTATAACAAGTGGGTCAAAAGGAGAATAAATATCTATACGATTCTCAACAACAAAACTACGACTCATTGCAAAATTGAGGTTAATATCTAAAGAGCCTTTATCTGTCTGAATTTTTCCAGTAGTAGAGAAGTCTATACTTTCAAATTCTTCATACTTTTCGCTTTTTGACATCTTAAAATAACCATTAATATTGTCTTCATTCACTTCTTCTTCACCTACTCTCTCTTGAAGCATTTTTATTAAATTACTAATGATTCCATTGAGTGTTTTTTCTTGATTTTCTAAATAATTACACATGCAAGATTTTTCGGATTTTATATTCTTATCTTCAACGAATGCATCTTCTTTTTCATTCAATTCTATACCATTTGGTAACTTTGTGAAATAAGTTTCAAAACTCATTTGGGACTCTATCATACTTCTGTACTCAGTATTTTTTGTTTCCATTTGTAATTCATATGATTGAATTCTCATAATAGTGCCTTTTTGGCGAGGCTGTTTGCTCCTATCTCCGATTAGCCTAAATTTAGGGATTTTTCACCCGTGATGATTAAAAGCAATTTTAATTCCTACATTAGAGAGCGAAAAAAATGTCATATTTGGAATACATTGTTTCGCTATAATCTTTTAGTAAGTAATTCACTCCACTAGGAACACCATGACAACAAGTAATTTCAGCCTTTTATACATAGAAGACGACCCCGAACTTTTAGAAAATATTTCTAGTTTACTTGAAAAATTTGTGAATAAAGTTTATACAGCAAAAGATGGTGAAGAAGCATTAAACACGTACCATAAGTATAATCCTGACATTGTTATATCTGACATAAATATTCCTAAAATAAATGGTCTTGAAGTACTTTCTCGTATTCGTAAAGTTGACACGGATATACCCCTTGTTATTATGAGTGCTTACAACGACAAAGAACAACTAGAAAAAGCGCTTGAAGTAGGCGTAGACTCTTACCTGACAAAACCATTTACCTTAAATGAACTTAAAAAAGTAATGTTTAAAGTGATTGAAACAAGAACACATTTAGAAAAAAAATACGAACAAACCCAGAAGCTCTCAGTAATTAATAACAATGTAATTATAATGAATACAGATAGTCTTTCCGTTATTACAGAGGTTTCAGATGCCTTTGTTCAAATATCTGGCTATTCACGTGAAGAATTACTAGGCAGTTTTGCTTCTATAATAAGAAGTAAAAATACACGAGATGACATATATAAAAATTTATGGGAAACCATAACATCTGGAAATATCTGGACAGGAGAGATCCAAAATAGAGCAAAAAATGGAGATTTATATTGGGTAGAACTTTCTATTACACCTTCGTATAATTCTCATCACACTATTAAAGGTTTCACTTCAATTCAAACAGATGTAACTGAGAAAAAAAAGATAGAAATCACTGCAAATAGAGATGCACTCACCTTGCTCTACAACAGAAACCTCTTTGATACAATAACAACGAAATCTAAAAATACAGCGCAAAGATACGATACCCACCTCAGCTACCTTATGATAGATATTGACTACTTTAAAGAATATAATGATGCCTATGGTCATAAAAGTGGAGATGATGCACTTATACTAGTTGCAAAGCAACTCTTAGAAAATACAAGTCGTATAGAGGACTATGCTTTTAGAATAGGCGGCGAAGAATTCACCATAATAGTCCTAGGTTTAGACCCAACAAAATCTTTACTCTATGCAAATAAGGTTCGAGAAGATATTTTAAACCTAAACATTCTTCACCAAAACAATAAAGCACATAAAAATTTAAGCATATCCATAGGTCTGTATGTAGCTAAAGGAGATGACGTAAAATCTATAGATGAGATGTATACACTCGCAGACAAAGCCCTTTATGCATCTAAAAATAATGGTCGCAATAGGGTAACGGTAGTATAAAACTTTTACCATTGCAAGGTAAAAGTACTTCCTTTTTCTACTTGGGAAACCACTTCTATTGTAATGTCTAATCCATCACAAATTTTCTTCACTATATTTAAACCTATTCCAAATCCACCTGCGACATGGGAACCTCTCTCATAAAGTGTAAATATTTTGTCTACTTTTTCAGGTGCTATACCAACACCTTCATCTTGGATTTGAAAGAAGCCATCTTTGAGTGTAATATAAATACATGTGTCTGGCATAGAGTACTTTATAGCATTTGAAATTAAATTTGAAAAGAGTAACTCCATTTTTGAAGCCGCCGTAACTAAAGGTGCCGTTTGAAGTTCTACTTTTACAGAAATATTTTTTGCCATTAAAAGTTCTGTATAATAAGCAATACTCTGCTCTAAAATTGGTTTTAAATCTTGCTCTATTCTTTCTTCTTCCTTCGAAGAAAAGTTTAAGTAAGCGAGTGATTGGTATATACTATAAAGCTGTTTTGTACTAATGGAAATATTTGTCAGTATTTTCTCATCATATACTTTTTTTTCTAAGGCACGTTTTGAACTCATTTTTAAAGCTGTAATCGGCGTGTTAAGTTCATGCGAAATATCTTGAAGAAACTGTTCAATATGTACCATTTTATCACGAATGGGACGCATAAAAAACTTCGATAAAATCCAAGATATAAGTACTATAAATGTAAAAACTATAAACATTATTACAAGAATTTCTTTTTGAAGCTTTAAAATGTTTTTATGGTACATATCTGTCTTTGTCATAACGTATTGAATACTTAAATGTTCTTGTGGCGCAGAGGACACAAGAACTTTAAAACCATTTTTTTGAAAATAATTCTCTTTATACTCTTTTTTCAAAGAAGAGGGAATCATAATATATTCATACCCCTCTTCTTGTGGAGGTAAAACAAGTTTACGACCACCCATATGCGCATTAATAATTAAACGAGAAACTCTATCAGCTAAATGCTGTAACTTATAATACGTACTATTTTCTAAAGCATTCTTTTGTGCTGAGTAGTACCAAAAACCTGAAAGTAACACAAAAAAGAGTGAAGAACCTAAATACAATAATAAAAAAGAGTAAAGAGAGCTACGTTCGAGCTTATTCAAAACGGTATCCTTCTCCACGTATATTTATAATATGTTCTTTACCTAGAGACTTTCGTAATTCTTTTATAATCGTACGAATGGCATCATCTGATGGCATAGCATCAAATTCCCATAAGTTTTGAAGTAATTCATTTACGCTTATGACTCTATGACGATTTTTATAAAGGTAATGCAAACATCCACTCTCTTTTGCGCTGAGTATTTTTGTCATGTCTGCAATTTTCAGCATGTGGTTTTGTGTATCAAAAGCAATAGTGTTGGTAAGATTAAGTAAAGAGTTTAACCCAAAATGCTTTTTAATATTTTCAATACGTTGTGTTAATTCTTCTAAATCAAAAGGTTTTTTAATAAAGTCATTTGCACCTGATTCAAAAGCAGCTTTTAAATACTTCGTATCGCTAAAAGCAGTTATAAATATAGTAGGTGTTTCATCCTGAAAGCTTCGCAACTCTTTTAAAAGAGAAATTCCATCCCCATCAGGAACATTAATATCAAAAATATATAATTCAAATGTATTTTCTTCACTTAAGGTTAAAGCTTTTTTCATACTATATGTATGCACAACTTCATAATCTTCTTCTAAAAAATCAACTAAAATATCTGCTAAAACAGTATCGTCTTCAAGGAGTAGTATTTTCATAGAGTAATTATACATTAATCACACCCTCCTCACAAACTCCTAGTACAATTCTTCTATAACAAACAAAAGGATTGAAAATGAAAACAATTACAAAAATATTTTTAGCGCTACTTTTAGGTGCTACTATTGCTCAAGGTGCAGCATTTCAAAAAGTTGCTAAATCACGTGCTACACAGATTCAAGTAACATCTGAAAAACCGCTTTCAACTGGGAACAACACACTTTATTTTGAAGTTGGACATAAAAATTATAAAGATTCGCAAATGACAGTAAAAGTATTCATGCCAGCGATGCCAGGTATGCCTTATATGGAAAATAAAACACAGGCAAAAAGTTTAGGAAATGGAAAATTTGTGGCTGATGTTAATATCGCTATGAGTGGTACATGGCAAGTACATATTTTCTTAACTCCTAAAACTGGTAAAAAAGTTCGTGTTAAAACTTCACTAAATATTTAAGGAACCGACTATGAAACTGCTTTTACTCCCTCTTCTCCCCATGTGGCTTTTAGCAGTGCCACTGAGCACTCTTGTTGAAAACTCTAAAACAAACCATACTTCTTTACGCTCTATAGAACAAAGAGTAAGTGCTATTGACAACGATATAGCCATAAGTAAAAATTTTGTTGATCCCTTGCTTTCTATAAACATCAGCGACATACAACTCGACGATATTTCAAACCGTTCTATTGAACCTATGCAGTTTATATCTCTTTCCTACCAGCAAAAGATTTCGTATTTTGGAAAAAGAGATGCAATGGCAAGTAAACGTAATGCGCAAAAGTATATGACAAATCTCACACTTGATGCAATGCAAGTTAAACTTGTCGAGGCTGTAAAGAGAACAGCGTATTCTATTTGGCAAAAAGAAGAACAACTCAAAATTACAAACCAATACATTACGCTCACAAAGCAAAATATTGAACTGTATTCAGCTTTTAGCACAAGTGATTCCAAATCGCATATGAGTATCATGGCAGCTGAAATGACACTCTCAGAGCTAAGAATTAAAACAAGTAGACTTAAAAGTTCTCTCAAAGGACTTTATTCAAAACTTTCCTATCTAAGTGCAACAGAACATGTAAATAGCGTAGAAATGGATGTAATAGTAAGCAAACCAGTAGGACTTCAAAACTATATAGATGCAACAACAAATAATGTAGCCTACCAAGTAAAAGAAGCAAGTCTTCAAGTTACACAAAAAGATATTAAAGTAAAAGAACTTAATAAGTACTCTGATCCCATTCTTAAACTTGGGTATTACAGCCGTGATACATTTAAAGACTATGTAAACGTTGGTATAAGCTTTTCTCTTCCACTGTATTCGACACAAGACCATATGATTGAAAAGTCAAAAAAGCTCTCCCTTGCTAAAGAAAATGAAATTACAGACTTCAATGCACTTTTACACACACAAATAACACAAGTGTATGCACAACTTGAAGAGTCTTATGAAATTCATACAATTATTCAAGATGAAAGCATGCCTCAAATTCAACATATGTTTGAGCTAAGTTCAAGTTCTATAAAAAGTGGCGATGAGCTCTTTATTTATATTTCGCTTTTAGAAAAAAAGTTAGCTCTTGATGAAAAAAATATTGGAGTTGTTGCACAGTACAATAAAAACAAAGCAACACTTGATGCACTTATAGGAAGTATACAATGAAGTATCTTATATTATTAACACTCCTTCTTAGCCTCAGCGAAGCAAAAGAAGCTACAGTAGTGCAACTTTTTAGCGTACAAACGCTCAAGGTAGCACAAAGTTCACATAGCAAGCAAATGAAAAGTTTTGGTTTTGTAACCATTGATGACTCTCTTGTTTATGATGTTTCTCCTCGATTTGGTGGTTATATAGAAGTCTTATATGCAAACAAACTGTATAAAAAAGTCACTAAAGGTCAAGCACTTGCCCGTGTTTACTCTCCTGAGGTTTTAAAAGCGAAAGATGAATACATAAACTCTCTTCGCTACTCAAAGAACAAAGCAATGAGTAAAAGTGCACTAACAAAGCTCAAACTTTTAAAAATTCCACATGCTGAGATTAAAAATATTCAAAAAGACAGAACATTAACAACATTAATAGCACCCTCAAGTGGTTATATTTTTAAGAAAAACATTAACAATAAGGCTGCATTTAATGCCAAGCAAACTCTTTTTGAGATTGTAAACCTTAAAAATGTTTGGGTTGAAGTTAAAATTCATCAAAACCAAAGAGAACTTTTACGTTCTATAAAAACTTTTACGCTTACAACACCTTCTTCTAAAGAAATATTTACAGCTTCTAATGCAGGTATTTACCCTACACTAGACGCAAAAGAAGAAAGCTATACATTACGCTTAGAAGTTAAAAATAAGAACTTGTATCTTAAACCTGGAATGTATATGCGTGTAGCAATGAAGCAAGCGCCTCAAAACTACTTAACACTTCCTACAACTGCTGTCATACGTAAAAATGGTGTTTTTTATGTCTTTGTAGTAGGCGAATATGAGGGTGAGTATGAACCATTACAAATCGAAGTAGAAGTTTTAAATCCTGATACTTACATAGTGAAGAGTGGCTTAATGGCTGGAGATGAAGTTGTAAACAATGCTTTATTTATGATGGACAGTGATGCCCAAGTAAACGGGTTATACTAAAAGGCTAAATAATGATAGAAAAAGTAATAGATTTTAGTATAAAAAACAGATTTTTAGTCCTTATGGCAACCTTGTTTTTAACATTTGGTTCTTTTTGGGCTTTAAAAAACACGCCCCTTGATGCCATACCAGACTTGTCTCCACCTCAGGTTATTGTACATTTAAACTGGGCTGGGCAATCTCCTGAAATTATTGAAGACCAAGGAACATATCCTTTAGTGTCACAGTTTTTAGCGATTGCTAATATTGAAACTGTTCGTGGTTTTTCTACGTATGAAAACTCACTCATTTACATTATTTTTAAAGAAGATACCGATCTTTATTGGGCAAGAACACGTGTTCTTGAACAGTTAGCGTCTATCTCTTCTTCACTTCCCTCAAGTATGGAAGTTTCACTGGGACCTGATGCTTCAGGTGTAGGTTGGGTATACGAATACGCACTTACCTCAAAAACAAAAAACTTAAGTGAGCTCAGAACACTGCAAGACTATTACTACAAGTACGCTCTTTTAGGAGTTGATGGTGTAAGTGAAGTCGCAAGTATAGGGGGCTTTGTTCCCACCTACCAAGTAAGTGTTAAAAATGATGTTTTAGTACGCTATAACTTAAGTATAGGAGATGTAGCAAAAGCACTCAAAAGTAACAATAATGATACCGGTGGACGTATTGTAATTCAAAATGGATACGAATGGATGGTTCAAGCCAAAGGCTATGTAAAAAATCTTGATGATATTCGTGCTTTAACTGTAGCTATACGTGGAGATATTCCAGTAACCATTGGCGATATTGCAAGAGTAGAACTTGTTCCTGGTGCACGTCGAGGTATCGCTGACTTAAATGGTGAGGGTGAAGTTGTCGGCGGTATAGTTATGGTTCGCTATGGCGAAGATGTTTACTCCACAATTAAAAAAATAGAAAAAAAGATGAAGGAATTAAAAGTTCCAGATGTAGATGTAGTTGAGACATACAATCGATCTGACCTTATAGAAAAAGCAGTCGATACACTCAAATACACACTCATTGAAGAGAGCGTCATCGTAATTATAATTATTGCTCTTTTTTTAATGCACTTACGCTCTTCATTTATTGTTATTATTATTTTACCTCTTACGATTGGAACAACATTTTTACTTATGAAATTCTTTGGAATTGGCTCAAATATCATGAGTCTTGGAGGTATTGCAATTGCAATTGGTGCAATGGTCGATGCAACTATCGTAATGATAGAAAATGCACATAAGACTATAATTAAACAAGAGGAAAAACATAATCGATCACTTACTAAAGAAGAACGTTACGCTGCTATTACAAGTTCTGCTAAACTTGTAGGTCGTCCAATCTTTTTTGCACTCTCTCTTGTTGTTGTCTCTTTTTTACCTATTTTTGCACTCTCAGGGCAAGAAGGTTTACTTTTTACACCACTTGCATATACAAAAACATTTGCTATGATGGCAGGAGCAATTCTTTCTATTACACTTGTTCCAATCTTAATGCTTTATTTTGTAAAGGGACGTATTTTATCTGAAACTAAAAATCCACTCAACAGATTTTTTGTTTGGCTTTATCACCCTGTTATTGTAGTAGGAATGAAACTCAAGTATCTTGTAATGGTTGCTGTTCTTGTTTCACTCTACTTTATGTACCCAATTTACAAGGGCTTAAAATGGGAGTTTATGCCACCACTCAATGAACAAACAGTGATGTATATGCCCGTAACTCCTTATGGAATCTCAGTGGATCAAAGTAAAATGCTTACACAAAAAACAGATGCAATTATAAAAGCATTTCCAGAAGTTGACACTGTTTTTGGAAAAGGAGGACGTGCGGACTCTGCTACAGACCCTGCTCCTCTTGGAATGATTGAAACAGTCATTACTTTTAAGCCAAAAAGTGAATGGCGAGAGGGAATGACACATGAAAAACTTATGAACGAACTTGAAGAAGCACTCCAAGTTCCAGGACTTATAAACTCATGGACATATCCTATTCGTGGACGAATTGATATGCTTTTAAGTGGAATAAGAACACCTTTAGGTATTAAACTCTATGGTAAAGATGCAGCTGGACTCCAAAAATATGGACAAGAAATAGAGTCTGTTTTACGTGAATTAAGTAAAACACTTTCAGTTTTTGCCGATCAAGCGAGTGCTGGATACTACCTCGATATTGAGATTAAAGAAGATTCTATTGCTCGATTCGGGGTTACGAAGAACTTTATTTTAGAGTATGTTTCTTCTGCTGTTGGTGGTATGAAAGTTTCAACGATGTATAAAGGAATTGAACGCTATCCTATTGCCTTACGTTATGAAGAAGAAGAAAGACGCAGTATAGATTCTATAAAAAATATTATGGTTAAAACCAAGTTAGGATTTGTACCTTTGAGTACTTTTGGAGAAGTAAGTTATAGAGAAAGTGCCTCTGTTATAAAAAGTGAAATGGCATCGCCTGTTACTTTCATTTATATAACACCTCAAGTTGGAGTGAGTGCAACTGAGTATAAGGTTGAGGCTATTAAAGCACTTAAAAGTATTCAACTTCCAGCTGGATACTATATAGAATGGGCAGGACAAAGTGAGTACCTAGACTCTGCTATGAAAAAAATCACTTGGATTGTTCCAGCTGTTTTAGTTGTTATATTGGTTTTAATTTTCTTTGCACTTAAAGAAATGGTACCTACATTAATCGTATTTTTCACCCTACCCTTTGCACTTTTGGGTGGACTTATATACATTGATATGCTTGACTTCAACATGTCTATAGCTGTGGTCGTTGGTTTCTTAGCCCTCTTAGGAGTCGCATCAGAGACAGCCATAGTAATGATCGTTTATTTACAAGAAGCAGTTGATGAAGCAAAAGAAAAATTCAAAGAAAATTTTGGAAAAAAAGAGTTAAGTGATGCTATTTATGAAGGTGCCGTAGCACGTGTACGACCAAAACTGATGACAGTATTTGCCATCTTAGCTGGTCTTCTTCCTATTATGTATACCAACGGTGTAGGAAGTGAAGTTATGCAAAGAATTGCTGCTCCTATGATAGGAGGAGTTGTAAGTTCAGCAGTTCTTAGTCTCATAATTATTCCGATTTTATATGATACATATGTTAGAAGAGGTTTAAATAAATAACTTTTCACATGTAAAGTAAGAGAACAATTATTCTCTTACGTATTACAATGGTTTAAAAACAACCATTCCTACAATTACAAGTAAAAGTATTGTTGGGATTTCATTGTACATTCTAAAAAATTTTCCACTTTTAAGACATTTATCTTCTAAAAACTGAAGTCTAAAATATCCTAGTGAGAAAAAATAAGCGATTAAAATAAGTACAAATACTATTTTTACATATAACCATCCGTTTCCAGCAAAGCCTATTTGAAAACTCATATAAAGCCCAGTTAAAACTGTTGCCCACATGGCTGGGACTCCGATATATTTATATATCTTCATCTCCATAACTTTAATGACTTTTATAAAACCTTCATTTTCAATGTTTTCTGCATGGTATACAAAAAGTCTTGGTAGGTAGAATAAAACTGCGAACCAAGAAATGAGAGAGAGTATATGAAACCAAAGTACCCAGTTATACATTAGTTACGCATCTATAACATCTAAGTCTTTTACTGATGTAGCATGCTTATCGATAACCTTTGTATGAAGTCTACGAAGTGCTTTACTTGCTCTGTCTATAGCTAAGTCTATAGCTGCATCTAAGTTGTCATCACTTTGGTTTATAACCACTGGTTGTGCATGCGCTATATGAATGTCAAATTCTATAGAAACGCCTTTTTTCTCCGCTTTGATTCCAACATTTACTGTTGTAATATCTAACTGAAATTTTTTAAAAGCTTCAATCGCTGCTTCTATATGCTCTTTTGTGTGTGCATTAAGGTTTACATCTTTTGTTCGAATTTGTACGTTCATAATATATCCTTTTTTTAACAAGGTTAATGCGCTTGTTATCCCTTAATCATAACAAAATATCGTTTACATTTAGTTATAATTACTAAAAAATATAACATTCAGGACAATAGATGCGACTTTTAACAGGTATTCAACCATCGGGAGAATTACATATAGGAAACTATTTTGGTTCTATCAAACAAATGGTTGAAGCACAAAAACAAAATGAAACCTTTGCTTTTATAGCAAACTACCATGCAATGAGTAGTGGTAATGGTGGTAAAGAACTCGCTGCTCTTACAATGCAAACTGCAACTGACTTTTTATCACTCGGCATTAACCCTGAAAAATCCACATTCTGGGTACAGTCTGATGTAAAAGAAGTTTTAGAACTCTACTGGATTCTCTCAGCTTTTACACCGATGGGTTTACTTGAACGTGCACATAGCTATAAGGACAAAACAGCAAAAGGAATAACAGCAAACCATGCTCTTTTTTCCTACCCTGTTTTAATGGCAGCAGATATTTTACTGTTTTCTCCAGACATTATACCTGTTGGAAAAGACCAAATTCAACATGTGGAAATCGCACGAGATATTGCCATAAAGTTTAATAATAAATACGGAAATATACTTAAGATACCTACTTTTAAGATTCAAGAAGAAGTAGCAACAGTCCCTGGAACTGATGGACAGAAAATGTCAAAAAGTTATGGAAATACAGTAAATATTTTTGGAGAAGAAAAAAAACAACGTAAAACTATTAAAAAAATTGTTACAGAACAAGTCGCTTTAGAAGATCCAAAAGAATTTGCAAACTGTAATGTTTACACAATGGCAAAACTCTTTTTAAATGAAAAAGAACTTATAAGCTTACAAAATAGATATAAAGCTGGTGGAGAAGGTCATGGGCACTTTAAAATCTACCTTGCAGAGGTCATGTGGGAATACTTTGGTGATTATACAAAACAAAGGGAATACTACATGCAAAATCCACAAGAGGTACGAGACATTTTAAATGCAGGTGCAAAAAAGGCGAGTGAGATAGCCCAACCTATGATGCAAATCATAAGACAAGCAACTGGAATTAAATATTAGTACAGAATAATGCTTACGTTCTTTGTTTGTCTAACCAAACCATAAGACCCTTTTGTGCATGAAGTCTATTTTCAGCTTCATCAAACACAATGTCAGCATGTGCTTCTAGGAGTGCATCTGAAACTTCATAACCTCTATATGCTGGTAGGCAGTGTAAAAATCGAGCACCTTTTTTAGCAAGACACATTTTAAGACCATCAACCATATACCCCTGAAATGCTTTTACTCTTTCTTCTTTTTCATCTTCTTGCCCCATAGATGCCCACGTGTCTGTTGTCACAATTGTAGCATCAAGTAAGGCCTCATCTATAGAGTTTGAAACCTTTATACAAGCCCCACTCTCTTTTGCAAGGCTAAGAGCTTCTTCTAAAATTTTCGAGTCTACTTCATAACCAACAGGCGTAGCTATTCGTAACTCAAAACCCATTTTTGCAGCGAGCATTAGCCATGAGTGTGTCATATTATTTCCATCACCTACATAAGCAACTACTGCATCTTCAGCTATATCGTATTCTAACATAGTCATATAATCTGCAAGGAGTTGTATAGGATGGTAAGAGTCTGTTAAACCATTTATAACGGGAACACTCGAGTACTCTGCAAATTCTTCTAGCATTGAATGTGCGAATGTTCTAATCATTACCATATCGCACATGCTGCTTATAACTCTTGCGGTATCTTTTACAGGCTCACCTCGACCTAAGTGAATATCACGGTTTGAGAGAAAAAGTGCATGACCACCAAGCTGAAACATTCCTGCTTCAAAACTCACACGCGTACGTGTTGAGCTTTTTTCAAAAATCATCCCAAGCGTTTGCATATCGAGCTCTTTTTTATATACTTTATCTTTTAAATTCTTTTTTATTTCAAGACCGATACTAATAATCTCTAGTATCTCTTCTTTCGTAAAATCTTTTAATGTTAAAAAATGTCTCATCTGTTTGCCTAGTTTTTAAGTAAGTACAAATTGTACTCTTTTTAAACTTAAATTAAAAAAATTCTATGTACGAAATGTTGCTAATTTCGAGTTAAGCTCTTCTGTCATTGTATTAAGATGTTCTGATGCATAAACAATCTCTTCTACACTTCGTGCATTCGTAGATGAAAGCGTATTAATATCTTCTATTTTGTGAACAATTTGGTCTATATCTTGTCCTGTTTTTTCAAAGTCGTTCACTGTCTTATCCGTTACAACAACCACGTTATTAACAATACTCACTGTAGTATTTATTTTTGCTTCAACCTCTTGCGCGATACCTGCTAAGTTTTGAATCTCTTGTGAGTTTATACTCATCTGTGTTGAGGCATCACCAATAGACTGAACAACTACACTTATAGTTGCATTAATCTCTGAGAGTGTTTTTTGTGTTCTCTCTGCAAGTTTTCGTACCTCATCAGCAACAACAGCAAAACCACGACCATGCTCACCCGCACGTGCTGCTTCTATAGCTGCGTTTAATGCAAGTAAGTTTGTTTGATCTGCAATGTCTGAAATTACAGTTAAAACTGTTTTCACTTCATTTGCTTCACGTGACAATGTTTCCATGTTTTGCGCAAGTTCTTCTTCTTTTTGCGCAGTAGCTTCTACATTGTTTGTGAGAGTAATAATTTCATCTCTTGCTATTTCTAAATTTTCATTTGCTAAAAGAATCTCTTTTTTACTTTCTTGTGCATCTGTTATAGAAGCAGTAATTTCATTTTGCATGAGTCGTGCTTGGCTTGTTGTATTTTCTACAATACTTACAGAATTTTCAACATTTTGTCCAACTCCAACTGCCGTTGCAGACAATTCTTGTGCTATAGTTGCATTCTCAACCGAAGAATCCTTAGATGTGCTTACTAGTTCTTGGAGCGAATGAAGAAGTGCGTTAAAACTTATAGCCATTTCAGCTATCTCTTTTGGTGCATTTGTATCTATTTTTTGTGTTAAGTCATAGTTTTTAGATATATCAACAAGCTTATGTTTAAACATATTTAATGGTTTTATTATACTCGAAGAAACAATGATAAACGCTACAAATAAAACCACCACGAGGATAAGAAAAGAGTCTAAAAGTAAAGCATTTCTAATCTCATTTGAAGCTATATTTACCTCAGCCTCATCAATTTCTGAAAGTAAAGCCCAGTGCAAGTCTTCGCCAACCTTTAATGGTGTGTATGAAGATAAAACAGGGTTTCCATTATAGTCTATAATAAGACGAGATTCTGTTTTACCTGCTAAAGCATTTTTCGTAGCCTCAGTGTCACATGTACCAGTTGAAGGGTTTTTATACGATGCTTTTACTGAATAATTTTCAGGACTTAAATAGCTATCTGTTCGCATAAGATTATCTTGACCAACTAAATATGCTTCTTGCGTATCGCCATACCCTTCTCGAAACTGCGCTATATTATTTATCATAGCTTCTGAAACTTGAAAAACAACAACTGCTTTTAAGGCACCATCTTTATACATTGGAGTACCCAAAAACATGCTTGGATTGTTGTTCGATGGAGCATAAGGTTTCATATCTGTAAATACAGGTCGCTTAAGCTCTTTTACTTTTCTCCAGACATCCGCAAGACCTGAATCTTTCAAAGGACCAGAACTCAAATTTTCGCCATAATCAGACTCTTTTGCTTGCGTATACATAACATGACCATGTGCTGCACAAATAATAAAAATATCGTAATACCCATACTCTTTTGCGTATGCTTGAAAAAATGCCTCATGCTCAGCTTTTTTTTCTTTTGCCATGACATCTTCTACAGGGTACTTTTCATGTGGTTTTACACCTAATGCATTATGAACGAAGACAAGATCATCATATAATTCTTTAACATTTTTACTCTCAGCCATTACTTTAATGTCTGAAATACTATCATTAAAGAATTGCTTTATTTGATGTTCTTTAGAATCTCTTGCAGCTTCAAGTTTTTTATAACTCTGCTCCATTAAAGCATCACTACTTTTAGAGAGTGACACATAAGTTAAAATTCCAGAAAGAAGAAAAAGAGACGTAAAAACAAGTGCTAAAACTTGTACCTTTATAGATATATTTTTCATATCAACCTCGTATATAGTATTTAAGATTTATTGTAGCTAAGAAAAACTATTTTTGCAACAATTTTGCTACTTCTTTTGCATGATAAGAAATAATTATGTCAGCACCAGCACGTTTAAAAGCGACCATGGTCTCCATCATAACTCTGTCATAATCGATTAAGTTATTCCTACCTGCTAGTTTTAGCATTGCATACTCGCCACTTACATTATAGACAGCCATAGGAAGCGTAGTTGCATCTTTAATTTCTCTTACTATATCTAAGTAAGCAAGAGCTGGTTTAACCATTAAAATATCTGCACCCTGTGCCTCATCTGAAAGAGACTCCGAAATAGCCTCACGACGATTTGCAGGATCCATTTGGTATGAGGTTCTGTCTCCAAAACTAGGAGTTGACTCAGCCACATCCCGAAATGGTCCATAATATCCTGAAGAAAATTTTGTAGAATATGCCATAATAGGTACATTTTCAAACCCTTCTGCATCAAGTGCTTCACGCAGAGTTTCTATAATTCCATCCATCATTCCAGAAGGAGCTATCATGTCAGCCCCTGCTTTTGCATGAACAATGGCTTGTTGCGCCGAAATTTTCAGTGTTGCGTCATTATGAACTGTTTCATTTTCTTCATCTATTATCCCACAGTGTCCATGGTCTGTATACTCACAAAAACAAAGGTCAGTTACTATAAACATATCAGGATGATGCTTTTTTATTTCTCTAATTGATGCTGCGATAATTCCATGCTCACACAAAGAGTCTGAACCAATAGAATCCTTAACATCAGGAATTCCAAAAAGAAGAATCGAATATATTCCAAGTTCTTTTAAAATAACACATTCTTTTAAAATTTCATCTATACTCATCTGAAACACACCTGGCATTGAAGACACTTCTGTTTTAATTTCTACCCCAGGACGGATAAATAACGGATAAATAAAATCTTCCACATGCACATGTGTTTCACGTACTAACGACCTTAGATGCTTATTTAAACGAGTTCTACGAAATCTTTGAAACATTATAAACCTTTTTTTGCAATAACTTTGCTATAATCTTGCCAATATTTTACCACTTTAAAGATTAATTAATGAACATAGAAATATCTAACATTGCAAACTTACCATCACGCTTTGGTACTTTTAAAGTAAAAGCCTTTAAGGAGCCTTGTGCAGACGGTTGTAAAGAGCACCTTGTCATTTACAAAGAAAACTTACAAGACGTACCTACTGTAAGGATTCACTCAGAATGTTTAACCGGTGATGCTATTGGTAGTTTAAAATGTGATTGTCGTGACCAATTAGAATACGCACTAGAATTCATTGAAAGAACAAATGGTATGGTTATTTACCTCAGACAAGAGGGTCGTAACATTGGTCTTTTAAATAAAATAAATGCCTATGCACTACAAGACAATGGACTCAACACAATCGAAGCGAATCACCAACTTGGATTTGAAGCAGATGAAAGAACGTATGAGATTGTTCCTTATATACTCAACCACTTTAAAATAGAAAAAATAAAACTTCTTACAAATAACCCACACAAAATAAATTCACTCGCAGGTATAGAAGTAGTAGAACGTGTTCCAATTATAATGGATTCTAATGAGCACAACTCAGATTATTTAGATGTAAAAAAAGATGATATGGGACATCTTTTATAAGCTATGACTATGGACTTAAAAGCGACACTTATTGCACAAAATATAAAATTACCTGAAAATTTTTTTCATAATATCCAAAAGTATAAAGAGCACCTTTTTAAATGGAATAAAGTTCATAATCTTACCGGTGCCAAAGATGAGAACACTGTAAATGAGTTTATTTATGATGCAGTTTTTCCTGTAAGTTTTTTAAAACCATATAAAAATCTGTTAGATATTGGTACAGGTGCTGGTTTTCCAGGCATGATTCTAGCCTTAGCACTTCCAGACACGCAGGTAACACTTGTAGAACCTCTCAAAAAACGTGCTAGTTTTTTACAGTTTATTAAAGCTGATTTAGGACTTAACAATGTACGTGTAGTGAAAAAAAGAGTTGAAGAGATGGATGCCGAGCATTTTGAGTTAATTACTTCGCGTGCAGTTACAGACACTAAAATGTTACTTCAACTTAGCAAAAATTTTCGTGATTCTCGTTCAACACTTCTGTTTTACAAGGGCGAAAGAGTTTTTGAAGAGGTAGATCAAAATATGCCTCATAAAATAATTCAAACAAATAACAGGCACTACTTACTTCTAGGAGAAAACTTATGATTTTAAAAATCTTACTTGTTCTTGGCGTGATTGGAATTGTATACTTTCTTTTTATAAAAAAGAAACCTTCCATCAAGAAAAACAAAACAAAAAAAGAAGTACAAGAAGATGCGAGTGACCTTGTAGCATGTACTACATGTGGAACATACAGTGAACTTAATGAAACACTTATTAGTGCAAACAAGTACTATTGTAGTGATGCATGCATGGAAAAAGCCTAATGCTGATTTTTGGACATAGATTTATACCGAGTCGTTCTTTTTACCATGTCTTAGACATAGACAGTATTTCAAACACACCCCCATCAAGTACAATATGTGTTCAATTTAGCGAAGAAAATCTAGACATTATAAACCATGCCTCGCTCAACAATATTTCTATTTCCATATCTGTTAATTCAATTTTAGAACTTATATATTCAGCTAGTCTAGGTGCTTCATTTATTATAGTTGAAAGAAACTTAGCGCTTGATGCTCAAAAAATTGCAACTGAATACCTTTATGATTCAAAAATTCTCGTGCATATAAATGATGAAAATGAAATTGAAGAGTTAGCCCTTCATGGTATGGATGGGGTTATACTCCCAAGCGCAATAATTAAAATCAACTCTTAATTTTTCGCTTTAAGAGAGGATGCAAAGAGGTAAGTACTTCATAGCTTATTGTTTGTGCAGATTGAGCCATTTGGTTTGCATCATTAAAAATTAAAAGTTCTTCATCATTACATAAAAAAGAGCAGTTATCCATAGATATTCTACCAACTAACTCCTTAGCATGTGGAGTTCTATAGTTGTTTGAGCAAATACGAAAAAAACCATCACCATACCCTAAGTCATAATTAGAAATAATACTCTCTTCTCTCGTCGTATACTTTGCTCCATAACCTACACAAGACCCTTCTAATAACGTTCGTGATGAAATTTTTTGTGCATATAAACTTAAGACGGGTTTTAAATCTATTTTTGCAAAAGCTTCATCTCTTTGGAGGCAACCATAAGCAGCAATTCCAACTCTAGCCATATCTTCACTAAAATCCACATACCGAAAAAGTGATGCTGAATTTGCGGAATGGAATTTTACATTTTTATAGCCTAAAGAAATAACGTGTGCTTTAACTTTTGCAAAAAGAGCATTTTGCCAAAACCATTCACTTGTAAGTTCATCTGCACTTCTATGATGTGTAAAAACTTCTTCTAGGTTTAAACCTTGTTTTTTTATTTTTTCTAAGGCAGTTTCAAGTGCATCAATTGCTATACCGTTTCTATGCATTCCAGTATCTACTTTTAGGGCAACCTTTGTAGCATGTGGAAACGCTTCAATTGCATTTATATCGTTAATCGTATAGCGTATTTTTTCACTCTTAGCATGTGGTATTTCTGCTAAAACTAAAATATACTCAAAATAATCTTCTATTTTTTTTGCTTCATAGTGCGATTTTACTACTGCTCTTTTTATACCATACTCTTGTGCCATAGTTGCTACTTCAAGGAGTCCGTGACCATAAGCATTGTCTTTTAAAACAAGTGCTATCTTGTCTTTACTTTTGGTTTTATTTGCGATAACATCAAGATTATGAAAAAAGTTATTTTTATTAAGAGTAATATAAGCCATGAAGGAATTATAGCAAAATGAAGAGAATGATTGCAGAGTTTGAGAAGCAGAGTTTTACACAGGTACTATTTCCACATGTCAAGACCGATTGGGCAGAGTATTTGCAAGAAGCAGAGGCTACATTTGTACAAATCATTCAAGCGATTCAAACGTACCAAAAATGTTTTGTTATTTGTGCTGATATCACCTATGTAAAGTCAAAATTTCAAGACCATACAAACCTTTATTTTGCCGATTATGAAACTGACGATACTTGGGCGAGAGATATTTCTTGTCTCAGTGTTGAAGATGATGCTGAAGTGAAACTCCTAGACTTTACTTTTAACGCATGGGGCAATAAGTTTGAATGGGGCAAAGATAATGCCATGAGTGTAGCAATGCAAAATATTTACTTAAGCGATATTGAGACTATTCCTTTTGTTCTTGAGGGTGGTGCTGTTGAGAGTAATGGATCGGGAATTCTTTTAACAACTTCCACATGTATGCTCAACAAAAATAGAAATCCGCAGCTTACTTCTATAGAAATAACAAAAAAATTAAATGAAACACTTGGATGCACAACTGTTCTTTACCTTGAGCATGGTTATTTAGCAGGTGATGACACGGACGCACATATAGATACTTTAGCAAGGTTTATTGACGCAAAAACAATTATGTACGTGGCATGTGAGAATGAAGAAGATGAACATTATAAAGAGCTCCTCGCCATGAAAAAAGAGCTCCAAACTATGGCAAAAGAGCATGACCTAAACCTTATTCCCCTTCCCTTTCCACATGCTATATATGAAAACAAAGAACGATTACCAGCTACCTACGCTAACTTTTTGTTTGTAAATGGAGCTGTGTTAGTTCCTACGTATAACGTGCCTGAAGATAAACTAGCCATAGACATATTTATAAATACCTTTACCTCTTTAGACATACTACCCATAAACTGTACCACACTCATAAAACAACACGGTTCACTCCACTGCGTCACCATGAACTTCGCGAGTGGTGTTACTCTCCTCATTTAAAATAGCACTCCCACTCATGATTAAATACGTAGCTAAACCAAAACCTAAGGCGATTAAAACTGTTTTTTTTATTTTTTCAAATGTTGTCATACTCAGAATAGTAACGAAAAACGACAAATAAAGCTACGAGTTGTAAAGAATAATTAGCTTTTAAGTTAAATTGGATTATTATTAAAATAGTTTATATTATAAAGGAGTAGAAAATGATAAAAAATATTTTATTATCATCGTTAATGATTTTAGGTTTCACTAGCTCAGCAATAGCAGGAGTTGGAGATAAAACAATAGTAAAAAATGTTCAAATTAACACTAATGTTCGATCTAATGGAAAAATAAATGTAGGGAATAATGCTAAGTTACAACTTGGTGCTATTAAAATCGGTGCTGGTTCTACTGTTGAGGGTGGTTCTATAAATTCTATGGTAGATACGAATGAAATCAAGTTAGGCAATGGTGCAAGCGCAGATATTGGCGGCGTTGATATTGGTCACTAAAAAAATTCGTAAAAATAAATTTTTATAAGGAAGTACAATGATAAAAAATATTTTATTATCATCATTATTGGTTTTAGGTTTCACTAGCTCAGCAATAGCAGGAGTTGGAGATAAAACAATAGTAAAAAATGTTCAAATCAATACTGATGTTAGAGCTAATGGAAAAATAGATGTAGGGAATAATGCTAAGTTACAACTTGGTGCTATTAAAATTGGTGCTGGTTCTACTGTTGAGGGTGGTTCTATAAATTCTATGGTAGATACGCGTGAAATTAAGTTAGGCAATGGTGCAAGTGCAGATATCGGTGGCGTTGATATCGGTCACTAAGCTCTCATGCAAAAGGAAAAATCCTTTTGCATATCAAAGTACTTAGTAGAATAATTTCAAAGGCAAAATCATTCTATTAAGCGCTATTCAAAGAAGGCTCAATATGATAATCAAATTACTACTCGTAGTACTTATACTACTATCACCTTTATTAGCAAAAGAAGATAAAGATCTTTTTTCTAAAGAAAAAATGGATAAAATGTCTGCCTATATAGTTAAAAAGTTTTATGATACTTCTAGGGCTAGAAGAAATACATCTTATATGTCTCAAGATGAATATAGTTCTATTGAAAAAAAAGCAAAATTTTTAAAAGAGTATAAAAAAGAAAAGAAAACGAAAGCCTTTTATAAAGCAACGCTAGAGGCATACCAAGTATTTATAAAATCACATAGAACATACATCACAAAATGGAATGCGAAAAGCCGTTCTAAAACTTCTAACTTCTACAAACAAAATATTAAAAGTAATACAGAATTTTTAAATAAAGTGGCAAAGCATCTCAAGTATTTAAGTAAAAAAAATCCACAAGTAAAATCGTCTCTTACTAACAAATACACCCAATGGACAAAGAGTAAAGCATCCTTAAATGTCTCTACTGTAAACAAAAATAAAAGTATTGTAAATAAAGGAAAGGTATCCATTGAAGCATCACATTTAAGAACAACAGTAAAAGCGAGTACTATTACTTTAGCTCCAAAAGCTAAAGCATCTATAGGTTCTGTGTCTATTGGGAAGGAATAACTTTGAAAAATATATGTTTATTTATTATTACTTTAGTTCTCATTTCTAATATAGATGCTAAAGACACTCTTTTAAACGAACTTTACAAGAATGAAGTTTTATCTTATACACACAAAATTGCTCACTATGACAAAAGAATACAACAATCTTCTTCAAATGCCTGGTTAATACCTCTTAAAAAAAAAGAAAGAGAAAAATTAGCAACATTTAAGAGTAATCATGCAAAAAATAAAGAAGCGAGTTTTAAAACTCTTTATGAAAAAGAAAAGAAAAAACTCTCTAGTCCCACTATACGTCGTACATTTAAAACAAAAACAGGTTCCATAAGTTACTCTGTAAAAAAAACGTATGAAAAAAAGTTCAAAGATGCCTCACGTTTATTAAGCCTAAAAGAAGCATACAATAAACGAAACACAGCCAAAGCTATAATAGACTCCTTAGCCAAAAAGCATAACACAAATGCTCTTTCATCTTCAAGCGCGCCAAGTACAATAAAAGCAAGAAAAATAGTTACAGAATCTAAAAGATTTTCAAATGCATCAGCAAAACTCTCTGGAGCAACCAAATTATCACAAGGTCAATCTTCCTTAGCAGCACAATTAACTGCGAAACTAAATGCTATAATACGTAAACCAAATGATGCAACACTAAAAAAATCAGCAGTTGTTCAAATGTCTCCCACTCCTATAGCACCACCACGTAGAACAAATCAAATTCCATTTAAAAGAACAATATATCCACCTCCACCTAAACCAAAAAAAGTCACGCTAGCTTCTTCTGATTTAAATAACAACAAAACAGTCTTAAAAAATGTAACCATAAATACAAAAACCAAAGCTGGAAACATCGATACAAAAGGAAAACTTAGTATGGCAAATGTAAAAATTGCAAAGGGAACCACTTTGAAAAATACAAATATTAACGCTAATGTTAAGGTAAAAAATGTTTCAATATCTAAAGGTTCAACAGCAGATATTGGTAGTGTAAATATTATAAAATAGGAGTCCTCATGAAAAGTAAATATTTTTTAGTAGCTTTAATACTTTTTGCATCAGTCAATGTGTACGCAGTTAATCAGGCGTATTTAAAAACTAAAATTAAAAATAGAGCACAAATGCAACAAGCAACAGGAGCTTTTAAATACTCCAAGTATAACTATGTATCACAAAGGGACATTAAAGCCGCTCGTTATAACAACAACGTAAACCTTGGTGTAGTAAATGTAAAAAGAGGGGAACAAGTTCGAGATGTAAATGTCTATGTAGACTCCAACTCAAGAATCGATATTTATAATAAAAGAGAGTCTAAGGTACAAGTAGGAGTTGTTAATGTTGAAAAAAATGCACGCCTACAAAGTGCAAATGTCGTAGTAAGAGCAAGAAATGGAATTAACATTCGACAACAGGCTGGAAATACAAAGAGAGTTTCTCAAATCGGTGTAGTAAATATGAGAAAAAGTTCAGCCGTTAAAAATATTAGTACACGTATTGATACAAATAAAAAAATAAAAATTAGTAATTATTAAAGGATTTACAATGGTAAGTAATAAAATGATATTAGGACTAGGGGCAATGTTCTTTTTGTTAAATGGCTGTGGAGGAGCAACTGTTCAGCCAAAGATAGACAAAGCAAAAGAAAAAATCAAAGCACCAACAGTGCAAAGTACGGATTATGAGTCTTTTTTACGTAATATTGGAAATATGTATAGAGTATATTATGACCCAAAAACTCCCATTCCTTTTCAAAGTAAGCCTATTACAAATGACACAGGAACAGGTGGACTTCCTGTAGATGTTTCTAAAATGGTTATTACAGCAGTAAGTAAAATAGGAAAGCCCATAGTCTACATTCCTTATGATCCAAACTATTTAATAAATGAACTCAACACTGGTGGTGCTATTAACCGTGTAATGCCTAGGTATGTCATTAGCGGTGCCATTACTGAATACGACAAAGGTATTATGAGACAAAGTAGTGGTGGCGGTGTAGATTTCTTTGTGCCTTTTAGTGGTGGCGGAGCAGATGGAAGTGCTTCAAAAGATGACTCTACAACTGCATCAAGAATCGTCATGGACTTTTTTCTTATAGACTATGCTACACAAACTATGGTGTCGGGAGTGCAATCTACGAAAACTATTACTGTATATGAACAGTCAAAATCAAAAAATGTAGGGTTTTCTATTTTTGGAAGTGGCTTTGGAATCAATGGCTCTGTTTCAAGAAAACAAGGTGTACATGCAGCTTTACGACTACTTGTTGAACTCAGTATTGCAGAAATTATTTCAAAAGAAGCTGGTCTTCCATACTGGAAATTATCTAAAGATATCAAAGCCGATGAAGCAACAATAGATAAAATATACTTTGATATGGACGGACTAAGCGATGCTACAAAAATTGTTCTCATGAAAGAGTACTTAACAAAATACGGATTTAGAATAAATGATATTCAAGACCAAACACTTGATGCACAAACAGCAGCATACTATGAAGTCTTGCAAAAAGACTTGAATCTCGGTGCACTTGGTAATGGCTATATAAATACAACTGATTTAGTTACCTTGCATTTCAACTTACCATTTAAAAGAAGTGATAAAAAATATAATAATTCTATGGCGAAAAAAGTAACTATTACACCAGCTCCCGTAGTAACACAGCGACATCAAACAGATCCTATTGACAACCTATTTTCCAATATTGATAAATTAAGTTCAATAGCATCTTCTGTTTATGTAGGCTCTATTGTAGATGCAAACGACATGTATAAAACACCATTCTCAGAAGCTTTAGAAGAAGGGATAAAAAAGTATATTCAACAAAATAAATCTTTAACACTTAACGATAAACCTATTGATATTGGACAAAAAACACGTTCATTTAAGAAAAAGAAAAAAGTTGCTATTACCTCTAAACAAAACGTAGTAGAAGTTGTTGGTTATGTAGAAACTACAGAGAATGGAGTTGAAGTAGAACTTCAAGTATTAAGTAAAGATGCACAAAGATTACGGGTTATAAAAGAAACCTTTCCAATAACTGCTCCAGTAGAACAAACGGCTCCAGAAGTTGAAAAAATCATTCCCCAAAAGTCCTATGCACCCCAAAGTTTAGATGCAATGCTACGTATCGCAAAATCTGATACAGAGATGAAAACTGACAATATCTTTTTTATGACAGATAAGGGTGACACACATCAAATTTACTTAGATGGTGAAAAAATTGAATTTGCACTAGGTATTAGAGAAGCTTCTTATGCGTATATATTTGATATTGATTCAAACTTAGAAATAACAACCCTCTTTGACTCAACAACAGATATAGCCTCAAAAAAGTTACAACCAGAAGAACTTTATACAATTCCATCTCCAGAAGCTGACTTTGAAATTATTGCTTCAGCTCCTTTTGGTACTGAACTTATTAAGCTCGTAATTTGTAGTGAACCTTTACATATACCAGAAGTTGTAAAAGCAACACGTTCATTTAAAAAAAGTTCTAAGTCAAATACAGTTGCACCAGAAGCATTTATAGACAACCTAAGAGCACAAGCTACAAAAAAAGGTGCCCTCATGTATGAAAAAACAATTCTTGTAGAAACAAGAGCAAAGTAAGGAAAGAAAATGAAATATTTATACATATTACTCAGTGTTTTAATCCTTACTTCGTGTGGGACAAGTATGCCTCAGGTAAAAACTATCTCTAGTAGCCAAAAATCTGTTTTTATCATTAAACAGTACCCTACAACTATTCCCTATCAAGGTAGTACGAATAGCATTATTAAAATGCCTGGAGAGGGAGAAAAAAATGCTCTTGGTGTTCAAATATCCCCAGAGTTAAAGATTGCATACGATAATTATTTGAATGGTGATGGTCAAAAATCTCTCAAAGCTCTTAACATAGCAAATACTAAAACACAAGACACCCTCACTTTATTTCAAATATCTTCACTTAAAATTAGAGCATACATGCTAATGGGTGAAAATAAAGAAGCACATAAGGAAATAAAAAATCTCGCCAAGTATGAAATACAACATTTTAAACATAACCTTAATGCATCAGCATTTAGAGGTGAAGTTCTTATGAGAGAAGGTAAGTTTGAAGAGTCAAGACAAGTTCTTCATAATGTTCTTAGTGAAATTGGTTCTTGGGAACTACCAACATCATATGGTTTACCCCCATCAAATATAGATGAACTCGTAGCAATGACAACAGCACAAATTCGATCTTACGTCGTAATTGCATCATCTTATATGATGCAACATAAATATAAAGAGGCAAAAGTATGGGCTCAAGAAGCTGAAAGTAGACTCAATGCTGTCCACTATATTTCTAACCATGGGCTCTACGGAATCTTTTTTAAGTCATACCTTGATAGCTACTATGGTCGTGCAATGAATATGATCTTTTTAGCATCTGCTATTGTTGGAAGTACTGATAATGAAGAAAAAGCAAATTTTTATTATAATGAAGCTCTTAAATTATTTAAAAAAATTGGCTATAAAAAAGGTGAAATTTTTGTGCTTTCTTTTAAGAGACAAACCTTAGATTATCTTCGAAAATATGATACATCAAAAATGGTACATTTACAAGGAAATAGTCTCCTCCCAAATTTTAAAAAAAATGCTAAAGAAAACAAAGGCTTATATAAAATTCAAAAGTATCCTGATGCAATCGCATATCAGGGTATAAACTCTCAAAGCGTTACTATGCCTAATATAAATGATAAAAATGCACTCGGCATCATTATTACACCTGAGCTTAAAGTTGCTTATAACAACTACCTTGGTGGTGATGGAAATAAAGCGATGAAAGCACTTGAAATTGCACAAAATAATACAAAAGACACCTTAACTCTCTTTCAAATTTCATCCCTAAGAGTAAGAGTTTTAATGCTAAAAGGAATGGATGCTGATGTTCATGAAGAATTAAAATCTTTATCTCTCTATGAAAATAAACATTTTTCACATAACTTAAATACACTCGCTTTTAAAGGTGAAGTCTTAGTAAGAGAAGGAAGATTAGAAGAAGCAAGAGAAATATTTAACAAAGTATTAAATAGTATTGGAGACTGGAACATACCAATAAAATATGGTGTACCACCATCTAATATTTCAGCACTTGTTGCTACAACTACTGCACAAATAAGGTCAATGGTCGGTATGAGTGGCTCTTATATTATGCAAAACAAATACAAAGAAGCTGAGATTTGGGCAGTAGAAACAGAGAAAAGAATAAATGCTGTACATTACCTCTCTGCACATCCCTTATATTCAACATATTTTAATTCTTACCTTGATAGTTATTATGGCCGGGCTATGAATATGATTTTCTTATCTGCTTCTCTTTTGGGTAGTGATACTGATAGAGAAAAATCAGAATATTATCATCTTGAAGCACTTCGATTTTTTCAAAAAATTAGTTATGAAAAAGGTGAGATTATAGCCTTAGCAATTAGGTCACAAACTCTCTTTTACCTTAAGCAATATGAAAAAGCAGATGCTATTGCACTCCAAGCTATTAAACTTGCTAATAAAAAGAAAATGTATGATTTTATTTGGAGAATCGAAACTTTACGTGGGAAAATTTTACTCGAAAACAAAGAAATTGATGCTGCACAAATCGCCTTTGTAAATGCTGCAAATGTAATCGACTTAGTAAGCGGAGACCTAAAAACAGACTTTTCTAAAAGAAGGTTTGGTACAGGTAAAGACGATTTAGTTTATAACCTAATGCAAATTAATCTTACAAAGAAAAACTACCAACAACTGTTCGTAGATGTAGAGAATGGTCGTGCACGTGCCTTTGTAGATATTATGCGTAATAGAGCAGTTTCTCCAAGTAATAGTGGACGATTAGAGAGTATTCGTGCTATAGATAAAAAGATTAAAAAACTCATCATTCAAAATTACTCTTTTGGAAATATGCATACTAATGTAAATATGAAAGAACAAGATAAACTTCGAAAACAACGCGCTATTTTAGTTCAAGAATTAGTAAAACTGGAACCTCAGGCTTCTTCTATAATCACATCAAAGCACTACAGTTTACAAGAAATTCAAAAAGGCTTAAAAAATACAGAAAGTATTTTATATTTTTTACCTGTAAAAGCAAATGATAAAATAAAAGCACTTTACATTTCACATGCCAACGTAAGGTTAAAAACATTTGCAATAACAGGAAAGGAACTTTCAAATATTATGAAGAGTTACCTTATCAAAATTGGGGCTTATGATAATTCACTCAATACTCAAATGCGTTCTTTTAAAAAGAAAAATAAACGTGTAGATGCAGCAGGAGGGAAAGTAAAAGAACCACTCAACGTTCTTCACACAAGATTACCTCTTAGAGATATTCAAACAAAAAGACTTTACATAGTTGGAAGTGGAGCAACAACTTATGTTCCATGGGCAACATACAATAAATCATTAGAAATTTCTTTGTTACCAAATGCAAGTTGGATTCTAAATACTTCAAAAAAATCACATGCTAAAAATGTAGTTATTGTTGGAAACCCTAACTATGGTGGAGAACTTGACCAACTGCAAGGAACAGTTAAAGAAGCACAAAGCTTAGCGAAAATTTATAATGTTAAACCTCTTCTTTATAAGAATGCTACATTGAAAAATATTACAAAAAATATTGGAGATGGTGCTAAAATACTTCACCTTGCTACACACGGAGTATTCTATACTGATAAACCATTAGATTCTGCAATCTTTCTCTCTAAAGACTCCAAGCTTTATACACTAACTGCCAAAGAAATTTTCAAAAATCCTATAAAAGCGGATCTTGTAGTACTCTCAGCATGTGAAACGGGAATGGGAGCAAATGTAGCAGGAGATGATTTACTAGGACTTCCACGAAGTTTCTTTTTGGGAGGTACAAAGGCAATCCTTAGTAGTCTATGGCCTATTGACGATGAGGGTACAAAAGAGTTTATGACTGAGTTTCATAAGTATGCAAAAGAAGGAGAGTATGAAAAAGGTCTCCTTAAAGCAAAAGAGCATTTAAAAGCTAAAGGCTACCCTGCTTCTGTTTATGGTGCTTTTGTTCTTTATGGTATGAGTTTATAAGCTAAATAGCTATGAAATACTTTGTATTATTTTTCATTATTAGTGTCAGTCTTTTTGCCAATGTGGGAAAAATTATACTGCTTAAGGGAAAAGCAACCATTCTAAGAGAAAAAAATATCATCCAAGCGAAGCTTGGTGATACAATTTTTACTAACGATAAGATAGATACATACAAAAAAACTAAACTAAAGATTATTTTAAATGATAACACAACCCTAACCTTTGGTCAAAATACAGAATATACACTTGATGCATACAATGATAAAAAAAATCCAAAATTAGAAATGACGCTCCTAAGTGGTCTTCTCACAACTGTAAGTGGAAGAATAGGAAAAATTGCACCACATAAATTTAAACTACGAACAAAAACTGCTCTTATTGGAATTCGTGGTACGCACTGGAGAACTTTTGTAGGTAAACGCTACGAAAATAGTGTTTGTTTTAAAGGTGCTATAACAATTAAAACAGCAAAAAAACGTTTTGAAATTCCTTCTGGATATATGCTTATAACTAAAGATGGAGTATCTCAAAAATTTAAAATGAATATGAAATTCTATAATTCACTTTTAAAAAGAGCCCAAGCAAAACAAAAATTAAAAGTAGTGTCAACACAAGTATCACAAACTAAAGATCCTAGAATAGAAACAAATACTATTCAAGTTCAAAATGCAAACCTCAACACAAATGTAAAAATAAACAATGTAAATGTCTCTTCCAAAGCATCTGCCACTATTGGAACAATAAAACTTGACTAATCCTACCTCTCCGTAAAAAACAACCTAACACTTATGTAACAGTTCTTTTATACTATTGCAAGATATTATAAAAGAAGGTAGTTTTATGAACAAAATTATTCCATTATCTTTAGTTGCTATTGTATCTTTATATGCAACTGAAGTCTATTTAGCGCCTATTGGTGTTGAGTCAACTGTTATTACAGAAGTTGCTGAGAAAGCTGAAACATCAGCTGATGTGGCTGTTGCTATTAGTTCAAGAGTTCCAAGTATCGACATGAGCCGTCGTAGTGGCATTGCAAATGACATTCTCATTCGAGGGCAAAAAAGAGATAATATTTCTATAGAAGTCGATGGAACAAAAATAAATGGTGCGTGTCCAAATAGAATGGATCCTCCAACTTCTCACATTTTAGCAAACCAAATCGAGACAATCGAAGTTACAGAGGGTCCTTATGATGTTGCAACCTTTGGTGTTATGAGCGGTGGTGTAAAAATAAAAACTAAAAAACCTACAAAAAACTTTAAAGGTGAAGTAAATGTTGGTATGGGTAGTTTTGGATACCAAAAATTAGGTGCTACTGTAAGTGGTGGGAATGACCTTATACGTGTCTCTATCACAGCATCAACTGAAAAAAGTGACCAATATAAAGACGGTAATGGCGATACTTTTGCAGAGCAAATTATAAACTCCCCAACAGCACCAGCTACAGCACGTTACCAAACCCAGTACCAAGATATGCAAGCGTATACAAAGAAAAGTATTATGGCAAAAGCATTTATTACAGTCACAGACAACCAAGAGCTTCGTTTAAGTGTTACAGCAAACAGAAGTGACGATATTTTATATGCAAATTCTACAATGGATGCACTGTATGATGATTCTAATATTTACAGTATCGAGTACAACATTAACACGCTAACTGATGTGTACAGCAACATGAATCTTCAGTATTATTACTCTGATGTTGATCATCCCATGGCTACTACATATAGAGATGCTTCGCTTGGTACAAACCCTGTTATTAAAAACTGGTTGACTACTGAGATGCAAGGTCTAAAATTTAAAAATACTTTTGATATACAAGGACATAAGATTCTTGTTGGGATAGATGGTAGTAAACGAACATGGGATGGACACTATGAAAGCGATAACCTTCCCTTGGCTACTGGACGTAAAAGTATAGACAATGCAGTAACAAAAAATACAGCAATCTTCTCCAAACTTAGTAAGTCTGTTGGTGAAGTTGATTTTACTTTTGGTGCAAGATATGACTATACAAAAATAACAAATGATGGTGGGTTTCAAAATAATAATTACTCTGGTATAAATGCGAATCTTACAACTACGCTTAACCTTGACAAAGAAAGTAAAGTCTTTTTTGCTTTTGGACAAGCTAAACGTGTCCCAGATGCAAGAGAACTTTACTTTAGAGGCTCGCAAAACAATGTAGTTGGCACGCAAGATTTAAAACAAACTACAAATAGAGAAATCGATGTAGGTTACGAAATAGCAACAGATGCATATAGTGCTAAAGTAAAAAGTTTTTACTCCCGTCTTAGTGATTATATTTACATTCAAAAGGGTGTAAGTGTACGTGCTTTTCAAAACATCGACGCTATTGTATATGGTATGGAAGTAAGCGGTGAATACTATGTAAGTGATGACATTACAGTAGAAGCTTCTGCCTCGTATAAGGTTGGTAAAAAAGACAATGCTCTCGCGGGACAAACAGACACTGACTTAGCAGACATCGCTCCACTTCGTGCAAATATCACTACTACATACGAGTACGCAAATCACTCAAGTGTTTCTGCTGAGATTCAAGCAAGTGATACATGGGATACAATAGACTCTGACAATGGTGAGCAAAAACTAGATGCTTGGGCTATTTTAAATCTAAAAGCAAAGCATAGTTTTAACAAAAGTTTTGAGCTAACAGTGGGTGTAAACAACGTATTTAACACAACATATGCTGTAAGTAATACGTACACGGACTTAACACTCCTTACAACAAGCACTACTACGGATGTAATGCTCTTTAACAATCCTGGTAGATATGTATATACAAATGTAAAATACACGTTCTAGAAAATTTCCACATGCTTAGCATGTGGAAACAAGTACACGCATAAGCAACTACTGCTTTAAAGCTTTAAAAACTGCATAAACACTATCGTTACCACTACCAATCAATGTTCCGCCCACACTTTCCCCATTTGGACCAAAGAAAGAGCCATTACCACTTAAGATTCCAGCTGTCGTTTCAGATGATGTGTCAAAAGAAAAAGTACTACCAGATACAGTCCCTGAAAGACTTGTAAATGTAAATGTTTTAGCACTTGTCTTAAAACTCAAACTTCCACTCACTGTTGTAATAGAAGAGTTAAAACTTAAATCAATTTGATTTGCGCTATCTAAATTAATTTGGTTATGACTACTCCCTGTTGTTACATACCCAAGGATATTTCCTTTATAATTTATACTACTAAGATCTGACGAATTAGTTATAAAAGCAGCCATATCTGTAGCACTCGTTATTTCTCCAGCTACCCATGCAGAATTTTCAGGGGTAAATGTCTCTGTAGTCCCATCATTAAAACTTGCTGTCCAATATCCCCATGAGCTATAATCATTATTATTTTCACTTATTGCATCATTTGTTGCATCATAATTATCTGCGCGTGAAACTAAAAATCCGCTGTTTGCAACAGCTGCTGGTGTAATACCAGAACTACTTGATACAACAACACCGAAATTATCATCATTTATATAATTTGATGTACTATTTGTTATGTCTCCACTAAATGAAATAGTACTTCCTGAGGGACCTATAGTTGAACTAATAGCTCCAGTATCTCGATTTATAGTAAGAGACAAATCTGATGATGCACCGTTATATAAGGCATAGCCTCCAAGGGTTATAGAGCCAGTTTTTGCATTGAGA
Source organism: Sulfurimonas sp. SAG-AH-194-I05 (assembly GCF_029215955.1). Taxonomy (GTDB): domain Bacteria; phylum Campylobacterota; class Campylobacteria; order Campylobacterales; family Sulfurimonadaceae; genus Sulfurimonas. The sequence goes on from NZ_JAEMVA010000002.1 coordinate 65,116, forward strand.
GCTTCTGTTGTGTCTAAGGTTAATGTATGAACAGCCTTTTGCGTTGATGCAGTACTAACCAATTCACTTCCATAACCTGTATACTGAGTAACTGTTGTATCTACCCCTATACCTTGATAAACACTTCCATAAAGTTTTCCGTTAGCGGTTTCTTCTGATACTGCTCGTGCAGAGTTAATAAAATCAATAGAAATAGATTTACCCGTTATACTTCCATCATCATTCACTCTAAAACTGTTAAAACTTTTAGCAGAATAAAACTCATTGTTAACACCTCCAGAAGCATCTTTTAAAGGAACTCCAATACCTATAGTTTTTAATTTACCATTCAAATAAACTTTTTCATTTGGACTTGAAGAAAAACTAGAAGAGTCAAAGCCACCATTCACTGTCTTTATCTCAAAAGATTGGAAATCTTTATAAATATACATTTTTGATGCATCCAAAGTAGATATATCAGATGCAACTCCTGCATAAAAAAGAGCTTGTAACGCGGGTGTATTTACATTATCTACTAATCCAACAGACTGATCAGTTTTTCCAACTAAAAATTCACCTTTACTTCCTATATACACATCATACTTACCAGTAACAGTTGCTGAATAAGTTCCATCAACATAAGTATTTGAATAATCTATGCTCGATGATGCAGAAGAGGGAAAACTAAAACTAGATGATGGGTCATACCCATCATACGTAAAAGTTGAAGCTGTCTTTGATAGCAAGGTATTAACCTCCGCTGAATCTCCTAAAATAGCGGTATTACTTGCACTCGTTGTAAGCGTAAACGTATTACCACTTAAGGCAATGTTGATTGCACCCGAACCAGCAAGGCTAAGTTCTCCAAATTCTCCAACTTCTTGTATTCCAGATAAATTTGCTGTGTAGACAGCAGTTGATTTAGTCGTTGTATCAGTTACAGTGGAGGTGGTAGTTTCTTCTGAAGTTGCTTGGGTACTTGCATTAAGAGTTGTATCTGCTTGCGTAGTAGTAGTTGAGACATCATCTGTGGTACTTTTAGTGTCACTAACTAAAGCAGTTACACCTTCAGATTCTGTGTCATCAGATGCATCATTTCCTTCTCCATCTTGTATACTGTCTTTATTCTCATCATCTGATTTTTTCTCATTTTTAGATGCAGTACTTCCATCATTGGTAGAATCATTTATGTTTCCAACTGCATCATTAAAACTTGCATCTATTTTTTTTGGTTTTGTAGGTGCTTGACCAGAGCTTACTTGCGTATATTGCCCTGCACTAAATTCTACATCACCAAAAGGAGAACTTACAGTAATCGCTCCTGATGTACACCCTAAAGTATCACCAGTTGGAGTAACACTACCAACAACAGTAGTTCCACGAATTCCGATTGTTGCTGTTCTTGTTTTAATTTTAAATTTTGCTGGAGCAATTTTTCCAATTTTTCCTGTAATAGTCTCAAAAACACCCCGCAAAATATTTTGTTCCATTTCTGGTGACTCTGCGTCTTCATACATATACTTTGAAACAGAAAAAATAGCATTTTTACTTAAAGAAACAATAGTTTTATCTTTAAAAACGAGTTGTACTTTTGCTTTTTTAGATGTTGTAATCACATCATTTTTATCAAAAGTACTTCCACGTTTCACTTGTACTTTTTTACCAGCGTGTTCTATAAAAACTTCACCTGAGAATTTTTTTACACTTCCAATATATCCAAAAAGATTTGTTGTAAAAAGTAAAAGAAAAAGTAAATTAAAATATTTCATACACACTCCTTAAAATGCTATTGACATGTTCGATAAATATGTCTGTTTTTTATAACTAAATAAACTCACTGTTGAATTATTCTTGGTGTTTGCGTATTCTAAATTTACTGTTATTTTATCCGTAATTTTTTTAGATAACTTGACGGATAGTATGCTATTTTTATCTTTTCGATCAAGTCCACTTAAAGCATCTTTATCTGCATAGTCATAATTAAGGTATGTATAACTTAACAAAAAGCTATAATCATTCACTAAATTTTTCAAATAAGATGCAGCTATCATAGTTGTATTTTTGTTTACATCTCTATACAGACCACCATCTTTTTTGTCCGTGCCATAGAGAACATTCAGACTTAATAAATCTTTTTTATCAATGATTTTTTTAACACCTATACCAACTTCCATGTACGTTGCGTCACGTAATGTATCCACTACATAATTTTTTTTTTGAATTTTCAATGATGTAGAAAATAATAATGAATCAGTATAGGAAAATAAAACTTGGGGTTTCATGTCGTACTGATTTACATACGCATTAGTACCAACAAATATTTTTTGATAGCTAAGAGGAAAAGAGAGTTTATACTTTTTTTGTACATATGCCGGTCCTGATGTTAATCCTAAGAGCAAAATATTTGAAGAACCCATACCTGTGTCATAGGACTGAGAATATACTAAGGGTGTTGTCTCCCAAGAAATAGCTCGATTTTTTTCAAAAATATATTTATGATTAAAAGCTACAATTCCTTGTGCATATAAAGATGATTTTGGAGGATTTATTGTACTTTGTAATTGTAAAATCGTACCATTTAAATTTAAAAAATCGACACTGTTACCATTTTTCACATTGTCATCATAACCCACTCCAAAAATAAAAGCACCTGAATATATATGCTGTTTTGTAGCTTTTGTAATAGCTCCTAAATAGCGATTAATATTGGATTCAACGGCTTTAGGAGGCTTTCCTTGGATCACTTCTTCAAAAAGTTTTTTTGACTCTTTATATTTTTTGAGTGCAAAAAGTGTTCTAGCTTTTTCTAATTTTGCTCTATTATGCACAGGAATGAGCTCGAGCACTTTTTCATAATGTATAAGTGCATTTTCATAATCTTTCAACTCAAAAGCACATCGACCTAAATAAAAATAAACTTTTTCACGCATAGTTCCAGTAGCATTAAGTTGTTTGAGAAGTGAATAGCTTAGTATAAATTTTCCACTATCATAATAATTCACTGCCTTTAAAAAGTCTTTCATAGTTGCTTCTTTTTTGATAACTACTTCTTCTTTCATACTTTTTACTTCAGACAGGTCGTATACTTTAGTCGTTCGCTTTTGTAAAGTAGGTACTGTACTTTTTTCTTTTAGTAGCTTTGTATACTGTTTATTTACAATAACATTTTGAAAATAGTGATTACTCAAAGCTAAAATTTTATTTTTTTGCTCTTGGTTTTTAATATTTTTAAGTACTAAAACTGTATATTTCTTCCCTTTTTTTTGCTCAAGCACGGCGTCCTCTAAAACATCTTCCAGAATTTTTTGTAAAAGTTTATAACTTCTTTGTGCATTATTAGCCTTAGAAAATGTAGCAAACTGAATACTGTACATTTGATTTTCAAGACCCGTTGAAAGACCCAATGTAACGAGTAAAAGAGATAAAAAAATAATTTTAATCATACGATTCCTTATGCTATTATTTTATCTTATAAGTATTTAACATCTTATTAAATATAAAAACTCAAAGCATTTTTTTAGAACAATAAAGATAAAATCGCAGTATGATAAAAAGAGTCCCAACAAAAAAAATATATGTAGGCGATGTAGCCGTCGGTGGTGATGCACCTATTAGTACACAGTCTATGACATACTCAAACACTTATGATGTAGCCGCTACAGTTGAACAAATCAACCGTTTGCATTTTGCAGGATGTGATATTGTCCGTGTAGCTGTTCCAGATATGGAAGATGCACTTGCACTTAAGGCTATTAAAGAGCAAATTTCTTTGCCTTTAGTTGCTGACATTCATTACAACTATAAACTTGCACTTATTGCAGCCGAATCAGTGGACTGTATCCGTTTTAACCCTGGAAATATTGGAAATAAACAAAAAATAGCTGAAATAGTAAAAGCCTGTCAAGCACGGGATTTACCGATTCGTATAGGGGTAAATGCTGGTTCACTTGAAAAAGAATTTGAAAATAAGTACGGTCAAACAGCAGAAGGAATGGTAGCCTCAGCGGAGTACAACATTAAATATCTTGAAGACCTCGGATTTACCGACATTAAAATTTCGCTCAAAGCAAGTGACGTGCAAAGAACAGTAGATGCATACAGAATGTTACGCCCTAAAAATAGCTATCCTTTTCACCTTGGAGTAACAGAAGCTGGAACACTTTTTCATGCAACTGTGAAAAGTTCTATTGGTCTAGGAACACTTTTACTTGAAGGCATTGGCGATACTATGCGTGTCTCCATTACAGGTGAGCTTGAAGAAGAAATTAACGTAGCACGTGCTATTTTAAAAGACGCAGGTGCAATGCCAGATGGTCTTAACATTATTTCTTGCCCAACATGTGGAAGAATCGAAGCCGATCTTGTTACAGCAGTGGCTGAGATAGAACGAAGAACTGCCCACATTACAGCACCACTGAATGTCTCAGTAATGGGCTGTGTAGTAAACGCAATAGGTGAAGCTGCACATGCTGATGTAGCCATCGCTTATGGTAAGGGAAAAGGTTTAGTAATGGTAAAGGGTGAAGTAGTCGCTAACCTAGAAGAAGATGAACTCGTTGATAGATTTATTAGTGAAGTTGAAGAGATGGCTAGTAAGCAAGCGCTATAGCGTAAGTAAGAAGGTATACTTAATTACCTTCCTTTGTCACTTCACCTTCAACAGTAAAAATGTTTTTTTCACGTATGCTATTTGCTATTTTTACATTATCTACTTTTGTTGCTATAAGAGTTATGCCACCAACATCTGCAATGAGTTTGAGTGCATCTAAGATCTGCTTATCTTGGTTTACAAAATAGTTTTTATCTGCTTTTATGTAAAGTGGTCGTAAATCTTGTAAATATTTAAAGTCATTACTTTCTCCAATAAATTCTCCAATACCTATATCTATTTTATACGCTTGGAATAAAACTTTATATTTTTGCATTCTTTGGGGTTGCTCATGCGCTAACTTATCTGGAAATTCTAAAACTAAGGTAAAAGGCAATTTTGATGCATAGAGTGAAAAAATATTTTGCATCTCCTCGTATGTGCTTTGAAGCGTAAGATATTCATACGATAATTTCAGCGAATATAACGTTCCTTTTACTCCGCTATGAAAAGTTTTAAAGAGCATGTTTAAAATTGTAGAATAGATACTATTGCTTAAACGTAACTGGTGCGCTGGTAGCATGAATTGTTCATACATATATGTTTGTGTATCATCATACCTAATATTGAACTCTAAAGTAGTACAAAACACACTCTTATTTTCAATATGAAGAACCCTTGATGTTTCAAAGGCAAATTTATTTTCTTCTATTGCCTTCATTAAAACACGCTTCCATTGTTTTTGCGATAAAAGCTCATCAGTATTTTCAAGTTTTACTAGATATTTATTATTTTGTAAATATTTAGAATGGGCTAAAGCACTATCGGCTCTGGCTAAAAGTACACCTATTTTATCTTTATAACTGTATTCACTCAAACCAATCGACACATATGTTCTTGAAATATCAAAGGAATATTCTTTAATAATATCACCCACAAAATGTTCAATTCCATCAACTAACACTGTGCCATCAGTATATTTTAAATCAGGAACTAAAATAAAAAATTCGCTAAAGCTTATTTTTGTAAGAACACTCCCTTTATATTGCTTCGCATAATCATTAAGAATATTTGCAATACAAAAGAGTAAGGTATTGACATCTTTTTTCCCTTTTTCTTCATTTGCATGTACAAGACCATTTAACGCAATTAAAATATTTATACCACCTTTTGAAATAGCATCTGCTTTGAGGTATTCTGGTAGTTTCTGCATAAAATATTTATGATTTTTTAGTTTTGTAATGGTATCTGTATACTCTAACTCCTTTTGTTTTTTAAGCGCTTGATTCCCTTTTTCAAAGAGCGCCTTCGCTTTTAGAACCATAGTATTCATGCCCACTACAACATCCCTGAACTCTTTTGTAAATATATTTGTATCCACGAGAATAAATTCATTTCTCGTTACTGCTTCGGCTTGAAACTGCACTCTTTTTAATGGTTTTAAAATCATAATTAAAAGTGCATTCACGAGAAGTAAAGCAAGTGTACCCAAAAGAGTAAAAGAGATAAAAAGGTCTTTTAAAATCGTGTACAACTGTATGTTTGCATACGAAATATCACTTTGTACATTTAAGATACCCACAGGATTCCAACCAGACGAAACATTCGCTGAAGCCATGGGAGCTTCTCTGTTTATTGCTTCTAAAAACCATTGTGGTACATCCAAAGTATCTTGGTAGTTTTTTCTCTCATGCAATAAAGCACCATCCATATCAAGTAAGGATATTTTACTATAATGACCGCTATCAAAGTTAGCATCAATCATAATAGACATCATAGAAATATCACCCTTAGCACTCCCTAGGGACAAGCTAAGAGAAGTAGCTGTGTTTACAGCATCTTCAAAAAGTCTTTCATTTACAGACTTACTTGCACTTTGGAAGTTCAATGCTAAGACTATTAAAAGTAAGAGTGTTAAAAATATTGAGAATAAAACTGCTATTTGCTTAAAGAGTGTCATATTTTTCCTATTTTCATATGGTATCGAAGTTGATCCCATTTTTTATGAGATTTTTTCAAAGAAAGTGGGTTAAAGTTGTAAATGGGAGTTAAATCCTTTCTTTTTGAAGCTAAAAATATTTTACGGTTAAGATTATCCAGCACTAAAGGTTCTGAATGTGATGTTTTAAAGTATGTTAAGACCATATGTGTTGCTTTGTATCTCTCTGATTTTACATAGCTAAAAAAGAGTTTTTTTGTGTCTACACCTGCGTATTGAAGAGCGAAATATTTTGCGATAACATAATCTTCGCAGTCACCTTTGTCTTTCCCTAAAAATTCATTTGGTGTAGCCCAGTAGTCACTTTGATTATATACCTTTTGATCGCTTGAATAAGAAACCTTATTATAAAAATCATTCACTATTTTTAACTTTTCTATGTCTGTAAAGTTTTGAGATTTATCTAATATTTTTTGTAATTTTATAAATCTTTTTTTTGCAAATTTTTTATACTTTTTAACAATCTTATTAAAAACTATTCCCTCTACATATGGCTTTTTCGATGCAAATATACTTGTAGATAAAACCAATACAAGAACAATTACTTTTATACTAGACATACCTCAAAACCTTAAACACGCACACCATACCTTATGCACGATTAGCAGTATCCATACCTTTATAAAATTCAAAATGTTTATCTGAGTTTTCTTTATACCCTGCATAGTATCTTTTTGCTATTTTATCGATAAAAACATCACTCATTCCATTTAAAAAAGCATACCCATTATTGTCTTCATTATGATGTTTTTTATGATGTTTCATAGATAAAAGAAGTCCGATATTTTGTAAAAAAAGAACACTTTTAGACTTTGAATTATGACATAAATAGTGTGATACCTCAGCAACAGACGATAAAAAACCAACTAAAATAAAAATAGATAATACAACTGGATTTATTTCTAAAAAAGAAAGTAAAAATACAAATAATAAATAGAAAATTAACCAGAATTTTGGACCAGATTCATTAAAATAAATCATAAAAAGATTGTTGTCTGTATACTCTGGTTTTTTATGGTGGAGATGAAAACTTGCAATAAAGGGACCAAAAAAAGAGTTGTACCCTTCATTGTGATCCATGTATAAATGAACGAGTCCATTTATAAAGTCTGTTATAAAATACGAAACAACTACAATAAAAGGAACCCAAATAAGACCAAATGATAAGGTTGTGGCTATATACAAGAGAACAATTTGCAAGCTAATATTTACAACAGATACAAATGTATAAATTTTTTGGTATAAATGTGAAGAATGGTAGCTACGCATAGCCTCGCTAAACGCTTCTTGCTTCTCTTTTAGGTTGTATTTTGACAATGAACTATACCTTTGTATTTTTCGCATTATAACTTACATTTAATAGATTTATGATAAAATCACCTTACTAATTAAAAAGGTAAGCCTTGCAAGATAATCTTTATAACCTCGCTTTTGAACGCTCTATTTTAAGCTCTATCGTTTTTGAACCACAGCAATTTGATGACTTAAGTACCGCTCTCAACAAAGACGATTTCTATCTACCAGCACATCAAGAAATTTTTATTGCTATGACTACACTCATGCAAAAAGATGAGCCTATTGATGAAGAGTTTATTAAAAAAGAACTTATTAAAATCAAAAAATTTGACGAACAGGTTATGCTTGAAATTCTCTCAGCCAACCCTATTTCAAATACAAAAGCCTACGTAAATGAAATCAAAGACAAGTCACTTAAACGTCACCTTTTAACACTTACAACTGAAATTAAAAGAGTAACGGTGGAAGAAGAACTCCCTGCTGCTGAAGTGGTAGATATAGTTGAGAAAAAACTTTACGAAATAACGCAAGACAACCAAACAAGTGACTTTAAAGACTCCCCTCAAATGACCTACGATACCATGGAGTACATTAAAGAGATGAAAGCAAGAGGAAACTCTGTTTTAGTAGGAGTAGACACAGGTTTTCATGAACTCAACAAAATGACAACTGGTTTTGGTAAGGGTGACCTTGTCATAATTGCTGCACGTCCAGCAATGGGAAAATGCCTTGGATTAGGTACAAAAATAACCATGTTTAATGGTACACTTAAAAATGTTGAAGACATTAAAGTTGGAGACCAACTCATGGGAGATGATTCACTCCCAAGAAATGTACTTTCACTCGCCCGTGGACGTGAAAAAATGTTTTGGGTACGACAAAATAAGGGAATAGATTACAGAGTAAATGAAAGCCATATCCTTTCACTTAAAAGAACTAGAAATGAAGGAAAACATAAACATGGTGATATTGTAAATATTTCTATTAAAGACTACAACAATAAATCTAATAAATTCCATACTCATTATAAAGGCTATAAAGTAGCTATAGATTTTTTAGAACAGCATGTGGAAATTGACCCTTATTTTCTTGGAGTTTGGCTCGGTGATGGAACAAGTTCAAATGTTAGCATAGCTTCACAAGACAAAGAAATAGTTACTTACCTAGAAAGTTATGCACAAGAGCTTAATCTTCAAGTTACAAAGTCTAAAAATCAAGAAAAATGTTCAATGTACTCTATAACTAAAGGAAATAAATGTACTTCTGGTTTCTTAGATAATTCTCTCCAAGCAAGACTTAGAAAACTCAACCTTTTAAATAACAAACATATTCCCCATTCCTTTGTACAAAATACGCAAGAAAAAAGACTCTCTTTACTTGCAGGCTTACTCGATAGTGATGGCTACTACGATACAAAACACAATGTTTTTGAAATAGTACAAAAAGATGAAAGACTGGCAAGACAAATAAAATTTTTAGCAGACTCTTTAGGTTTTAGAGTTTCTTTTAAAACAAAAAAAGCAAGAATTAAAAAAATAAACTATGAATGTGATGTATTCAGAGTAAGAATAGTTGGAGATTTAGAAAAAATTCCAACAAAAATAAAAAGAAAACAAGCACGTCCTCTTAAAGCGAAAAGAGAAGTAAAACATACTGGGATTACAGTTGAATACGATAAAGTAGATGAGTATTATGGCTTCACCATAGACGGAAACCACCTATTCCTTTTAGAAGATATGACCGTTACTCATAATACTTCTTTCATACTCAACACTGTAAATTCACTTATGAACCAAGGCAAGGGTGTGGCTTTTTTCTCTCTTGAAATGCCAGCTGAACAACTTATGCTTCGTCTACTTTCTATTCAAACATCTATTCCCCTTCAGCAACTCAGACTCGGTGATATGAACGATGAACAATGGGCGGCATTACACGGGGCAATTGACAATATGAACTCTGCAAAACTTTTTGTTGATGATCAAGGAAGTATTAATATTAACCAACTACGTTCAAAACTTAGAAAGTTAAAAAATCAACACCCTGAAATAGAAATTGCCGTGATTGATTACCTTCAAATTATGCAGGGTGTAGGAAATCAAGACAGACACTTGCAGGTTTCTGAAATTTCACGTGGACTCAAAATGCTTGCACGTGAACTTGAGATGCCCATAGTAGCACTTTCACAACTCAACCGTGGACTTGAATCGAGAAACGATAAACGCCCAATGCTAAGTGATATTCGCGAGTCTGGTTCTATTGAGCAAGATGCCGATATTATTTTGTTTGTATACCGCGATGATGTCTACCTTTATAAAGAAGAAAAAGAGCGTGAAAAGGCTGCAAAAGCTGAGGGCAAAGAATTTATTTCCGAGTACGTAGAAAAAGAAGAAGAAGATGCTGAAATCATTATAGGAAAACAAAGGAATGGTCCAACGGGACATGTGAAACTTGTATTTCAAAAAAAGCTCACTCGCTTCATCGATGCACCTAAATTTTCTGCGGGAGTTGAAACAGTCTATGAAAATGTAGACACAAGCTCGGCGAATATTGATGTAGGCGATGTAAATATTTCAATGCCTACACTCTAATGAGACTTGAAAAAGTCTCTCTTTTTAACACAAAGAAAGACTTTTTCTTCTTTCTCTTAGCATGTGGATTTATTTTCACCTATGCTCTTTTAATCGAGTACAACAACTATAAAAACCTCATACAATTTAACTCAAACCTTGTAACAGCTACCATACTCAAACAGTACACAAAAACAAAACTCTCAAAAAAAGGTACATTCAAAACGTACCAAGTACTCAAATTAAAAGCAAACAAGGGTTTTAGCTTTTATACTACTGCAAAAAAAGATTTTCCACATGCTAAAGGCAAAGAAATTCAGCTAGAAATTTTTGCAGGTAACATTAGCTTTTACGCCTATATAACAAGTTTTTATGCGCATTCTAAAATCATTAAAGTAGCAAATATTTTGACTTTAAAAGAAGAATGTAATGATTTGATAGCGAACGAACATAAAGACAAGAATATAACACGAATCTATCAGGCACTCTACACTGCAACTCCACTTAGTAGTGACTTACAAAAGACCTTCTCCTACCTTGGTGTTTCTCATCTTTTAGCTATTAGCGGTTTTCACTTAGGTGTTCTCTCTACACTTTTATTTTTTCTTTTTAAGGCTCCTTATACATTTTTTCAAAATAGGTGTTTTCCATACCGAAGCTATAAAGTAGATTCCTTCCTCGTTATAGCCCTTATTTTATTCAGCTACTTACACTTTTTAGACTACCCACCTTCACTTGTACGTTCTTTTGTTATGCTCATTATAGGATTCACTTTATATGACAGAGGGTTTAAGGTACTTAGCATGTGGACACTACTAGTAACAGTTGTTCTCATTCTTAGTTTTACACCAAGATTCATTTTTTCTATTGGGTTTTGGATGAGTGTAAGTGGCGTGTATTATATCTTTTTATTTCTACTTCATTTTAGCCATCTTAATAAAGTATGGCAGTTTATTCTTGTCCCTTTTTGGGTTTATATAATGATGTTACCAGTTTCCTTGTACATTTTTGGCAGCTTTAGCCTTTACCACCCTCTTTCCATACTATGGACATCACTTTTTACACTCTTTTATCCACTGAGTATATTTTTACATCTTATTGGTTTTGGAGACGTTTTTGATAGCTTACTCTCAGGATTACTCAATTTAAATACACAAAATCATACTATTTTACTCTCGTGGCATGTGGAAATATCTTTTTTAATGCTGTCTTTACTTAGCATGTGGAAAAAAGCTTTTGTATGGTTTTTACTCGTTTGGAGTACTCTTATTTGCATATACTCTATCTATTATGTAACATAATTTCAAACCATATATAAAAATAATCCAAGAAACATAAATCCAAAGAAATAAAAACATTACAATAGCAAAAGAACCATACATCGTTGTGTATGACTTGTTAAAAAAGACATAATAAATAAACGCATTTTTAGAAATACTAAAAACTATAGCAATAATAAAAGAACTAAGAAGAGAGGCCTTAGGATTTATTTTTGCATTTGGACCAATTTGAAAAATGAGAAAGAAAAGACCCCATATAATGACATAAGGAACATAGGGTAAAATATTTAAACTCGATGTATATTCATTGCTAGACACTACATTTGCTACATAACCTGTGATAAAAAAAGAAACGCCTAGTGCAATAGGAGTTAATGTGAGCATTGTCCAGTATGTAGTGATAGAGTCCCATAAATTACGATTTGGTGCATGAAATATTTTATTTGCAATATACTCAAAATTTTTAAAAAATAAAAGTGAAGCAACTAAAATCATAGCAAGACCAATAATTCCCATCTTTGCAGAGTTTTCTAAAAAACCATCTATATGCCCCATAATAGCTTCTGAATTCACAGGCATAAGGTTAGAGAATATAAAACCTTTTATCGTGTCATAATGCTCTGCAAAACTAGGAAGAGAAGTAAGAAGTGTTAGCATAATTAACAGAAGTGGAATGATAGTAAAAATCGTATAAAAGGAAAGCGAAGCAGCGTAAAGTGTTAATTCTTTGTCTATAAAAGAAGTAACAAAGAGCATCACATGATGGAATAGATGTTTTATATTCTGCTTATTTATAATTTTTCGCATCAATAAAATTAGTTTTAACTACATTTTACTTGATTTTGTACGGAATGAAATTTCATATATAGAATATACCACTCCAAATAAAACAAATGCCATTGTTGCATATATTAAATATACCATTATAAATCCTCTAACTCATTAATTTTTTTTCGTGCTATTTTAGTAATTAATATTAAAATAATCATTATAATAATAACCGTACCAGAAGCTATATATAAAATATCACTTTCACTTTCTTTAAAGTAATTTTGGACTAACCAAGCTAAAAGTGAAAAATTAGATACAAGTAAAAGTGCAAATAGTACTTTAAGCCAATTTAATTCTTCTTTTAATTTTTCTAGTTTACTCATAAATAATTATAACATAATTCCTAACTAAGTCCCATTTTTGCAGGGTTTAAAATATTGTTTGGATCAAATGCCATTTTAATCGATTTAAAAAGATTCATCTCTTCTTCTGTAAATGCCATGCTCATGTAAGGTGCTTTTGCAAGACCTATGCCATGTTCACCTGAGAGTGTTCCACCTAAGTCTATGGTTGCTTGAAAAACCTCTTTTATTGCCATATAAGCAATTTTTACCTGTTCCGGGTCTTTGCCATCTACCATTACGTTTGTATGCACATTTCCATCCCCTGTATGACCAAAACATGGAATATTTATAGCGTACTTTTTAGCAATAGCATTGAACCTTTCTAGTAACTCAGGTAAAGCAGCCCGAGGTACAGTTACATCTTCATTGAGTTTTTTACTTCCATACACTGTTATCGCTTGAGAAGCATTTCTTCTTGCAAACCATATAGCCGCAGCTTCTTTATCATCTTTTGCAATTCTAAATTCAGTACAACCATTTTCTTCAAAAACTCTTTGAATCTCACTAAGCTGATACTTTAAATCATCTTCTAAATTTCCATCAACATCAGTCACAAGTAAAGCTCCAGCTTCAATAGGCAAACCTTTATGATGCATTTGCTCAACTGCACGAATGGTCAAGTTATCTAAAAACTCCATTGCAACTGGCGTAATACCACTTGCCATAGTTTTATATACAGCTTCCATAGCTTGACTGACACTATCAAAAATCCCCATTGCTGTTTTAGTGAGTTTAGGCTTAGGAATAAGCTTTAAAGTTATTTCACTCAGTACGGCTAATGTACCTTCAGAAGCGATTAAAATTCCTGAAATATTATACCCAGCAACATCCTTAATCGTACGTTTTCCAGCCTTAATAACATCACCATTTGGTAAAACTGCACGTGTAGCCATTACGTAATCTTTTGTAATTCCATACTTTGCAGCACGCATACCGCCAGCATTTTCACTTACATTGCCACCAAGAGTAGAATACTCTTGACTCGCAGGATCTGGCGGATAAAACAAACCAACCTCTTCCACAGCACGTTGCAAATCCATATTTATAACGCCTGGTTGTACAATAGCAACCATATTTTTCATGTCAATTTCTAATATTTTATTCATATGTTTTTCTAAAGCCAGAACTATACCGCCAGAGCTTGGTAATGCTCCACCTGTAAAACCACTCCCAGCTCCACGAGGAACTATAATAATTTTATGTTCATTGCAGTATTTTAAAATTTTAGAAATATCTTCTTCATTTCTTGGGAAAAGTACTGCATCAGGCTCAAAATGCTCACGCGTAGCATCATAAGAGTATGCAATTAAATGTGCTTTATCGCTATAAAGATTTTCTTTACCTACCAGCGAAATAAAGTGTTGGATATGTTTTTGATCGACCATGTGCTTTCTCCTTTATTTATATGTTTTGCTTTCATTGAACAGATTTTTTCAATCTCTTTATTTGTTGGGTTATTATCAGTGAGTAGTCTACAATAGTAAGGCTCGTAAGCTTGTAACTCTCCTGTTCCCTCACCAAATGAGTACCAGTTAGATTCAAGACCTTCTATGCGCATATAAAATGGTAATTTCGTTTGCGTCTGTGTAAGTGGAGCATCTGTAGTATTTAAAATCACTAAACTCTTCGCATCAACTGTAAAAAGTTTTTGGTTAATATAAATAAATACAAGTCCAGCAGATGTGATGTTACTCATAGAAATGAAATCTTCTTTGAGTGGGGTAGGATGCGAGTTGTATGCTAAAACAGTAGCAAAAAGGTCAGGATGCAACCACTGAATTTTACTTGTAGCCTTAGTGATTCTGTAGTAAATTTCTTCATTTGGAGCAATCAGTATAGCCCTTGTATATCCAAACGCAAGGATCACAATATCACCAACTTCAACTTCAGTTTCTAAAACAGGTAAAGCATTTTGCTGCATATCTGTATAGTCCTGCATTTCTAATTTAGCTATGTTCGTCTCTTCATTATACGATATAACTACAACTTCTTTCACTATAACTGAGTTATTTTCTGAAAACCTATGAACGATAAAACCACTTACTCCAACATCAATTGTATTAATTTTAATTGTTGCAGTATTTGCTGCATTATTTACGCTTAACGTAGGTGTTTTAACAACCCCTGCGAAAAGTGCAATAGTAAGAAGAAAAAATGAAAAAACATACTTCATAAATGCTATCCTTTTGCCTTATTTATATTGTGATTATAGCAAACAAACCTCAGACTAAGCCAAATTTTGCTAAAGTTTCAGTTATTTTCTTTCAGGTTTTAACTTTATGACACGACTTTTTATACTTTTATTATTTACACTCTCACTTTTTGGCGCTGAAGTTGAAAACTTTCGCTGGGAAAATGGCGTTACATATTCCGACTTTTTAAGCAATAATCTCCTTCCAAGAAAACATCTCTTAGATAACTTAGATGTAGATGACAAACGACTTGTAGAAGAGATACGAGCAGGTGTTCACTGCAATATTTTACGTAGTAGGGACGGTACAATAGAACAGGTTTTAATTCCTCTTAATGATGAACTTCAAATTCATATATACGCATTTGAAGACACATATAAATTTGAAGCTATTCCTATAATTGTTGAAACAAAAACTTCAGCTTTTACCTTAAAAATAAAAACAAATCCTTCTATTGATATTCAAAATGAAACAGATTCCTTTAAACTCGTAGCCATTTTTCTTACGAGCTTTGGTACATCTATTGATTTTACAGCTTTGAGAAAAAATGATGATTTGGTCATGATTTATGAACAAAAGTATAGACTAGGAAAGCCATTTTCTATGCCTACATTAAAAGCTGGAATGGTTGAGACGAATAATCGTCCTCATTATATTTACCTCAACAAAGATGGAAGATACTATGATGAAAAAGGGAAGCAAATAGAAAGCTTTTTACTCGCACGTCCCATCCAAGGTGGTCGTATATCTTCACGTTTTACAAAAAGAAGATTCCATCCAGTTCTTAAAAAGTGGAAAGCACACTTAGGTATAGATTATGCAGCTAGAAGAGGGACTCCTGTTGTAGCAGCTGGGAGTGGAACACTTATATATGTAGCTCGAATGGGTTCTTACGGTAAACTTATAAAAATCCGTCATAAAGATGGTTATGAAACACGCTATGCCCATCTTAAAGGTTTTAGACGAGGGATGAAAAGAGGTAAACGCGTTAAAAAGGGACAAACTATTGGCTATGTTGGAACAACTGGTCGTTCAACTGGACCACATTTACACTTTGAATTACGTAAAAGTGGTCGTGCAATCAACCCGGCAAAACGTGTACAACTTACAACGAAAAAACTTAAAAATAAAGAAAGAAAATCCTTCTTAAAACTTTCTAAAAACTATAATGAAATAATTAATACACACTTAGAAAATGAAACAAAGTTTCTTAAAAAACAAGTGCAGACAAGCCGTTGTTATTTTAATAATGACAATGCAAATAAAACTCCAAGTCAAAAGAATACAAATGGTTAAAATAGATTCCATCACAGAGTTAAAGAATCCAAAATTTATAAAACCAATTCAAATTAACTATACACTTAATGACACACCAAAAATTTGGGAAGCTGTCATTGCACATGATAGCGTTGCAATTTTACTGTGGCATGAAGAAAAAAGAGCATTTATACTTGTAAAACAATTTCGTGCTCCTGTTTTGAATTCAAATAAAGTGGATGGCATGATGTACGAACTTTGTGCTGGTATAATCGATAAGGACGCATCAAATATTCAAATAGCAAAAGAAGAGATTTTTGAAGAATGTGGCTACGATGTCCCTTTAGAAAGAATCCAAGAAGTAAGTACATTTTACACAAGCGTAGGTATTTCAGGAACACAACAAACTCTTTATTATGCAGTTTGTAACGACAGTATGAAAATAAACGAAGGTGGTGGACTTATAGAAGAAGACATAGAAGTTATATACATCCCACTCGAAGATGCAAAAGCCTTTATGTTTGATGAAACGTATAAAAAAACATCAGGTTTACTTATGGCTTTTTATTGGTTTTTTGATAATAAAGGATTTTGACTTAACTATTTTATGCTATAATATTGTTGTAACAGGATAAAATTCGGAGGCTGATTACCTCATGCACTTAAGCCCTACTGCTTTGATTAGTGGTAGGGCTTTTTTTTGGTCTATACTTTTGGGTAGATGGCGGGTTATGGGGTAAGAGTGCAAGTATAAGGAGGTTACTTCTTGTATCGAATTTTTATCTTGTTGATAGTGCTTGGCTACTTAGTCGAACTTTATTAACTTAC
This sequence comes from Sulfurimonas sp. SAG-AH-194-I05, assembly GCF_029215955.1. Lineage (GTDB taxonomy): Bacteria > Campylobacterota > Campylobacteria > Campylobacterales > Sulfurimonadaceae > Sulfurimonas. The sequence goes on from NZ_JAEMVA010000002.1 coordinate 82,277, forward strand.
AAAAGGGGTCTCATCAACCCCTTTACCCAAAATCAATAGGATCCATATCTATTTCAGCCAAGGGAACCTTACTCATTTTAATAGCTTTTATGAGGTCTGTACTTTTGTCCGAACGTAGTAAAATCTCGAACCTGTATTTATTTGCTACTCTCTCAATGGCACACTTTCCATAACCCACAACCTCTATGTTGTGGCATACGAAAAGTTTACCTTGCATCACGTCCATTGCTTCACGTGCCTTAGCTCCATTTTTATGTGAGAACAAAATACGGCATAATTTTTTATAAGGTGGATACAAACCCTCCCTAAAAAACTTCTCTTCTTCTAAAAAGTCTTCATAACTATTTATATACGTAGAAAAAAACTCTTCATTAAAACTTTGAATTAAAACCTTTGCATCTTTTTTACGACCACTACGACCCGAGACTTGAATCAAAGAAGACAAGGCTTTTTCCCTTGCTCTATAATCTCCCATGTGGAGCATGTTGTCCATTCCCATTACAACAGCTAATGTAACACCGTGGTAATCATGCCCCTTACTTAGCATTTGTGTTCCAACTAAAATATCTGTCTCTTTATCATTAAAACGCTTAAGTGCTTTTTTAAGTTTAGACTGTGTGGTTATGATGTCTCTATCGAACTGTTCTACCTTTACATGTGGAAACACTTCACGTATGTTTTTCACAGCCTCCGCTGTTCCCAGTCGTGAAGAGCTTAAGTTAGCACTTCCACATGCAGAGCATACTTGAGGAATCGCCTGTGTGAAATTACAGTAGTGACACTTCATAGCCCTACTCTTTTGGTGTATGCTCATACCAACACTACAAAATGCACATTCATAATGATGCCCGCAGTCTCCACATAAAAGATGTTTAAAGTTCGCTCGTGTTGGTAAAAAGACTATGGACTGCTCTTTAGCCTTGTATGTATTTTCTAAAGCAGTTAGAATTAATGGCGATAAGTTTTCTTTACACCTCTCATAAATAAACTCTTTATTTGATTTAAAATGCCCACCCTTAAGTCTTACATGTGGAAATTTAACATATGAGGTTAAAGCAGGTGTTGCACTTCCTAAAATCACAGGTACCGCATGTATTTTCCCCATATAAATGGCGAGGTCACGCGCGTTGTATCTTGGTCGCGAAGATGCTTTATAACTATCGTCATGCTCTTCATCTACTACAATAAGTCCTAAGTCTTTTATGGGTAAAAACAAGGCTGAACGAGGTCCTGCGATTATATACGCTTCGCCACTTCTAATTTTTTCCATTGCTTTTTTCTTTTGAAGAGGTGTGAGTTTTGAATGCCACATGACAACATGCGAACCAAAATGTTCTTCAAGTCGTATGCCCATTTGAGGGGTAAGTGAAATTTCAGGCATTAAAAATATGCTTCTTTTACCTTCTTGCATAATTTCTTGAAATCTTTTCATATAAATTTCTGTTTTTCCACTTCCTGTATCGCCAAAGAGTAAGGAGACCTGATGTTTTTTTAAAAATTCTAGGGCTTGTTCTTGTTTGCAAGAAAGTTCTATACTTTGAGTATCTTGCTTCTTTTTCTCAGCATGTGAAACATCTAAAAAAGGAACCATAATCCCAAAAGCATCACCCAAAGAACAAAAATAATACGTAGCAATAAACTTAGCAAGTTGCTGTTGTTTTTGAGAATAATAAGAGCTACTTATTTCAAGAATTTCTAAAGTTTTAAAGTCTGGCTTATCACAACTTAAAAGTACGACACCATTAAGTTCTCTAGTATTTAATACAACATGGACAACAGAGTTTAATTCTAGCTCAAAAGATGAAGAATATGTAAGTGGTTCAAGTGGTGAAGAGAGTAAGGCTATTTTATAGTAATTCAAATATTAAGGTATTAATACGCTTATAGTTAATGAGAAAAAACTATATCTTTAACAATATATAGTAAAGTTCCAACAAAAAGTATAGTAGCAATGATCAAGTATTCCATACTTATAAATCCTCTAAAGATTTAATATCTTTAATTATTTTTTTATTAATTAAAATAGTTATTAAGAGCAAAATCACTATTGTAGAAATTGCTAAATTGAGTAACAGAGTGTTCTCTTTTTCATAATTATTTGCAATCCATGAAACAAGTCCAATCACAGTCGCTAGAGATAATACTAACACAACTTTTAAATAATTTATAAACTCTTTTACTCTATCTATTTTAGCCATTACTAATTATAGCCAAATATCAATTAGTAAGGTCAGAACAAAAAGTATCACTTGATGTTGTACAGACAAAAAGTCCTGTAGATTGTGTATACGTAAATCCTACATTTGTACCCGCAACATTAAAGTTATAGGTTGCTGTCGCATTTGTATCTGTATTTGTACTTGTCCAATGTCCTGCCTTTGTACTGTCTGCAACTCCATACATTAACACACCACCAAACAAACCATTTTCATTTAACTTAATCCCTGAAATATAATTAGAATCACCCGTAATAAGTCTCGCCTGTCTCTCAGTAACAATACCTGAACGAATCGAAGCAATATCTGAGCGACCTTTTGTAATTTCCGCATCAGTTCGAGTTGCTGCAAGTTTTGGAATAGCCACAGAGGCTAATATACCTAAAACAACAATAACAAAAACTAACTCAATCATAGTAAAAGCATAATGTGATTTTTGCATGAGAAATCCTTTAAGGTCATTTTAGCATTTTTATGTTTCATTTTCGTTATAATAGATTTATATCTAAACTAAAAAGGCATACTACTATGATTATTGCTTTTGCAGATAAAGCTTTTGAAGATTATCAGTTTTGGAAACAAAACGATGAGACAGTTCTAAAAAGAATAGACCTTATACTCAAAGACATACAAAAAAATCCAAAAAAGTTAGAAAAAGATTCCAATGGCTACTATTCAAGAATAATTATTTTAGAACATAAACTTATATATAAAATATTTAATGGAATGATTGTGGTTGCACAGTGTAGGTTTCGCTAGGAGAGAACTTTAGTCTAGTTTCCATACTTTTTCTTGGGAATACATATGTTTATTTAGGTTAGTTTTAATTGCAGTAGATACTCCCATGTAGAACATGGGAATGAGACAAAATCGTTTTCTATCTAACTACAGCATTACCAGTTAATGGGATGACACCCGTAGTAACATTTGTAAACAAGGCACAGTTACCTGTACTTCCTACAGAACTAATAGTTAAGTTTGTATCTGTTGCATCTACTGTACCAATAGCACAAGTATTAGTTCCATCAGTTGCAGTTATAACATTTGATGTAACAGTAAGTGTTGCACTACCATCAATGAAAGTATTTAAATTTGCTACAGCTCCTGTTGCTGTTGCTGTTGCTTGAATTTGACTAACTGCCGTTTTCCAGTTTGCTAATGCAGCAGTTGCTGTTGCATCACCACGTGTAGCTGCTAATTTTGGAACTGCAACTGCAGCCAAAATACCTAAAATAACGATAACGAAGATCAATTCGATCATTGTAAAACCTGCTCTTTTCATAAGAGACTCCTTAGTTGTATAAAAATTGGACTACTCTGGTAGCCTTAGGAGTATTATGAAACTTATTGTGTTAAAGTTAGCTTAAATACTACAAAATTTCACTCAAAATCGTATATTCGTTGTATAAAAAAATCAAATAATAATCATAATCTAAGTATATTACTGCTATTATGTTGTCCCAAATCATAAAATAAGTAGAAAAATGAAAAAAATAATTATATTCCTCATGCTAAGTGTGAGCTTTTTAAACGCACAAATGGTTTTTGACCTTCAAGCACAGTATTTTTCAAATGCGTACGGACAAAATTCTAAGGCTTCTCTCTATGCCTTAGAAAATCTTAATGTAACAACGGTAAACCTCTACCAAGCGACAGACGGTCGTTATGTTACAAACAATGCTTCTTCAGGTACTTTCTCAGTACGCCTTACGAACACTGTAAGTAATTTCAACGTAAGCATTAAGGCAAAATACAAGTCTACCTATAACTCAAGAACACCTTCTATAGTTTTAAAATCAGACTTAGGTGAGGAGTTTGTTATCTCGTATGATAAAAATGAAATCATCATTCAAAACAAGATTTTCCGCGTTATAGGTTTGCACGATAAAGTCTTGCATGTGAACATTCAAAAGAAAGATGATCTTTTTGTGACTTCTATTAATGGACAGGTATTTTCTAAGGTAAAACTAGAAACTTTTGTTAACCTAAAAAAAGTAGAACAAACGATTAATAACGTTGGTGGAGTTTCTTCTGAAGATAGTCTTTACGACCTAACGATATATGCAAAATAGTATGAAATATTTTCTTCTTTTTATTCTCGTTTCGCATACACTGTATGCTTTTAAGATTACAGCAATTGATGAAACGAAGAATGATGAGATAGAAAACTATACATATGCTTCAAATGGTAAAAAAATCTATATGGCGTCACAAAATATTTTTTATGCAGAAGAAAATATAATGTATCCAAAAATAAATATGATTGAAGTAGTTGATGGTTATGTTTCTCAAGAAGAAACACTTGACATAGTCAAAAGAGAATCAGACATGCAAAAACAGTTTATAACAAAAGACGAATTACTAGGTACAAAAAAGGTAGTCATTCAAAAAATCAGTATTGATGATGCTTTGACAGCTTTTTTTGATTCTATGAATAAAAAACATGAAAAACCGATAAACATTGAATAAATTAAAATACCCTCTTTATCTTTTTTTGATGATACTTCTTGTTAAAATCGGATACATTGCTTTAGAGAGTTACTATAACTACTATGTACTCACTGTTACTACAACAACGCCCCTTACAAAAGAAACGATAGAAAACTTAAACATAAACGGACATAGAATATCTGCTATAGGAATAACACTTCTTTTATTCCCTTTTCTTTACTACCTCGCTCGAAGCATAAAGGAACGCTTTGCATTTCTCATCGTGCTTGTGTTGAGTTCTTTATCTTACCTTGTATTGTATGAGGGTCTCAATCAAACTGTTACAAAAATTGTAGAAATTAACAAAGAAAAACGTCACGATGCGTACTATGTAAATGTTTTTAAGTACGGTGTTTTAAACAATATTTTTGTATACGACTCTTTTATAGATAGTGAAAAAATTAAAAATAATACGCTTGATGTAAATGATAGAATTCTTTTAAGTAACAGCTTTTTGTTACTTCATGCAGATGAAAAACTCATTACAAAGTTAAAACAACGTGGAAAAGAAAAAGTTGCAGATGTTTATATAGAAAAAAATTTAAAAGAAGATTTTAAAGAAAAAAAAGAGCAGTTTAGACTTGCTTCAGTTGAAGTAGTCAAACTTTGGAATGCCATAAATAAAAATAAAATACGCATAGACCAACAACTTCAAATGCTCAACGAAGAAAACATGAACAAAGGCTACGATGAACTTGTACAAAGTTTGAGAAAAAATTATAAAAGTTATGTAGAAGCGTGGATGCAAATAGATGCTAAAATAGAAAAAGAAACTGCTCCAGATAGATTAAGACGCATCGAAGATAATTTAAGAACATATTTTAGATATGAAAGTTTTCAAAGAGTACGTAACCGTTATAAAGAGAGTATGGACGAAAATTTTGGACATTACATAGAACCTTATGAGTGGCAAGATAACGTAGGTATGGTCTCACAAGAACAAATTAAATACGTAATAAAAAAAGAAATTTTACAAGCCGCACGCATAAAACTGCATAACTTACCACCCAACTTAGGGGTGAAAGATTTCATGTATCATTATGAAGTGAAGTATGTTGTCATGAAAAAACTTCAAGAAAATGATATTTTAGTACCTTTTGATTTTAACTATAGTTACGAAGAGTTTATACAGTACTTCAAGATTATGGCTGCAAAAAAATATGCAAAAGCATATGCTCTTTTTTATGAAAAGCTCGAAAAAGAGATAGGGGTGAATGACATACGCCTTGATATGGATTATTCAAATTATATATATAGTGGTTATATTCAAACAAAAATTCAAGAAAAACTACCTGATCTTAATGAAGAAGATATTACGAACACGCTTGATGCTTTAAATTCTAAAGATTTAGCAAGTTTTAGATCTATGGTTTATTTACCAAAAATTAGCGAGCAAGTGAAGTTTATGAATTTTGAAAAAGACGACTTTTTAGATGGTGGCAATGCAGAGCACTATGGTGATGACGCTATAAAACTACTCTACATTCCTCCTTTTGCCCTAGCCTTATCCATGATAGGCTTACTACTTAATGCACTTACCGTTCTTAGCATGACTATGACTTTACTTATGTTTCCAAGTAAATTACAGTTTATTCTCAAGTATGCATTGATTTTTTCTATTACTTTAATTCCTATTTCGCATAAAAATGAAAATGTAAATACAAACCTTTTACAGCAGTCAACAACAAATGCACAGCTTTACTTGAACTTCCTTGCATGGATTAGTTACTTTGAAAAAAACAATTCAGACTTACATGAAAAGTATAAGTTTAAAGAAAATATTTATGATAAATATAAAGAACAATATGATAAAAAGAAATTTTTTTAAACAGCTTTTAACGAGAGTCTTTATATAATTCCACATGCAAGAATTTGAAGACTTTTTATTAAAAAACTTACCAGTGTCAAAAAGTATACATCCTACCTATGAAAAGGCCTTAGGGGAAATGCTTATAGCTGGTGGTAAACGTTTCCGTCCAGCACTTCTACTCGGTGTTGTAAATGCTTACAACCCTTTACTTTTAGAAGGGGCTAGACATGCGGCATATGCAGTTGAACTTCTTCATACTTACTCACTTATTCATGATGACTTACCCGCTATGGACGACTCGCCACTTCGACGTGGTAAACCAACCTTACATGTGGTTTATGATGAAGTCACAGCTATTTTAGTAGGTGATGCTTTAAATACCTACTCTTTTGAGGTACTCTCACATGCTCCATTTTCAGACTATACTCGGGTGCAACTCATTCGTGAACTCGCATGTAATGGCGGTTTAAATGGAATGGTTTTAGGTCAAGCTATAGACTGCTACTTTGAAAATTCACCTCTAAAAATAGCAGATGTTAAAATGCTTCATACAAATAAAACAGCAAAACTCATAGCAGCATCACTAAAAATGGGTGCCATTATTGTAGGTAAAGAAGAAGTAGGTGATGCGCTTTATAACTTTGGTATTAAACTTGGACTTTTATTTCAGATTCAAGATGATATTTTAGATGTTACACAAAGCTCTGAAGAAGCTGGAAAACTTACAGGAAATGATGAAGAAAAAAATAGTTTTGTTACTTTGATAGGCTTAGATGAGACTATGAAAGAAGCAAATACCTTAGCGGATGAACTCTTAGTTGAGTTGAATACTTTTGATGACAACCTAAAAGAAAACCTTTCATCATTACTAATAAAATACATAAACAGACATAGGAATTAATATGAGTGTAATGCGTCAAAAAATGGCAGATTCGATAAGATTTTTAGCAGCGGACATGGTTCAAGCGGCAAACTCCGGACACCCTGGTGCTCCTATGGGTCTAGCAGATATTGCAGTGGTTTTAAGCGAACATTTAAATCATAATCCTAAAAACCCAGAGTGGTTAAACCGTGATAGACTTGTTTTTTCAGGTGGACATGCAACGGGTTTAATTTACTCTCTTTACTACCTTTGGGGCTATGGTCTTGAAATAGAAGACTTGAAAAACTTTCGTCAACTCGACTCTTTAACTCCAGGGCATCCAGAATTTGGTCACACAAAAGGTATAGAAATTACAACAGGACCACTTGGTCAAGGTGTTGCAAATGCTGTTGGTTTTTCAATGGCTTCAAAATTTGTAGCAAATCAAGTAAACTCTGAGACTGCAGCACTGATAGACCACAATGTTTATTGTTTATGTGGTGATGGCGATTTAGAAGAGGGACTTTCGTATGAAGCATGCTCTATCGCGGGACATAACAAGCTTGATAATTTAATTCTTATTTATGATTCAAACAAAATCACTATCGAGGGTTCAACAGAACTCAGTATTTCAGAAAATATTCGTATGCGCTTTGAATCGCAAGGTTGGGATGTACTAGAAATAGATGGTCATGATTTTGAAGAAATAGACACTGCAATTGCAACTGCAAAAGCAAATACTAAACCGACAATAATTATTGCAAACACTTTAATTGCTAAAGGTGCTGGAAAACTTGAAGGTTCACACCATGCACATGGTGCACCTCTTGGTGATGATGTAATCAAAGAAGCTAAAATCAAAGCTGGTTTTGATGCAAGTAAAACTTTTCATGTTGATGCAGATGTTATGGCACGATTTCGCGTAGCAATTGAAGAGGGTGACTTATGTGAACGTGAATGGAATCACAGACAAAAAACACTTCCTTTAATGGAGCAAAATGAAGCTTTAACTGCCTTACAAAATCCTGATTTTTCTCGTATAGATTACCCTGTTTTTGAAAAAGCAGAAGCTACCCGTGGTACAAATGGTAAAATCATGAATGCAATTGCTAGAGGGATTCCATCGTTTTTAGGTGGTTCAGCTGACCTTTCTCCATCAAATAAAACAAACCTAAACGATATGGGTATTTTTCCAAAGGGTAGAAATATATACTTTGGAATTCGTGAACATGCTATGGCTTCTATTACAAATGCAATGGCTCTTTATGGTCCACTTATGCCTTTTTCAGCTACATTTTTTGTGTTCTCAGACTATTTAAAACCAGCGGCAAGAATTGCAGCACTTACAGGAATTCAACAGTTCTTTATTTGGACACATGACAGCATTGGTGTTGGTGAAGATGGTCCTACGCATCAACCAATAGAACACCTTTCACAGTTTCGTGCCTTACCTAACTTTTATGTTTGGAGACCAGCAGATGGGGCAGAGAATATTGAAGCTTGGAAAACTGCATTAACTATGACTAAGTCACCATCGGCATTTGTATGTTCTCGTCAAAATTTAGCAGTTCTTCCACATGCTGTACGTGGAGAGGCAAGTCAAGGTGGGTATCTTCTTTCATCTGATGAGGGTGCGACGATTACACTTATGGCATCAGGTTCAGAAGTTGCGTTAGCATTAAAAGTAAAAGAGACTCTTAACGCTAAAGATGTAGCGGTAAATGTTGTTTCAGTTCCGTGTTATGACCTCTTCATAGAACAAGATGCTTCTTATATGAAGTCTATTATAAAAGAAAATACAAAAACTGTAGCTATTGAAGCTGCTCGTGGTTTAGAGTGGTACAGACTAGCTGACACTGTAATCGCTATGGATACATTTGGAGCATCAGCACCAGCAGGACAACTTTTTGAGAAGTTTGGTTTCTCCGTCGACTCTATCATAAAAAAAATAAACTAAATCTTCTTTTTCCACATGCCCAACATGTGGAAACCTTTTTTAGCTTCACGATTCATCAACAATTTTAGTGTATACTTTAGGTATTAAACATATAAAAGAGTAAAAATGCACATAAGTACCAAAATATTTTTTATAAGCTTAGTACTGATAAATTTTCTTCATGCAAATGAAAATTTTACTGAAATGAGCACCCAAGAATTAATCGAAATTATCGGCTATGTAAAAGCATCTGATGAAGTAAAATTTAAAGATGAACTTGAGTCCCGTGAGCCATTTATGAATGAAAAAGAAAGAAAAAAATATAATGAAAATAAAAAAAAGTTAAAGTGAAAAAAGAATGAAGGCAAAAATACTTTTACTTGAAGATGATGTAACATTAAATGAAACAGTAAGTGAATTTTTAGAAGAAAATAACTTTGATGTCATTTCTGTATATGATGGTGAAACTGCACAAGATTCTATGTATGAACAGGTGTTCGATTTGTTCTTACTTGATGTGAATGTTCCGCATATAAATGGTTTTGAACTTTTAAAGAAAAAAAGAGAAGAAGGTATAAGTACGCCTGCTATTTATATAACCTCTTTAAATTCTATAGACTCCCTTGAAGATGGTTATAATAGTGGTTGTGATGACTATATTAGAAAGCCTTTTGCTTTAAAAGAATTACTTTTTCGTATTGAAAATATTCTCAAACGGGGTTATTTTCATGGAACGAGTACGAAAGTAAAAATAAATGATCATATAGAATATGAAACATCTTCTAACACTTTGTATGTAGAGGGAGAAGAGCAAAATATTAGTGCTAAAGAGGCGATTCTTTTAAAGCTTTTTTTACAGCATAAAAATGAAGCTATTGCACATGAAGTAATTAACGAGACACTTTGGCACTATGATGAAACATCAAGTGAAAGTGCTCTACGCACCTACATTAAAAACTTAAGAAAAATTCTTGGAAAGGAAAAGATTGTCAGTATCAAAAAGCTTGGATACAGATTTACTACGGAGTGAAAAACAAACACTTTTTAGATTTTCTAGCCTCTATATTCTTTTTAGTATAGTTATCGTTTTTGCATTTTCATTTATGTATTATGACGCACAAAAAGACTTAATGCTTCAAGAAAAAAGACACGAACTTCAAGAACATTCCAAAAATCTTATAGAAGATTTAAAACAACTCCATATTAATTTCGATAAAAACAAGTACTATCCGCGTAGTGACGCTTATGAAAGTGCTATTTTAGACAGTGATGAAAACCTTATTTTTCAAACAATAAAAACACGTGTGAAACTCAATGAAATTTTATATTTAGGTGATGGCATGATTCACCTTGTAAGCATCCCTGAGTCATACTATGTTGGTGCGAAGTTTGTAATAGTTATGATTAAAGATGATGAGTTATGGTTAGAACATGTGAAAAAAGAGCTTCTTCTATTTAACAGTATCGCACTTAGTGTTATGCTTATAGTAGGCTATATCCTCTTACAACTTTTCATAAAACCAATGCGTGATGCCATGCACTTACTCGATAGATTTATAAAAGATACAACGCATGAGTTAAACACTCCTGTAAGTACTATAGTTACAAATATAGAGATGATAAATAAAGAGAATCTCGATGAAAAAACATTAAAAAAAATAAATAGAATAGACATAGGTGCAAAAACGATTTCAAATATTTACCAAGATTTAACATACCTTACATTAGGAAATAAGATTATTTCAAATGATGAAACTTTAGATATTGCACATGTAGTAGAAGAAAGAATAGAGTACTTTAAATCACTAGCATCAGCTCGCAAAGTTACCTTACATAGTACTATAATCCAAAATACTTCGCTTTATATGGATAAGGGAAAGTTTTCTAAGCTTTTAGACAACTTGATTTCAAACGCGATTAAATATAATAAAATGCAAGGATCTGTAACTGTACATGTGGATACAAGGCGTATTGTAGTTGAGGACAGTGGTATAGGGATAGCAAAAAAAAATATCGCTAAGCTTCAAGATAGATATGCTAGGTTTAACAAAAGTAGTGGTGGTTTTGGAATAGGTTTAAATATTGTGTCAAGTATAGCTAAAGAGTATAGTTTAAACATCAAAATTACATCAGAAGAAAAAATTGGAACAAAAGTGCATGTGTCATGGTAGGAAAAAATATGTTAACTAAGGTTTTATTTTTACTTCTTTTCTCTTCAACTCTTTTGTATTCTAACGTATATGAAACAAACTGCGTTGCATGTCATGAAGAACTCCCCGTAAGTATAGATAAATACTTTTACAGATACCTCCTTCAGTACAGTAGTAAACGAGAAGTGAAAAAGGCAATGATCAAGTACTTAAACTCTCCCTCGCAAAAAAGAAGTGTAATGGCTGAAGCTTTTATAAGAAGGTTTGGCGTTAAGGCTAAAACCACGTTAAAGCATAAAGAACTCCGTGATGCGATAGATATTTACTGGGATAAATACAAGGTATTTGGTACATTAAAATAATTTTTTAGTAAAATACTCACTTCCACGATTACTTCACAATTTGGCGTTACACTTACAGTATAAAAATTAAGGAGTTTCAAAATGAAAACTACAATCAAATCAACGTTAAAAGCTTTAGTTATTTTAGGTGCACTCGTAGGTGCTACAAATGTTTCGGCAAGTGCTGACCTTTATAAAAAATGTTCAAGTTGTCATGGTCAAAATGGTGAGAGAAAAGCACTTGGTAAATCTAAAGTAATTAATACAATGAGCTATACAGAACTTGTAGACTCTTTAAAGGGTTATAAGAATGGAACATATGGTGGTCCAATGAAAGGTCTTATGAAAGGTCAAGTTGCAAGACTTAGTGATGCTGACATTGAGAG